>DAOPOS010000006.1:0-102850 GCA_035358035.1 Syntrophales bacterium | reverse complement strand
GCCCTCCTCCAGTCGGTCGTCGATGATTCCTACGGCCAGTTTCAGGCCATCATTCTAAAAAACAGAAAGATCCCCCAGGATCGGCTGGCGGGTCTGATGGATGGCCGGATCTTTACCGGCCGCCAGGCCCAGCAGGTCGGACTCGTGGATGAGCTCGGCGGGTACAAGCAGGCCGTCCGCAAGGCGGGACGCCTGGCCGGCCTCAAGGAGGAACCGGAAATCGTCACCCCGAGTGAGAAGCGGACGGGCGTCTGGGATTATGTCCGGAGCAGCCTGGTGACGGCCTTTCCCGCGGCCGGGTTGTCCCAGGCCCGGGCCGCTTCGGGGCTGTATTACCTCTATCTCCCGTAAGGGGGCGGATCCGATCATGACCAAGAGACAGCTCATCGCGGCCGTCAGCGCCGGCCTCCCCGGGTTCACGCCCCGCGATATCGACCGGGCCGTCCGGCAGGTCTTTTCCTCCCTGATCGCCGCGGTCGCGCGGGAGGAGCGCATCGATCTGCGCGGGTTCGGAAACTTTACCGTCCGTCACCGCTCCCCCAAACGGGGAAGAAATCCGAAAACGGGTTCGGACATTGCCGTTGGTCATCGGCGGGTAGTGTTCTTCAAGGCCGGAAAAGAGTTAACAAGAAAGATTAATGGTTAAACATAACCCTATGGATTACAGAACGATTCTTGTTGATGTCAGAAACGGATACGCGGTGGTCACCCTGAACCGGCCCGAGGAGATGAATGCCCTTTCGAAGGAGATGCGTCTGGAGCTCGAAGCCTGTTTCAAGGCCCTGGAAAACGACCCCCACGTCAATTGCGTGGTCCTGACCGGGGGCGATTACGTCTTCAGCGCCGGCATGGATATCAAGGAACTTTCGACCCTCGCGGATACGGAGATTGACGATTTCTTCCGATCCGTCGTCCGATACCTCAAGCGGATCTACGTATTCCCTCGCCCCGTCATCGCCGCGGTGGGCGGCATCGCCCTGGGAGGGGGGTTCAACCTGGCGACGGTCTGCGATATCATCATCGCTTCGGAAAGCGCCATTTTCGGGCACCCGGAGCTGAAATTCGGGGTGAGCCCCCTGTTCAATCCCCTCCGCCAGCGTGTCGGCATGGCCAAGGCCAAGGAAGTAACCATGCTGGGGGAGCCCATCGGCGCCCGGGAGGCGCTCCGCATCGGGCTGGTGAACAAGGTGGCGACGCCGGAGGGTTTCATGCTGGAAGCCCTGAACATGGCGGAAGAGTTCACCAAGCGTTCCGCCAACGCCCTGGAGGCGATCAAAAAGATCTCGCACATGGTGCCGCTCATGGACGGGGCATCGGCCCTGGAACTCGAATTCGACGTGGCCGCACTTTTGTTCTCGCGGGCGGAGCGAAAGGTTTACATGCAGACGTTTCTGGAGCGGCTGTCCGAACGCAAAAAGAAGTGATGCCTCAGGAAATTTCCCACTCGATGTCGGGAGAGGCGAAATCCTTCAATTGATCCCGACGCTTCTTGTGCTGTAGCTTCTTCAGCGCCTTCGCCTCGATCTGGCGGATCCGCTCGCGCGTGACTCCCATCATTTCCCCGACTTCCTCCAGGGTAAAGGGCCCGAAATTGCAGGCAACCCAGGTGCAGTTGAAAAAGGTTTCGTTCTTCAGGCGCCATTCGCACGAGGTATCCATGCAGACTTCAGTGATCTGGCACCCCTTCTTCTTGCAGCGGTAGAAATTATTCAAGGACGATTCCCTCTCCCTCGAGTTGAAGTGGCTGTAAAATATTTATGCGTTGTGCGTTTGTCAACGCCGAAAAAAGAAAAACGTGGATCAGAGGGCGGTCATTTTTTCCGGCGGGCGACGCTCAGGCACGTAGACGTGCAAGGCATCGTTTTCGTTCCACTCCCGCGAGACGTAGAGGTTGCAGTAACAGCTCCCGAAATCGGCGACGTCCTGTTCCCTGTACGCGCAGGGGCAGAGGATGTCCGCATCCTCGTCCCGGTTGCCCGAAGCAAGCCGGCACGGACAGGACATGTAGCCGTACCGTTCACGGTTGACGAGGAGATCCTGGAGGATATCGAGGACGCGTGCGCGGTCGCGGTTGAAAAAGAAGCCCTTCGCTTCCTGCGTCTTCTTCAGCATTTCGTACAACTGACCGACGTTCATGACAGCCCCAGCGCGGCAAGGATTTTCTTTTCGTTGAAGCCGACGATGACCTGATCGTCGATCAGCAGCGTCGGAAAGGTCCGGTTCGGGTTGTACTGCGCCACCTCCGCGAGGGCCGCTTTACGCGCTTCCCCCGTGAGCAGGTCGACGTCGTTGAAGTCGTAAGGAAAGCCGTTGTCGGTCAGGAACTTCTTGGTCGCCTTGCAATGACTGCACGTGCTCAGTGAGAAAATTCTGATCTGACGGGGCATGGCGGGGTCCTCCTCGGGGCGGGCAGTGTCCGGGAGTGCCATCCCGGATTCTGAAAGTCTTTAGCACAAGCCGGGACAAATAAAAAGGGAAGAGATATCGAATAATCTCCTTGACAAGAAGTCGGTAGAAGCCATATAAGTCAAGTTTTCGCAAAAATGAATACAGAATATCCGCGGGATGATGGAATCCCGGGCAGGGGATTATCCCCGGGGAACGAACCATGAAGAACGATCAGCAAAAAGTTCGCAACATCGGCATCAGCGCCCATATCGATTCCGGCAAGACGACCCTGACCGAGCGGATCCTCTATTATACGGACCGCATTCATGCGATTCATGAGGTGAAGGGCAAGGACGGTGTCGGCGCGACGATGGACTCCATGGAACTGGAGCGGGAGCGGGGCATCACCATCGCTTCGGCCGCGACCTACTGCCAGTGGCGGGACCACGAGATCAACATCATCGACACCCCGGGGCATGTCGATTTCACCATCGAGGTCGAACGGTCCCTGCGCGTCCTGGACGGCGCCGTTCTGGTCCTGTGCGCCGTCGGGGGGGTCCAGTCCCAATCCATCACCGTGGATCAGCAGATGAAGCGCTACCGGGTTCCCTGCCTGGCGTTCATCAACAAGTGCGACCGCAGTGGCGCGTCCCCCGAGCGCGTCATCGAGCAGTTGAGGTCCAAACTGGGGCACCGGGCCATTCCGCTGCAGATGGCGATCGGTTTGGAGGCAGATTTCCAGGGAGTGGTCGATCTGGTTGCGATGAAGGCCCTCTATTTTGAGGGCGAAAAGGGGGAACGTGTCGTGGAGGCGCCCATCCCCGCCGCGTTGATCGAGCAGGCGAAGGGGTGGCGGGAGGCGCTGATCGACGCCGCATCCCTCGATTCCGATGAATTGACGGAGGCCATTCTGGAGGGCGGGGAGCTGCCGGAGGGGGTGCTGATCGAGGCGATCCGCCGCGCCACCCTCGCGAGAAACCTCACACCGGTCCTGATGGGCTCGGCCTACAAGAACAGGGGCGTGCAGCCGCTTCTGGACGCCATCACCCGCTATCTGCCCTGTCCGGCGGACATCCGGAACGAGGCCCTGGATACGGCCCACGAGGAACGCCCGGTCGTCCTGACGAGCAGGACCACGGACCCGCCCGTCGCCCTCGCCTTCAAGCTGGAGGACGGACCCTACGGGCAACTCACCTACATTCGCGTCTATCAGGGCGTGATCTCCAAGGGACAGACCCTGATCAACGCCCGCAGCGGGAGAAAATTCAAGATCGGGCGCGTCGTGAGGATGCATTCCGACCAGATGGAGGACATCGAGGCCCTCGAGGCCGGCACCATCGGGGCCCTTTTCGGAATCGAATGCGCCTCGGGGGACACCTTCGTCGCCCCAGGTCTGTCTTTGACGATGACCTCCATGTTCGTCCCAGAGCCGGTCATTTCCCTCTCCATCATGCCGCAGGACAACAGGTCGCAGATCGGCATGTCCAAGGCCCTGTCCCGCTTCACCAAGGAAGATCCGACCTTCAAGACCTTCGTGGACGCTGAAACGGGGGAAACGATCATCGAAGGGATGGGGGAGCTGCATCTCGAGGTCTATGTCGAGCGCATGCGGCGCGAATATGACTGCGACGTGACCACCGGCCAGCCCCGTGTGGCCTACCGGGAAACGATCACGCAGCGGGCGGACTTCAACTACACACACAAGAAACAGACCGGCGGCGCTGGCCAGTTCGGCCGTATCGCCGGATACCTCGAACCCCTGGAGGACGGGGATTTCGAGTTCGTCAACGCCATCGTGGGGGGGGCCATTCCCACGCAGTTCATCCCGGCCTGCGAGAAGGGGTTCCGCTCCTGTCTTGCAAAGGGTCCGCGTATGGAATTCCCCGTAACGGGCGTCCGGGTGGTCATCGATGACGGGGCATCGCACGCCGTGGACTCTTCCGACATGGCTTTTCAGGCCGCGGCGCGGGGCGCCTTCCGCGAAGGGTACCTGCGGGCGCGCCCGGTGATCAAGGAGCCCATCATGAAGGTGGTGGTCGAGACGCCGACGGAATTTCAGGGATCCGTGATGGGGCTGCTCAACCAGCGCCGCGGGATGATTCTCGGCGCGCAGGACGAGGGCCCGCAGTGCGTCATCGAGGCCCAGACGCCCCTGGCGGAGATGTTCGGCTTTTCGACGGTTCTGCGGTCCGCGACCCAGGGCAAGGCCCAGTTCACGATGGAATTCGCCCTCTACCGGCAGGTTCCGCAGGGCCTGGCGGAAAAGATCGCCGAGGAGATGGCGGCGAAAAAGAAACGCGCGGCCTGATGAAGTCCAAAGGGCTCCTGCCGCTCTTCGGCGGCGCCGCCAAGGTCGTTTTTCTGAATCAGTGGAGGGGAACCATGACCAGCCCAGACTGGGATGTCGCAAGCCCGCTGAGCCGTCTCGGGCTCGAGGATGCCAACGGGATTCCGGAGGGAGGCTTCGGCGCCGTCGCCGCCCCCGCCGGCGTCGGGAAGACGGCCCTTCTCGTCCAGCTTGCCCTGCATGCGATGCTGAAAGACGAAGCCGTCCTTCACGTCAGCCTTCAGGACCCCGTCCAGAAGATCGGTCTGTGGTACCGGGAGCTGTTTCAAAACCTCGCGGGGCGCGAGGCACTCCCGCGTGCCGGTCAGGTGTGGGAAAGGATTCTTCCCAACCGCTTCATCATGTCCTTTCAGGTGGAGGGATTCAGCGTGCCCCGGCTGGAAGAGCGGATTTCCGATCTGACCGCCCAGAATATTTTTCATCCCCGGCTCATGATTGTCGACGGCCTCAGGTTTCAGCCCGGCATTGACCCAACGCTGAAGGATTTGAAGCGGTATGCGGAAAAGCAGGGCCTGCGGGTCTGGTTTACCGTCCACGTCCATCGACAGGATGGAGACGCCCACGGACTCGGACCTGACGGGCTGAACGCGCTACTGGAGATGTTTTCCGTCATCCTGAGGCTCGACACGGTTGGGGACGAGATCAAGATTCGCGTGGAAAAGGGCTTCCCGGGCGGAGACGCGCCCGCCATCCTGAGTATGGATCCGACCAGCCTGCTCCTCCGCGCGTCCTGAGAGGTGAGAAGCGATGACGAAACGAAACTGCCTGAAAAGGTCGTGGGGACGGGCCGCCATCGGTGCCGTGACCCTCGCCCTGCTCGCGACGTCCGGTCTTGCGGCCCCGACTCAGGGGCTCAACGAACGGGCCATGGTCCAAAGGGCGGAAGAGGTCACCGCCCTCAAGAACACGTTCGTCAGGACGGCCCTCGAGCACGCGGGCCTTCCCTATGAGGCCGACGCGACCGGATTTCCCGTGCGCGTCCAGTATCGTGAGGCCTGGAAAAGCATACAAAAGATCGAGGTCGTGCCGCTGACGGACCCGACCGCCGGTGAGGGGGGCGTCAACGGTCACCGCGTTTTTTTCTTCACGGCGGACGACATCTTCCAGATCGATTCCCCCCTGCCGGTCAGAAAATGAGGCGCCGGGCGCCGCACGTTTGACCGGCCGGCACGGGGGAGCGGGCTGTTTCAATCCGGGATGGACATGCACATCAGCGAAATTCTGAACCGACAGAAAATCAGCTTCAGTTTCGAGTTCTTTCCCCCCCGAGACGCCGGGGGGGCCGAGAGGCTCTTTGCCACGATCGCCGATTTGACGTCGCTCAAACCATCCTACATCAGCGTAACGTACGGCGCGGGGGGATCGACGCGCACCCTGACCCATGAGCTTGTCCGGCGCATCCGGAAGGAAACCTCCCTCACGGTGGTCTCGCATTTGACCTGTGTCGGTTCGACGCGGGAGGAGATTGCGCGGATCCTGGACGCCTACGCCGCCGACGGGATCGAAAACGTCATGGCCCTCCGGGGAGATCCGCCGGCCGGACAGCGGGACTACGCAGGAGAGGCGGGCGGTTTCGCTCATGCCGACGAACTGGTGACGTTTATCCGGAAACGGTTCCCCGCGTTCGGCATCGGCGTGGCTGGCTATCCGGAGGGGCACGCGGAAACCCCCAACCGGCTCAAGGAGATGGACTATCTGAAGAGAAAGGTCGATGCCGGCGCCGATTTCATCTGCACGCAGCTGTTCTTTGACAACCGCGATTTCTACGACTTTGCGGAACGCTGCGCCCTGGCCGGGATCCAGGTTCCCGTCATCGCCGGCATCATGCCGCTGACCTCGCGTCAGGGGATGCTCCGCATGGCCGATCTGGCGCTCGGCACGAGATTTCCCGCCGGCCTGCTGAAGGCGGTGTCGCGTGCCCGGGACGACCGGTTTGTCGAGAATGTGGGGGTGCAATGGGCGACGGAACAGGTCCGGGACCTGATCGATCAGGGGGTCCGGGGCATCCACTTCTATACCCTCAACCGTTCGAAATCGACCCTCCGGATCTACGAGGCGCTCGGCGTGTCGGATTCCGCGCAACTGGTCGAATGAGTCACCCGCGGCGCTCGAAATAATCCCACAGGATCTCCGCGTGATCGAACGCCAGGGGGTGTGGCAGGCGGTTTCGTGCAAAGATCCCCGCGTCCAGGGCGTCGTCGCCGGGGCGGGGCTGACCGGTGGCGCGGGCCATGAACACCGTCGTAATGGCATGCTGACGCGGGTCCCGGTCGGGTCGGGAATAGGTGTGCAACTGGCCCAGAAGGGTCACGTCCAGCCCCGTTTCTTCTCGCGCTTCCCGAACCGCGGCCGCCTCGAGGGACTCCCCATAATCGACGAACCCCCCCGGGATGGCCCATCCGTGCGGCGGATTTCTTCTCCGGATCAGGACGATCCCCTTCGCGTGGACCTCCACGATCACGTCGACCGTGGGGACGGGGTTGCGGTAGGCGGCTTCTTCGAACCCGCAACGCGGACAGCGCTTGATCGTTTTCACGGCGTCTCCCTCTCTCTTCCTGCGGAAAGTTCGCCTACATTAAAGGGGGCTTCCCGTCCTGTCAAGGCGAATCGCCCCGGAGGCGCCCGTCCGGAAACGAAAGAATATATTTGACATTTTTCGGCATTGGGCGTAAAGAACGGCTGCTCAAGCGGGGGGCGTAACGGGGCTGCGCCGCATTCCATTCGTTCACGCCCAGCGGGCAACGCGGCGCCGGAACATCGCCCGTCTTGAACGGCCTGCGCGCCGGAGCGGCTCGCCGTTGCCGCAGGCTTCGCCGAAGACCGAATCTCCTGATCGTTCAGGAAATCGATACCGAATGTCCGTTGTAAGGAGGAGCGCATGAATAAGCAGATCGAACCCGACAATCTCCTGGACTTCCTGGAGAACACCGCCCAAAAGTATCCGGATAAACCGGCCTTTGGAACCAAGACCGCCAGCGGCGTCTATGAATGGGTCACGTACGGCCGATTCGCCGAACGCGTCGATCACCTCCGGGCGGGACTGGCAAAACTCGGCGTCGGCCGGGACGACGCCGTCGGCATCATTGCCAACAACCGCCTGGAATGGGCCATCGCGGCCTTCGCCTCCTACGGCCTGTGCGCGCGTTTCGTGCCCATGTACGAGAACGAATTGCCGAAAACCTGGCAGTACATCGTGACCGACAGCGCGGTGAAGGTTCTCTTCGTGTCCAAGCCCGGGATCCTGGAGAAGGTCAGGGAATTTCCGGCGCTCATTGCGACGCTGAAAAAATTGGTCCTGATCGAGGGCGAGGGACCCGATTCGATGGCCGGACTGGAGAAGGTCGGACAGGCGAACCCCGTCGCCTCGCAAAGGCCCAAGGGAGACGATATCGCTGGCCTGATCTACACCTCCGGAACGACGGGAGATCCAAAGGGCGTCCTCCTTTCGCACCGCAACTTTACCAGCAATTCCATTGCGGGCCTCAAGATGTATCCCGAACTCAAGGGTCCGGGAGACTTCAGCCTCTCCATTCTGCCCTGGGCGCATTCCTACGGTCAGACGGCCGAGCTCAACGCCATGATGTACAAGGGCGGGGCGATCGGCTTCATGGAAAACGTCACCACCATCGTCAACGACATGTCCCTCGTCCGCCCCACGTGGCTGATCGCCGTTCCACGCGTCTTCAACCGGATCTACGACGGCCTCTGGAAGAAGATGGACGAGGAGGGCGGGATCGCACGGAAACTGTTCGTCATGGGCGTCGAGGCGGGGAAGCGCAAGCGGAAACTGGCCGCGGAGGGGAAGACCTGTTTGATGACCAACCTGAAGTTCGGGCTGGCCGACCGGATCGTGTTTAAGAAGATCCGCGAGAAAATGGGCGGGCGGCTGAAGGGCGCCATGACCGGCAGCGCCGCCATGAACGTGGAGATCGCGAACTTCTTCTTCGACGTGGGGATCCCCACGTATGACTGCTACGGCATGACGGAGACCTCCCCGGCCATCGCGATGAACGCCTCCTACGCCTACCGTCTGGGATCGGTCGGGCGCGCCATTGAAAACGTGCGGATCGAGATCGACCGCTCCGTCGTCGAGGAAACCGCCAAGGATGGCGAGATCGTCGTCTACGGACCGAATGTCATGCAGGGGTATCACAACAAGCCGGAAGAAACCCGGCAGGTCATGACATCCGACGGCGGCATCCGCACGGGAGACCGCGGCCGTCTGGATGAGGACGGGTATCTGTTCATTACCGGGCGGATCAAGGAACAGTTCAAGCTGGAAAACGGCAAATTCGTTTTCCCCGCCGCGCTGGAGGAGGACATCTGTCTCAACCCGTACGTGGCGAACGCCATGATCTATGGAGAGAACCGCCCCTACACGGTCTGCCTGGTCGTGCCGGATTTCTTTTCCATCGAGCAGTACGCCGAGAAGCACAAACTCCCGGGGGAGATGAAGGCGCTTGTCGAGAGCAAGGAGATTCAGGACCTGATCGCACGGGAAATCACCGAGATGCTGAAGGGCAAGTACGGCGGCTACGAAATACCGAAGAAGTTTTACCTGCTCGCGGAAAATTTCTCTCTCGAGAACGGAACGCTGACCCAGACCATGAAGGTGAAGCGGAAGGTGGTTCTCGAACGCTATATGGACAAGATCGAGGCGCTTTACCGGTAGCGATGGACGACAGTCGGGAAGGGGGAGAGCGGATATGATCGGCGTGCTCATCGTTACGCACGGCAATCTCGGTGCAGAACTGATCAAGGCGTCCGAGCTGATCAAGGGGAGCCTCGAGGGGATCATCCCCGTGTCGGTGGATCAGACGAAAGGGGTTGAAGAGGTCAAGAAGGAAATCACCTCCGCCTTAAAGAAGCTCGACAAGGGCAAGGGTGTGCTGGTGCTCACGGATCTCTTCGGTGGAACGCCGTCGAATATTTCCCTCTCGTTCATGAAGCCCGGGAAGGTCGAGGTGCTGACCGGCGTGAACCTCCCCATGCTGCTCAAGATCCAGGACAAGCGCTCGGACATGGATTTGAATGACTTTTCCCACTACATCAAGGATTACGGTCGCAAGAACATCTCCCTCGCCAGCGAGATCTTGAACAAGAAGATCGGCGGGTAAAAAGGG
Source organism: Syntrophales bacterium (assembly GCA_035358035.1). Classification (GTDB taxonomy): domain Bacteria; phylum Desulfobacterota; class Syntrophia; order Syntrophales; family UBA2251; genus UBA2251. The sequence continues at coordinate 92,992 of DAOPOS010000006.1, read as the reverse complement.
TCGCATGAACGTCGTTCTGGTCCGGGTGGATAATCGGCTGGTCCACGGTCAGATCATCGAGGCGTGGATCCCCTTTACGAAGGCGGCCTGCCTCGCCGTCATCGATGACGAGGTGGCCGACGACCTCTTCCGGACCACCGTCATCCGGATGGCGGTGCCGAGGGAAATCGAGGTCATCGTCAGCCGCGTGGAGGACTTCGCCGGACAGTACCTGCCGAAGCCCGGCAAGGAGCCGACCATCGTCCTGTTCAGTTCCATCGAAGATGTCAAACGCGCCCGGGTCTGCGGCTTTCCGATCGAGAAGCTGAATATCGGCAACATCTACGCCGACGAATGCCAGGTGAAGTGCTCTCCCTGTGTGCTCCTGAGCGGGGAGGATGTCGAAGCCCTTCGCGCGCTGCTGAAGGACGGCGTGCAGATCGACGTTCGGCGCGTCCCGGGGGACAAGCCGCTGGACGTTCGCGACCTCATCGAGGGGGCGACGGGCGAATCCGTGCCATGAATCGAGAGATGAACGCATGGTCTTCAAGGCGATCGTCATAGCCGTCCTGGGGGGGCTCCTCTGCCTGGACAGAATCGTCCTGCAGGGCATGGTGTCGCGCCCGGTGGTCACGGGTCCGATCGTCGGTTTCTGCCTCGGGGATGCCTACACGGGGCTGATCGTCGGGGCCTTCATGGAGCTGTTCTGGATCAACCGCTCCCCCATCGGGGCGTACGTTCCTCCCAACGACACGCTGGCGACCGTGGTCATCACGGCCGCCGCCATCCTGGCGGGGCAGTCCATCGGAGCGACGTCCCGCGAGCTCATCGCCCTGACCTTTCTCGTCTGCCTTCCCGCAGGCCTGCTCGGGCAGAAGCTGGACGTCTGGAAGACCGCCCGCAACGAGCTGCGGGCGCGTCTGGCGCTGAACGAGGCGCAGACGGGAGACGCGGAAGCCGTCTCGCGCCGGCATCACCAGTCCCTGCTCCAGGCCTATCTCGGCGATGTCATCCTCATCGGGGTTGTCCTCCTGCCGGCAACGCTCTTCCTCGGATGGATCTACCCCCTTTTTCCACTGCCGTTCATGAAGACGCTTCTCGTCGTCTACTTTCTGCTGCCCGTGCTGGGGGTGGGCATTGCCCTCAATACCATCCACGTCCGGGGCGTCATCCCGGTTTTCTGCGGATTGTTTCTGACCATGAATGTGGTCCTGGAATTGTTCCGGTTCGTCTGAGCGCATGGAAGCGGACGTGATCATCGAGGCCATGATTCCCGGGGATATCCCCGCCGTCATCGACATCGACGCGGACTCCTTCCGCGTCCCCTGGACGCCGGGATTGTTCGAGCAGGAATTGCGGTGCGATTTCTCCCGCAATCTCGTCGCGCGGATCGCCGGTGGCCGGGGCCGGATGGTCATCGGCTATATCGTATGCTGGCTGGTGGCGGAGGAGATGCACGTTCAGACCCTGGCGGTCCGAAGAGACATGCGCCGGCGGGGCATCGCCTCGCGGCTGGTCGCCGAGACGATGCGCATCGCCCGCCAGGCGCGCGTCTTCGAGGCCAGCCTGGAGGTGAGGCGTTCGAATCTGGCCGCCTGCAGACTCTACGAGAAGTTTGGTTTCCGCGTCAAGGGGGTGAGGCCCGCCTACTACAGCGATGTCGGGGAGGATGCCCTGATCATGGCGGCGGAGGTGGCGCCCGGTTTCGGAACAGGCGAACGGCTGAGCGGATGAGGAGATCCCGAGGATGAAATCGAAAGAGATGGCGCCGGGGGCGGTCCTGTCCAACCGGGCCCTGACCCCCCAGCACTTTCTGCTCGCCCTGTCCCTGCCGCCCGCCTTTGCGCGGCCGGCGCCCGGGCAGTTCGTCATGATTCGTCCCGCCGGGGGCGGCACGCCGCTGCTCGCGCGACCGCTAAGCCTTTACGGCCATCGCGGCGGACGCAACGGTTCCCGGATCGAACTGCTGTACCGGACCGTCGGCGCCGGCACCCGGCAACTGGCCGCCCTGAAGGCGCGCGATGCCGTGGAGATTCTCGGGCCGCTCGGCCGGGGATTCATCCTCGGGCCGGACGTCGATGAAGCCGTCTTGATTTGCGGCGGCATGGGGGTGGCGCCGCTCACCTTGTTTGCCGAACGCCTCGGGCGGACAAAGGCCCGTCCCCGCGTCGTCTGCTATTTCGGCGCCAGAAGCCGCGATGACCTGATCGGTCTCGACCGCCTGAGCCCCCTGTGCGCCGAACTGCACATCGCCACCGAAGACGGCAGCCGCGGCGAGCGGGGGCTGATCACCGATCTCTTCGCGGCGCGGATGAGATGCCATGATCCCCGCCGGGCCGCCGTGTTCGCCTGCGGTCCCAACCCCATGCTGCAAGCGCTTTCCCGGCTGCTGGCGGGAACGTCGCTCCACTGCCAGGTCTCCGTCGAGGAGCGGATGGCCTGCGGCATCGGCGCCTGCCTGTGCTGCGCCACGGCGGTTGCATTGCCCGGCGGCCAGGCGTCCTACCGGCGCGTCTGCTGCGACGGGCCCGTTTTCAACCTCAGGGATCTCCTCTGGGACGCGCCATCCGCCCGCTCCGGCTCAAGGGGGTGCACATCGCCATGAAACCGTCCAAGCCCATCGACCTGGGGGTCCGCATCGGGGGTCTCGTGCTGAAGAATCCCGTGATGACGGCCTCGGGCACCTTCGGATACGGCGAGGAATTCGCCCCCTACAGCGACTTGAACCGTCTGGGCGCGGTGATCGTCAAGGGGCTCTCCCTCGAGCCCAGAGGCGGCAATCCCCCGCCCCGCATGATGGAAACCCCGTCCGGCATGCTCAACGCGGTCGGACTGCAGAACATCGGCGTCCGCACCTTCATCCGCGAGAAGCTGCCCTTCCTGAGGCGGTTCGACTGCGCGATCATCGCCAACATCTACGGTGAAACCCCCGAGGAGTACGAGCGGGTCGCCGGCCTGCTGAGCCGGGCCTCCGGGGTCGACGCGCTCGAGGTGAACATCTCCTGCCCGAACGTCCGGCGCGGCGGCATCGCCTTCGGTGCGCAGCCCGACGCCGCCGCGGACGTGACAAGGCGCGTCAAGACGGCCGCGGCGGCGCTTCCCGTCATGGTCAAGCTCACGCCCAATGTCACGGACATTGCCGGGATCGCCCGGGCGGTCGAGGAGGCCGGCGCGGACGCCATCTCCCTGATCAACACCCTGACCGGGATGTCGGTCGATGTCGAGAAGCGGATCCCCCATCTGGCGAACGTCACCGGCGGCCTCTCCGGTCCCGCCATTCGGCCGGTCGCCCTGAGGATGGTCTGGCAGGCGGTGCAGGCCGTTTCCATTCCCGTGGTCGGCGTCGGCGGCATCATGACCGCCCGGGATGCCTTGGAATTCCTGATCGTCGGCGCCCGGGCCGTCCAGGTGGGCACGGCCAATTTTATCCGCCCCGCCGTCACGATGGAGATCATCGACGGGATAGCCGCCTACCTGGCGCGGCACGGATGCGGGTCCGTGACGGAAATCATCGGCAGCCTGAAAACGCCGGGTGCGGAGCCGGCAGGGGGAGGCGAACGGACATGACGAAGCCGGAATGGATTGCCGAGGGGGTTTGCCTGGTGGGGGGACCGGAGGTCTCCCGCGCCGATGACGCGACCGTTTTCATCATCGACGGTGGGGATGAGCTCGCCATGATCGATTCAGGCGCCGGACGCAGCGTCCGGCGGATCGAAGACAACATCCGGGGTGAGGGCCTGGACCCCACCCGGATCACGCAGCTGATCCTGACGCACTGCCATATCGATCATATCGGCGGGGCGCCCCACTTCCGCGAACGCTTCGGCTGCCGGATCCTCATCCACGCGCTCGACGCGGAGGCCGTGGAGGCGGGCGATCCGAAACGCACCGCCGCGGGCTGGTACGACACCGATTTCCCTCCGACCCGGACGGACGGACGGCTGACCGGGGCCGGGGGCGTTCTGCCCGTTGGAAACACCGAGCTCGCCTGGATCCATACGCCCGGGCACACCCCGGGATCGATCTGCCTTTACCTCGACCGGGGCGGCCAGCGGATCCTGTTCGGTCAGGACATCCACGGCCCGTTTCTCTCCGCCTTCGGCTCCGATCTGGACCAGTGGCGCCGGTCCATGGACCAGCTGCTCGCGCTTCACGCCGACATCCTCTGCGAGGGACATTTCGGAATCTTCCGGACAAAGCCCGGCGTCCAGCGCTACATCCAGCGCACCCTCGACCAGAACCGATGATCCCCCCTCAGGGGAGGGCCTCGATCGCCGCGATTTTTGCCTGCAAACGCTTGGGGGAGACGGGCGCGGGGGTCTTCAGCTCCTGGGCAAAGACGGAGACCTTGTATTCCTCGATCATCCAGAAGAGGTCCTCGATTTCCCGCCGTTTGTCCGCCGTGGTATGGGGCGTGATCTCTGCCGTGAATTCGGACAGGCGCTTCGCGTAGGCGCGCAGGGGCGCTTCCCGGGCGAGCGCCCGGTCCAGATGATCGAGCCCGCGTTGGGCGCGGATCGACAGGGCGGCGAGATAGCGGGGGAGGTGGGCGATGCGGTCCGCGGGGGTGGCCTGGAGGAAGTCGTCCGGGATCAGGCGGGCCAGTTCCCCCTTGAGCGCCGCCAGAAAGGCGAGGGCCGGACGGTTGAAGCGGTGCGCCTTCTCAAGGGCGCTCAGATTCCGCGAGGCGTCGGAGGCGGCCTTCAGGACGGGCGAGACGAGGGCGGTTATGTCCAGCGCGTGCGGCATCAGCCGGGCGCGCAGACCGGCGAGCATGTCCTGAAAATCCTCCCGACGGCGCACACGGACATCGACCAGATCGCCCAGCACCTTTTCGAGGATCCGCCGTTCCCACGCCGCCGGGCCCCCGCAGAGTGCGGCCCGCGCCTTCATGGGCACGGAGAGGGCGACGGCCTTTTTCAGCGACTTGAGTTCACCCGGCAGGCAGAGGCAGGCCAGACGCATGACGCCCGCGTGATGAACGCCTTCCGCCTCGCCCGGATCGGTGCAAAGCCGGGGGCGGCAGCCGTCCCCGGCGGCCTCGAGGGCCGGGTAGGCATACCCCCGGATGCGGCCGCGTTCGAGCAGGGGGATCCGTTCGGGAAGGTCCGGAAACGCCCAGTCCGTCGCGGGAGGCGTTTCCCATTCGGCCCGAAGCCGTTCGAGCGCGGAGGAGGCGCAAACCTCGCGGCGCTGCTCCCGCTGAAGACGCGCCAGGTCCCGGCCGGCGACAACCTCCCCATGGTCGTCGTCCCAGACGGCGACGCGCATGTGCAGGTGCTCGGGCAGCGGGATCGCGGACCAGACCGCCGCGGGCACGTCCAGTCCGAAGCGTTGCGTGACGAAGCCGGAGAGCGCGGAAGGCAGGTGTTCGTACTCGCGGTCCATTTCCGAACAGATGATCCCGGCGCTCTCCGTCAGGGGGGAGAGCCGCTTGCGGGCCTCCTTCGGGAGGCCCTTCAGCAGGGCCAGGATCTTTTCCTGCCAGAGGCCGGGGCAGCCCCGTTCGATCTCGGCCGCCCGGAGGTCCGGCAGCGCCTCCGCGGGGACCCGGAGGGTTACGCCGTCGTCCGGCGCCTCCGGGGCGTAACGGTACACCAGCCGGAAGCGGTCCGACGCAACCCGGGTCTCGTCGGGATAGAGCCGGGGAATCTCTTCGTCCGGAGGGCGGCGCCAGAGATCCTCCTCGGACAGCCGCAGGAAGGCATCTGAGCCCCGTTCCCGAACGACCTTCATCAGGCTCCGCATGCTCCACAGGACGGGGAGACGCGTCCGGTAGAAGCGGACCAGGTCGTCGTCATCCACGAGGATGTCGTGGCGGCGAACCTTGTCTTCGAGGACGCCGACGCGTTCCCGGAGCGAAAGGTTGTGGCGCAAAAACGGCGGGCAGGGCCGGACCCGACCCTCGACCAGGACCTCACGCAGAAAGATCTGGAAGGCCTCCTCCGGAAACAGGGGCCCGAAGGAAACCGGACGGGCCGGAACGATCACGAGGCCGAAGAGCGTGACACGGGCGTCGGCCACGACCTCGCCGCGCGCCGGGTCCCAATGGGGGCCGCTGCAGCTGGTCCGGCAGAGGGGGCCGGCCAGCGACTCGATCCAGGCGGGATCGATCTGTGCGCAGGTGCGGGCGAACAGGCGCGAGGTTTCCACCATCTCCGCGGCGACGATCCATCGGGGGCCCCGGTTATAGAGGCCCGAGCCCGGAAACAGGAACGCCTCGCGACCGTGCGCCGCGGTGTAGACGTTCTTCTCCTTTTTGACGGCGATGTTGGACAGGTGGCCGCTCAGGATGGCCCGGTGGATGCGGGCGTAGGGATCCTCCACGCGCGTTTTTTTCGATGCCGGCGTTGCCCCGCCACCGGGAGGCGGCGGGGCCTTCGCCCCGACTCCGGCCTCCGAGGCCAGGGTCGCGAGCTCGTCGCGGACGGCTTTCCACTCGCGCATCCGGCGATAGGACAGGAACTGCTCCCGGCAGTAGCGCTTCAGGGCGCCCTGGGAGCCCGTCAGCCCAACCTGTTTCCGGCAGTGGGTCCAGAGGGTCAGCAGCGACGCGAAATCGGAGAGGGGATCCGCAAAGGCCCGGTGCGCCTGGTCTGCCTGCGCGGCCTTGTCCGGCGGTCGCTCACGGGGGTCCTGGATGCTGAGCGCGGCGGCGATGACGAGCATCTCGTCGAGGCACCCCTCGCGTTCGGCCTCGATGATCATGCGGGACAGGCGCGGATCGAGGGGAAGCCGCGCCATGGACCGGCCGCGGGGCGTCAGGCGGTAGGGCTCCCGGGCCGTGTCCTCCCGGCCGGTCCGGACCGCGGGCTCCAGAGCGCCCAGTTCCAGAAGCAGCTCGATGCCGTCGCGGATGCGCTTCGGGCTGGGCTTGTCGATAAACGGGAACTGCTGGATCCCCCCCAGATTCAGCGCCATCATGTTCAGGATCACCGCGGCCAGATTCGCCCGGAGGATCTCCGGCGCCGTGAAGGGCGCGCGCTTGAGATAGTCCTCCTCGCTGTACAGCCGGACGCAGACGCCGTTCCGCAGCCGTCCGCAGCGGCCCAGGCGCTGGTTGGCGCTGCTGCGCGAAATGCTCCGGACGGGAAGGCTGGTGGTTCGCGTCCGCGGGTTGTACTGGCCGATTCGCGCGAGGCCGGTGTCGATGACGAAACGGATGTTCGGGATCGTGAGCGAGGTTTCCGCCACGTTCGTGGCGACGATGATTTTTCGGGAGGCGCGGGCCGGCTGAAAGACGCGCCGCTGTTCGGAGGCGGGAAGACGGGCGTACAGGGGCAAAACGGCCCATGTCCCCATGTTGCGGCCTTCGAGCAGGTCGCAGGTCTCCCGGATGTCCGGCTCCGTCGGCATGAAAATCAGGACGTCGCCGTCTGGATGCCGCGCCGTGATGTTCACGGCCGCCGCCACGGCGGCCTCGACATGGGTTTCCTCGTCGGCCTCCGACGGACCGGGTTCAGGAGGCTGGTAGAGCACCTCCACGGGGTAGGTCCGCCCCGTCACCTCGATCACGGGCGCCCGGTCGAAGGCGAGCGAAAATTTCTCGGTGTCGATGGTCGCCGAGGTGATGACGAGATGGAGATCGCGCCGGCGCTCGAGGAGGGTCTTGACGATGCCGAGAACGAAATCGATGTTGAGGCTGCGCTCGTGCGCCTCATCGACGATCAGAGTGTCGTAGCGGCGAAGCAGTCGATCGCTTTGCGTTTCCGCCAGGAGAACCCCGTCCGTCATGAACTTGATCCGTTGCCCGGGACCGCGGCACTCCTCGAAGCGGATCTTGTATCCGACCGATCGCCCGAGGGGCTCGTTCAGTTCCTCGGCCAGCCGCTGCGCCACCGTGACCGCCGCAATCCGACGCGGTTGCGTGCAACCGATGAGCCCCGCGACGCCCCGTCCCGCCTCCAGACACATCTTGGGAATCTGGGTGGTCTTGCCAGAACCGGTTTCGCCGGCGATCACGACGACGCGGTGCGTCCTGAGGGCACGGACAATCTCCGTCCGCGACGCCACGATGGGAAGGCCCGCCGGATAGTTCAGCCGTTCGAGGGGAAACGCCCCCCGGGCGAGCCCTCCCGTCCGGACAGGTCTGTCTTGACGTTCATGCACCAATGACACCTCCCTCGCGGGGGACCTATTTCACAATCGACGCCCCTCTGTCAACCGCGGCGACGAAGCGCCCATGACGGCGAAGACGGATTAACCGGTTGACATTCGGGGAGGCGAATCGTATAAACTCCCATAATGACAAGGATTGCGCTCGCAAGGAGGGCGAAGCATGCCGTTGGTCACCTTTTACTTCCAGTTGCACCAGCCCTGCCGTCTCCATCCGGATCGGGACAAATTTCTCTGGGAGGACAAGAACCGGGAGATCTTCCTCAAGGTGGCCGAGAAGTGTTACCTGCCGGCCACGCGCCTCTTCACGGAGCTGATACGGGCCTACCCCCGCTTCCGGATCACCCTGAGCATGTCGGGGACCTTCCTCGAACAGGCGGAAGTTTACCGGCCCGCCCTCATCGAGGCCCTCCAGGAGCTTCTGCAGGCGGGCGGCGACCGCGACCAGGTCGAATACCTGGACGAGACTTATTACCACTCCCTGACCAGCCTCTTCGCCGATCCCCAGAAGGAGGAGTTCCGGGCCCAGGTCTCCCTGCATCGCGAAAAGATGCGCCGGCTCTTCGGGATCTTTCCGACCTCCTTTCGAAATACCGAACTGATGTACAACAACCACATCGCCGATGTCGTCGCCGATATGGGTTACCAGTCCATTCTGTGTGAGAAGCGGGCCGACATGTTCCCGGACCAGGAGCCGCCCGTTTCCCCGAACGCTGTCTTCCGCGCCCGGGGATCTTCCCTGATCGTCCTGCCCCGCAACCGGGAACTCAGCGATGACGTGGCCTTCCGTTTCCCCCACCGTCCCCTGACCCCGGATGACTACGCCGGCTACCTGGCGCGGATCGACGGGGAAGCCGTCTGCCTCGGCTATGATTACGAACACATCGGCGAGCACCTCTGGGAGGATACGGGCATCTTCGAGTTCTGGCGGGGATTGCCGGCGGCCCTCGAGCAGCACGAAAACATCGTCTGCATGAACCCGTCGGCGGTTGCCCAGCGGTTCCGGGACGCCGAGTGTCCGATCCTCGATATCCACGGGCTGGCCACCTCGTCATGGGCGGATGTCGGCCGCGACACCTCCGGGTGGCTCGGAACCCTGACCCAGTATGCCCTGTTCGACGAAATCGAAGCGATGGAGGGGGAGGCGCGCCGGTCGGGAACGGAGCTGCTCACGAAATGGCGTCACCTGACGACCTCCGATCACATCTATTTTTTGCACGAGTCCACCGGCGACGATCACGCCGTCCATTCCTACTTCAACCCCTACGGAGGCTCGATTGCTCAGCCGACGTACGTTCTGACGCGCAAGATCGACGAACTCGGCGGCGCCCTGAAGCGGTTTGAAATCCTGAAGCGGTCGGAGCGGACGGCGCTCCTCATCATCACCCCCGAAACGGGCCGGCTGCCCGCCGACATGGACGCCCTGGCCCAGTACGTCTCCGGAAAGAGCGGCGGCCAGGGCGAGGTCGTCTCCGCGCTGTGCGAGGGCCTGGTGGAGCGCGGCATCGACGTCCATCTCGCGACCCTGAACCTCAAGAAGCGCTTTCAGCGCGAGCGGGGCATGAACGAGGACCAGTGGCGGGAGGTGCGCTACAAGATCGACTCGAAGAAGATCCACCTCGTCAGCTCCGCGGTTTTCTCGGGGTTGATGAGCGCCTACTCGGGCGATCCGATCCGTACCGCGGTGGAGTTCCAGCGGGAGATTGTCAACAACGTGATCAAGTCGGTGCGCGCGCGACACCAGGGGCGTCTGCTGATCCACAGCCACGATTGGATGGCCGGGGGTCTCATCGCGGCCTACGCAAAAGCGACGGGCATCCCCGTCCTGCACACCGTCCACAACGTCTTTACGGCCCACCTGCCGGTCGAGATGCTGGGCGGCATCGATTTGAGTCAGCTTTCGGAAATGCTCTTCTGGTCGGAGGACGGTGGGAAGGTCTGCGTCGATTGTCAGTCCACGGCCATCAAGAACGCGACCCTGATCAATTTCGTCGGTGAGCGGTTCCTCCGCGAGGTCGTGGAGGACTTCTTCCTCGACCGGCCCATCGTCCCCCAGAATGTCCGGAACGAGGTCAAGGCCAAGTATCACTACGACTCGGCTATCTCGGTGCTGAACGCGCCGGCCTCGAACATGTATCCGGAGCATTGCGGCGTCCTCATGAGAAAATACGGTCCCGAGGACGACATCATCGCGGCAAAGCGTCAGAATCTGATCGCGTTTCAGAACGAGACGGGCCTGAACGTCAACCCGGATGCGATCCTGTTCTACTGGCCCTCACGGCTGGACCCGTTTCAGAAGGGCGTCGAGCTCCTGGAGGATCAGGCCCAGGCCTTCGTCGACGCGCACGGGGATGCCCAGATCGCCATCGTGGCGGACGGGATCGGCAGCGACCGGACGCACGTCGATATCCTGGGGCGCATCGCGTATGGCTCCGGGGGCCGGATCGCCTACCACGCCTTCAACGAAAAGCTGTCCATGCAGGGGTATGCCGCCGCGCACGACGTTTTCGGCGCCTCCCTGTACGAGCCCTGCGGACAAATCGATCAGGTTGGCAACCTCTTCGGGGCCACGGCCACCAACCGGGACACCGGCGGGTATCACGACAAGATCAGGGAGCTGCGCCTGAAGGTGGACGGGGCGCCCCAGGACACGGGTAACGGATTTCTCTTCCGGGACTATGACGCGGGGGGGCTCCGCTACGCCCTGGAAAAAAGCCTCGCCTTTCACCGGCGGCCGCCGGAGGTCCGTGAAGCCCAGTTGAAGCGCATCATGATCGAGGCGCGCGAGCAGTACGACCTGGGCAAGATGATCGCCCAGTACATCCGCATCTACGAAATGCTGAACGACGGGCGCCCGCTCGCCTGAGCGGCGACACCCTCTGCGGGAGGAAGTAGATTTCAGCCCAGCCGCGGAGAGGGCGATCCGGCACCCCCGGCAGGTTCAGGCCGCCTTTCCACCGGACTTAGCCTCCAGCCACAGGGGAAACGATCACCGCCAGCCCGTGTCCAGGTTCATGTCTTTCGGTGCGTCGAGCTGATAGGTGGTCAGCAGGAATTTCTTCGCCCCCGCCGGAAGTTCGAAGGACCAGGTCAGCGTTTCGGTGTTCTTTTCCGTCGTGTCCGGATCCAGCACGGTCTTCAGGCGGATCCGTTCGTCGCGGACCTGCGGATTCGGCTCTTCGAGGCGGATCCGGACCGGGATCGTCCGGTCGTTCTGGAGCTCCAGACGCCAGTCCCAGATCCGCGTCTGACGGTCGGCGATGAACCCCTTTTCCCCGGACTGGCGCTGGAGCAGTTCGGCGCGGGCGCTGACGAGCGGGTCCACGCCGAAGTAGATCTCGCCCTCCCGCCCGGAGAAGGCAAATTCACGCTTGCCGAGAACCGCCCCGTCGATCACGAACTGACCCGATCCAGCGGGGATGTCCCGGGGTTCGGCGAGTGAGACCTCCGCCCGGACGAACGCCTGGTTGGAGACGCTTGGCCGCAGGAGATAGGTGAACGCGGCCGGCCAGAATTCATCCCGGATGCTGAATTTCCGTTTCGGCCCGGCCGGGATCGTTCGCTTCCCCAGCGGCCAGAGGGTGAAGGTGCTCTTCGTCTCCGGCACGGGCGCGGGCGCGGCCGAAGCTCCGACCGCCTCGTCCGTCGCCTCCTCCATGAGCTGAATGGCGTCCGCGCGCGCGGCCTTGCGCTGCACCATGGGGCGATAGGTCGGCCGGGGTTGGATGACCCAGGGCCGGAACTCCGGGGGCGTCAGGGACCGCGGGGGCTGGAGGGTGGCGATGTTGACCCGGGTCTCGACCCAGTCCGTGCCGGAGCTCTGCCAGACCTCGGCATCCCAGGCGAGGAAGATCCGCTGCTCCTGGGGGCGGGCCTCGATCCGGTAAAGGGGGAGCCACCCGCAGCCGTTCAGGACATAGGAATAGTTCAGCGACAGCTCCGCCGGACCCCGTCCGCCCAGCAGCAGCATGACCTCCCAGGCCGTCTCCTGGCTCCCGGCGGCGCGCTTCAGCTCCTCCTCGGCCAGGGCAATCTCCCGGTCGATCTTTTCCAGCTGCGGCTCCAACTGGACCTTCTCCTGAAAGACGCGGCGGCTGTTCTTGCCGATGGCGGCGGCGAGGTTCACGGCCTCCGCGAGCGTCTTGGTCTTGGCCTTGGCCTGGTTCTGCCAGAACTGGATCTGGGTGTCGATGCCCTGCTGGGAGGCCTGGAGGAAACCCCGCTCCTCCTTGAGCTTGGCAATTTTTGCCTTCAAAACGCGGATCCCTTCCTCGTCCTGGCGGGTGATTTGGCGCCAGGACTGGTCCTCGATCCGCCAGCCGGCGCCCGGCGCGGTTTTCGTCACGAGGGTCTCCGGGTCCGCCTGGGCCGGCAGGGTGAAAACGGCCTGATGGGCATTGGCGCTTCCCCGTACGGTGTACTTCGCCGTCTCGACGACCAGCGCGGAATGGGGAAAGAGCGTGACCTCCTGGACGGCCGCCGCCGCGGCCAGTGGGCCGGCGAAGAGCCAGAGCAGGCCGAGCCCGAGGAGCGTTACCCGTGCGGTCTGGGTTTCAAAGCGGGACAGCTTCATGGCGAATCCTCCTTCCTTCGTGACGTCGGTCGACGCCCCTGCCGGGCGATGCGATCAGGACGATCGAACGCGGTCGGCGATCCTCTTGACCTCCGCGATCACGGCGGACAGATCGATCGTGACGAGTCTCCGGTCCCGCAGGACGATCCGGCCGTTGATGATCACGGTGGCGACGTCCGCGCCGGAGGCGGCATAGACCAGTTGCGAGAACGGATTGTACAGGGGCGTCAGGTGGGGTTTGTTCTTCAGCTCGACGATGATCAGGTCCGCCGCGGAGCCGGGACTCAGGGTGCCGATGCGATCGTCGAGCCCCAGGCAGCGCGCGCCTCCGCGGGTGGCCATTCCGAGAACCGTCCGCGCGTCCATGACGGTCGGGTCGTCGAGCCGGATCTTGTGAAGCTTCGCGGCGGTGTCCATTTCTCCGAACAGATCGAGGTCGTTGTTGCTGGCGGAGCCGTCCGTTCCCAGGCCGACCGGAATGCCGCGCGCAAGCAGCGCCGGAACGGGCGCGACGCCGGCGGCGAGCTTCATGCTGCTCTCCGGACAGTGGGAGACGGCCACACCACAATCCCGGAGGATCGTCATCTCCTCCTCGTCCACCCAGTTGACGTGAACCGCCAGGGTCCGGTCGTCGAGCACGCCCAGCCGGTGGAGGTGGCGGACGGGCGTCGTCCCGTAGCGTTCCCGGACGATGGCGGTCTCCTCCCTCGTTTCCGCCACATGAATGCAGCAGAGCGCCCCGTGATGACGCGCGACGTCCTTGACGGCCGTCAGGCTGGCGGGCGAGCAGGTATAGGGGGAATGGAGGAAGAGGGCGGGGGTGACGAGCGGGGAGACACCTTGCCACCGGGCGAGAAAGCGCTCCGCCCGGCGCACCTGGGACGAGGTGTCCGGCGCCTGCGGCGGGGGAGGGTCGAGGAACCCCTCGGCCACGATCCCCCGCATCCCGGCGTCGAGCGCCGCCTGGGCGACGCGCTCCTCGTAAAAATAGCCGTCGCAGAAGGTGGTCGTTCCGGACAGGATCATCTCGGCCAGGGCGAGCAGCGACCCGGCATAGACGGTGTCCGGACGAACGTGGCGCGCCTCCGCGGGGAAGATATGGCGGTTCAGCCAGTCCATCAGGGGCAGGTCGTCGGCGAGTCCTCGGAAAAGGGTCATGGGGAGATGGGTGTGCGTGTTGACGAGCCCCGGCAGGATGATCGTTCCGGAGGCGTCGAGGGTTTCGGCGGCGTTCAGGTCGCTTCGGGCTTCGGGCGCGATCCCTTCCTCCAGCAGGGTGATGAGGCCGTCCCGGATGCCGATCACGGCCGGCTGAATCCGCGGCCGGTCGTCGGTCAGGGTCAAGGCCGTGCCGCCCCGGATGAGGAGATCGAACGCGGGCATGCCTTACCTCCGGAGGCTCTCGCGGATGCGCACGGCGATCTCGCGCACCCGCCGCATGACCTCGGTCTCGTCGATCGTGGTCAGTCTCCGGTTCCGCAGGACCACACGGCCGTTGATGAGCACCGTGTCAACGTCGGCGCCGGAGACGGCATAGGTCAGGTGCGAGTATTCGTCGTACAGGGGCGTCAAATGGGGCTTGTTCATGTCGATGATGCAGAGATCGGCCTTCCTGCCGACCGCGAGCGTGCCGACGAGATGGTCCAGGCCGAGGACCTTCGCCCCCTCGGACGTCGCCATCCTGAGGACGGTTCGGGCCGACATGACCGTGGGATCGAGCCGGGCGGACTTTTCCAGCTTGGCGGCTGTGTCCAGTTCCTGGAACATGTCCAGGTTGTTGTTGCTCGCGCAACCGTCCGTGCCGAGCCCGACGGCGATCCCGTGCGCGCGCATGGCGGAGATCGGTGCGACGCCGGAGGCCAGCTTCATGTTGCTCTCGGGGTTGTGCACCACGTTGCAGCCATGATCGGCGAAGAGGCGCATGTCCTGTTCGTCCATCATGACGCAGTGAAAGGCGATGAACCGTTCATCGAGCAGGCCGATGTCTTCAAGAAAGGCCGTCGCCCGGCCGCCCAGTTTGTCCTGCAGTTGTTTGACCTCGCCCGCGTTTTCCAGCAGGTGCGTCGCGAGGGGGACCTGGTAGCGGTCCGCCAGGGCCTTGCAGTCCTTTAGAAGATCCGGCGAGCACGTGTACAGCGCATGCGGTTCGACCATGACGTTGACGAGCGGGTCGTCGGCCCAGGTCTGGATGAGTTTTTCCGTATAGGCGAGGCCTTCGGCGGGGGTCTTGATGTTGGGAGAGGGGAAGTCGAAGAGGACCTCGCCGATCAGGCACCGCATCCCCGCCTCTTTAGCGGCGCGGGCCGTCTGATCCTCGAAGATGTACATGTCCGCGAAGGTGGTCGTCCCAGACTTGATCATCTCGGCGCAGGCGAGCAGACTTCCCCAGTAGGCCAGTTCGGGATCCACGTTGCGGGCCTCGGCCGGGAAGATGTAATTGTTCAGCCAGTCCATGAGCTCCATGTCGTCGGCGATGCCCCGGAAACACGTCATGGCGGCGTGTGTGTGGGCGTTGATGAGCCCCGGCATGACAATCGTGCCGGTCGCGTCGACGGTCTCCTTCGCCGCAAAGCGTCGGGCCAGTTCGTCCCGTGGACCCAGTGCGACAATGCGGTCGCCGTCGATGGCGACCGCCCCGTCAGTCAGCTTCGTATCCCTGTCGTCGAACGTCAGGACCGTTCCGCCGGTCACCAGAATATCGACTGTCCGCATCGTCGCATCCCCTTGCTTACGGTATTGATTTGCCCTTAGCACATTGAAGAAACGCTCTTCAACCTAATTCCGAATGCGCGACTCGGGCCAACGCAATGCGCATCCCGGTCGCGAAAAAGCGGCAAGAGCACGGCGGACGATCTTGTTGACACCCCAAACCAAAAATAATATAGCGTGATGCACGCACATCAAGGCCTGGGTGGCGGAATTGGTAGACGCAAGGGACTTAAAATCCCTCGATCCTTGAGATTGTGAGGGTTCGATCCCCTCCCCAGGCACCAGAAAATAAACGGCTTTCGGCGATTTTGTCCGGAAGCCGTTTTTGTTTGGTGGGATCGTGTAAGCACAATGTAAGCAGTCGGGGGGGGTTTGTAAGAGAATAAAAAAAGGCCGGGCGTTTCCACCCGGCCCCGGTCGGTCTCTATGCCTTCAGGTATGATCGCAACAACTTTTCAACCTGATCCCGTGTCGCTTGCGGCCCCTTCGCCGCCTGCTCTGCAAGTTTCACCATCCGGATCATCTGCCTCAGTTTCCCGTCATACTTTTTCGATTGTCGGTCCATCCTGCCCCCCTTTCTGCAATCGCTTCCTTTAGGATCGCCTCGACGTCAATGCCCTGGTCCCGGAGAAGATCGCACTTTTCGAGCACGCCCTCGTGCGCCTCGATCCATCGTTGCCGTTTCAGCCTTGACGCTCCCGCTGTTCCGGTGTAGCCTTTGACCATGCCTTCACGCTCATACTTCCCCCCTTCATGGAAAAAGCCCGGAGACCTTCCCGGCCCATGAGTAGGCCGCCCGTCCGTCGCCGGGTCGGGAATCTCCAGGCATTTGCGATTGTCTCTTTCATGGCTCATGGTGACGTGCTTCTCGCCCGGATCGAAGATTTCCGATTCGGGAATAGGATCAGCTCGCGCTCGGAAGCGATACGTCGATTGATTGAGGAAGGACTGAAGGCAGCGGTACCACCCAAGCAGAAACCTCCCCGGAAATAATTCCCCCCTCGCCCAGGCTCACGGGGATCGCCAGTATTGAGCGATCACGCTCCGGCCTAGGTACGTCTTCGGCTCGCGGTTTACCTGCGCCAGAAGACGCTCCCGAAGTACGTCATCATCCATCCCGGCCGCCATCGCCATAAGATGGAAGGGCCCGGCCATCGTCGTCACGGTTTCCAGGGCACGGGCGTGATACGGGTTGCGTGGATTTCTCAGGGCGTCGGCGACGTCGGCGAGTACGGTTAACCACAGGCCCACAGGCCCCTCGGGATGTTCGTCGATTTCAAGGTCAATTCGTGTTGAGATCATATCAAAGGAGGGGCCGGGGGATGGACTTCCCCCGGCCTGCCACGTCCCGGAAGCGCGTGGCTCGCTTTCCGCTTCCCGCCCTTTCTTTTGCGCCGTGGGCGGGCCCGCCGGGCCAGGTCTGGAAACGGCGTCGTCTCCCCGGCGCTATGCGTCAAGGACTACGAACGGGCTCAACGTATCCCCGCCGCCTGCCGGCGTGATGGGGGCGCTGAGTAGAGGCTTACCGTCGCACCGGACGATCAGACGCATGTCCACGACGTCAGAACTCCAGGTGGCTGATGCGGTCTTCTCGAAACGGCCGGTCTCACGCATTCCGAGGCCGTAGTACGAAAGGTCCGTCAGGATCAGGCCGCCTTTCGCCGCCATCGTGGGGAGCTTCTCAGAAACCACCAACGGACGGCCCAGGATCGCCATTTTGATGTCGGACGCGCCCGGCTGATAGCCCAGAACCAGCTCGCCAGATCCGGCCGCCACGACCATCGCCAGCAAAATCTCGAACGTGGATGGCGAAGCGATCCATACGCACTTATCGAGCGAAGATGGAATCATTCTTCCCATCATGTGCGTCAGATCCGCAAACGTGATGGTGTTCGCCGTGGTGCGTGATTCAACGATGGTCGCCGGTGCGTCGAGGATTCCGAGCGGCTGCCCCACGCCGGACCCGGTGAGGATCGCCTGATCGAGGCTGAAGGCCAGGCTGTTTCGCATCATGGTCCCGAGGCTCACCGAAAGCGCCGTTGCATCCTGGAGGCACTCGCTCGAGATGCTGACATACAGCGCCAACTTTTTCGCGAACAGACTCAGGCTCCGCAGCTTCGGCGTTACTGCGCTCGCCGCCGCGCCCTCTCCGATCCAGGACCCACGCACCGAGGCGATGGGCCCCCCGGTGTGGTCGTCGCTGTCCCACCCCGCGATATGAAGCGTGTCACTCTCCATCGGGAAGATCTGCACGCGGCCGAGGGTGACGGACTGTTCAAGGCCCGCGTCGTAAATCTCAGACCACAAAATCTCGGGCACGGCAAATCCGCCCTCGGTTCCGTGGATCGCGTTCATGGTCCGGAGCTGCCGGAGTTTTTCCTGGTCGTCGTGATACAGGGCGACCGTCAGCTCCCCGATGTTTCGGATATTCGAGTCCTGCGCGGGCTCACGGCGGAACACCTCACGCCAGGTCCGCTTCGGTTTAAAAATGTTGAAATCGGTCATTGCTGCACCTCTCGCAGGGAAGTTCACACGGTGGGGCTGATCGCCCGCCGGGGGTTCTTTGGTTCCGGCCACGTCGCGCCGGTCGAATTCTTCGCCGATGGCGTCCAGGTAGGCCATGCCAACATCGAAGGCCAGGGTTTCAGGCTCGGTCAGGTCGCGGCCGTCGGCCTTCGCCCGGTCGAGCACCGCCTGGGCTGCCTTACGGACGGCGGATCTTTCGGCGTGGAGATCCTTCCACGACAAAACGGCGACCTTGTCTTCCGGGTCGGCCGGGAGGGTCAGGCGCAGGTGCTTCTCTGCAAGCAGTCTTTGGGATTCGGAAAATTTATTCATAATGAGTCCTCTCTCTTTTCGAGTACAGGCCCCGGTGTCCCGAGGTGGTCTATATTCGCCGGGGGTCCCCGGGGGCTTGGCCCCGGTTTCACCCCGCCCGGAAATCAGGACTGGGCCTGGGTTCCGGGCATAAAAAAAGACGCTGATCCCCTCCGGGTGAGTGTGGCCTCGACGTCCCACTTTCGAGGCCCCCCGGCAGATCGCGCCTTCCTGATTTCCCGTATAGAACGAATGTTCTAAAAAAGTCAAGCATTAATTGAGCGCCTTTTTCGGATCGCCTCCCGCCTTGGCGA
This sequence comes from Syntrophales bacterium, assembly GCA_035358035.1. Taxonomy (GTDB): domain Bacteria; phylum Desulfobacterota; class Syntrophia; order Syntrophales; family UBA2251; genus UBA2251. The sequence continues at coordinate 74,485 of DAOPOS010000006.1, read as the reverse complement.
TCTGGTCTTCGGTCACGATGGGCCGGGAGCGTAGGAGATCCCGGATCGCGCCACAAACGGTTTGCAGGGCCTCGTGCAGGAGATAGATGCCGTCCCCGTCCCCCGCTGCCGACAGTTCGTTGATGCGGCCTATCAACGGTTCTAGCACGTCCCTGTGTCGGTCGTTGAATTCCGCCGCGATCTGATTCGCTTCACGATTCTTCTGCTTGTCCATGGTCATCTCTCCGTTTCTTCGAGAATTCGATTTCTGCCCAGCACCGGCGCTTGTGCCCAGCTGCCTTCCATTCCGCGACGAGTGATTCCTTATTTGCTCCCCACAGCGCCCTCAGTTCGTCCCTGCCGGCCGGGGATATAAGCATAAACGGGCGGAAGGCAAGCTCCCCGTAGTCTTTCCACGTCCCCTTAGGCGGCCAGCACTTCCCTGTGAGGAGTAGATGCTTCTCCGGAAGTGTCAACGATCCAACGGGCTTCCGTTTGGTCCTGGTGCGATTCGTCGCCATGATTACCTCCTACCGTTCCCCGGGGGGCGGCCCGGTCCGTTATTCCGTAGTGGTTCAAGATCCAGGTTCAGGGCCTTCAGGCCGGCCAGGAATGCGGCCCGGGCGTCACGTTCGACAGGCAAAAGGGGGTGAGGTTTCGGTGCGCCGAATCGATCCCTAAACATCATGCCGCACTCGTCTATCGTCTTCCGGGCTGCCTGGCTTCGATCATAGGCTTCGAGCGCCACCTGGAGGATATGACGGCCGGCCGCGTCGTCAATGACGTACTCGGCCGTTATCGACGTCCAGAGGCGCTTTGCATCCGCACTCAGATGATCGGGGACATTTTGTTCCATACGAACCTCACTTTTTTTCAAAGAGAAAACTTAATTTCATTAAAGCTGTACAGCCAGCCCGGTTCAAACCCTTGTTCATGTTCATGTTTTACCTCCCCCTGGGAGGGGGCGTTCGATCATCCCGGCTGCCGGCCGTCTTAACCCGGGTGGCTTCTCCGCGTGCATTACCGCACTCAAAATATCCTGGCATCGCCCTCATCCCACCACCACAGTCCAGACCTTACCCAAGATCATGCCGACCACCACGCACCACATCCACAGCACGATGTTTTCAAGTACGTTCCAAACTGCTTTCATGGTCATTTTCCTTTCATTGATCCTCACGAATGCCACGGGCAGGTTCGGACGATCTCCCATCCGGCTTTCACATCAAAACTGATCTTATTCGCCGATGGGTTCGGGTCCTCCTCCCGGAAGCGATTCTTCACGATCTCGATCTTCCCCCAATCCAGGGCAAGGGCAAGGGTCGCCGCCTTCAGGCTGTACACGCCCCCGGTCCCCATCCGTGCCTCGGGTTTCTTCTGTACCGTGATCAAGGCCACGCCCTGGTCAAGACGCCGGATGATATTGCTGATCACCCCATGAATGTTGTAGGGCTTGTCCCCGTCCGGTTCCAGGTAGTCAACGACGTTGAAGGCGTCGGGCTGAATCTTGTCGGTTATGCTGTTGAAGTCCCATCCGTCAACGACCTTCATGCCCCGGGCCCACTCGGAGATGGGGTCGGGAAAATAACGGAGCTTTTTATGTAGGGCCTCGGCTCCCATTTCGGCGTTGTAATAGAGTGCCGGCATACGGCCCATATTCTCCCGTATGGCATTCAGGGCGAAGAGGGTCTTCCCCATCCCGGAGACTCCGGCAATGACGATGACGGCCTTCCTGAAGAGCTTCGTTTTCTTGTGAATGTCCAGGGGAAGGCGAAGGTCGATTGACTTCCCCGGATCGGCGTTCTCGAAGTCCATAAATTCAATGGTCCGGTCGATCCGGCGATAGCAGCCGCGCTGATTCCCGTAGCGTTCAAGCAGGGGTTCGGGTCCTTCGCACAATCTTCGGAAGGCAAGATTCGCGGCCTGCTTCTCCTCCCTTGTCGCCATTGTCGCCTCTTGATGGAAGTTTGTCGCCAAAAAGACGCCATTTGTCGCCAACACCCATTCTCGAACCTCGGCCGCGATGTTTCTCTCCCGGCGTTCGGATCTCTTCATGGCGCTGTCAATTTTTGCCCGGATCTCATTTTCGGGAAAAGGCGGATTCGAGTTATTGGCAAGGATATTAAGCACATACTCGGAGAAGTCGGGGGCGCACCGGTTCTTGATTAGGCTATTCGCAACGGTGAAAAGGTCTTCGTCACGCCGTCCCTGGTGAAAGTATTTGTCGCCATTGTCGCCATTTGTCGCCTTGTGTCGCCTGTCCGCGTTGCTCCCTCTATATAAAGATAGTTTTTTTATTAAAGACAGAGGCACCGTGCCCAGGGGGACGTCACCGATGGACTTTCCCTCTTCCCAGGTGTAGGCCTTGCCATTTCCATTGACGGACGGGGGCGCGATGATGTAACCGCCTTCGCCCCGGAAGTCCACGCCCGGGATGACACCCGTTCCGACCGTGATCCCGCTGCCGGCCGGATAGACGAACCACAGGTGCCAACCTCCTCGTGGGGTCCGGGCGATGGGAAGGATCAGGGCGTCGGGCAGCATCTTCCGGACGGCCTCGAAACCTTCGGGCGTGTCGCAGTCAATGACCAGGATTCCGGATATGGTCCCCGTCACCAGACCGACCATGGCGTCGGGATGATCCGCCCACCATGACCGGATCTCTTCGGGGGTCGCGAATTGTTTCTGGTAGGCCGCCCAGGGAATGAAGGGTTTTTTGTCTGGTCGGATGGGGATGACCGAAAGGCCCCGGCCGGCGTAGTCCAGGGCAGCGTGAAGCATATCAGTCCGCATGAATGACACCTCCTGCCAGTTCCGCCCGGATGATCTTCTCGACTCTCTCGGGGGTGTCTGACCTCCCCTTACAATTCGAGCACAGGCAATAACGGAAAACCCGCCCCTTGCCCCCGGGCGCTCCCCACGCCACGGGATCGTCGGGCGCGAAGATCGCCATCACCGCCGGCGTGTTTCCACAAATCAGACAACGGTCAATCATCGTGGGACTCCTCCTTGACGGCCGCGAGCATCTCGGCGGCGAGTTCCTTCAGGCGTTCACTCTTCCGGTCTGTCTCGGCGGCGAGCTGTACGGACGTCGGCGTCCAGGTTTCCGTTGACACGTCGAACAAGATCGTGGCGCTCATTGCCCGGCCCTTTCGCTCGTGTTCCTCCGGATCTTCGATTCGATGAAGGAATCAAGATCGGCCTGCCGGTACCGGACGGCTTTCCCGAGCTTCAGAAAAACGGGACCGCCACCCCTGCACCGCCATGCTTCCAGAGTCGCCTTGGAGACGCCTAGGTAAGATGCTGCTTGCTCAGTTCTGTAATTCATATGTCGTTCCCCCTCGTATTCTATGATTGCTTGATCTCTTGCCTCATATACTATCACGAAAGATGGTTAAGTCAATGAAATCATTAGGGTATTTATTGATAGCGAAAAAGCAAAAAAAGGGGGGCGATTATTACCCTACGGGAAAACGACAGCGGGGGGATTAAACGAGGGTGCTTGTCTGTTTGATCAACGGGCGTTTTTTGATCGTGTCCTTCAGCCACTTTTGAATAGATTCATTCCCAAGGGTGAGACCGACCAACGGAAGGCAGGACTTAACGAAATCAAAGGCGGGTCCATAGGGTCGGCTGCCGTCCGTCCGGGATGTCATTCCCCTGCCGGTTGCCTCTTCATAGATCAGCAAAAGGGTGCTCATGAATGCGCCCATTGCCAGATCACGATCTTTTTTCCTGGGCGCTACACTCTCGGCGTAATTATCCGCCCGGACTTCTATCGCTTTAAGCGTAGCCATTAGATTTGTCACGGTGTCATCATGCATCAGTCCGACCATGACGCACGAGTGCTTACTGACAAAATCAAAATATTCCCTGGTCGCCTCTGCCACCTTCCGGACGGATCGTTTCTTTTTTTCGAGCGGACCCGTTTCGAGCGGCGTATGCTTACCGGTCTTATTCTCGACGTGGAAATAATAATTACAGGCCCCCCTGTGCAATTTCGCCCGAAGATCATATCCCGGTTTCGTTTCCAGCTTGATCCCCGGATAGCACCGGGAAAGCGCATCGTCTATCTTCTGCAAGGTCTGGGGGGTTAGGCGCTGAAGATGGGCAGCATGATCAAAATCGCCTTCATCTTTCCCGTCATAAATCTCCGGCCACTCAATGGTCTGTTTTTTCGTTTTTCGATTCATCGTGATTCGGCCTCCTGATGCGTGGGAAACTGCAGGACGTTCTTACTGGCTGCGATTGCCCCTTGACTGACGATCCAGTCGGCGATTCGGTTGCTTTCCTTGGCCAGGTATCGAAGATCCGACGTCTCCGTGTAGTGGGTGATCGTGACGTCGCCCGATAGCTTGTGGCCCATTAACAACTTGGTCTTCCAAAATTCAATTCCGCATTCCCCGGCCACGGCCCGGAAGGTCCGTCTTAAATCGTGCGGGGACACCTTCACCCCTGCCGATTCCGAGACCGCCACCAGGACGCTCCGAGTGTCCGTGATATGTCCATCGCCTGATCGGGCGGGGAAAACATAATTTCCGGAGCGGGGTCTCCGTTCAAGGATCTTGATTGCCTCATTCGGAAGGGGAAGGGTGAGGGGGATTCTGTTTTTCGGATCGGGGAGGTACCACCATGCTTCGTCAAGGTTAACACGATCCCAGGTGAGCGCCGCCCCCTCGGACCATCGCGCCCCGGTGAGCATGAGAAAACTGACCGCGTCGGCCATTGTCTCCGCGATCCTGGTTTGGTCCTGGGCGTTCCTCAGATCCCTTAGAATGTTCCAGGCAGCGCCGATCTTGTCGGTAGGTATGCGGCCGGATCGGGACGGGACGCGGTTCCAGAGCTTCGCATCGGAAAGGACACGGACAGGGTTTTCGGGAAGGATCGGAGTTTCCCCGTCACGATATGCTGCCCGAGCATAATTCAAAAGCGCCCGAAGGACTCTGAAAGCCTGGTTCGCCTGGGCGGGACTCCGTTCGGATAGCTGCCGAAACCGCGCCACCACCTTATCGCGGGTGATCGCAGCGAAGGGACGGTCCGCCCATCCGTTGAAACTCCCCCGGAGATGCTTGTTTATGTCGTCAATGGAAGACTGTTTCAGGTCCCGGCGATCCTCGATATACTTTTCGACCAGCTTCTTCAGGGTCACGGCGTGGGCTTTTTCGACCTTTTTTATTTTGACGGGATCAGCACCCGACAGCATCGCCGATATTTCCTTCCTGGCCATCCTACGGGCTTCGTCAAGGGTAAGCGTACCGTGTTCGCCCAGGGAGATCCGGCGAGACTTCCCGCTGCCCCGGACCCGCCCCTGTACAACATAGGTTTTTTTTGCTACGGTAAGACGAATTCCGAAGCCTTTGGGATCGTCGGCCCAGATTAGTTTTTGACCGGAAGAGGGGAGGGGGAGACTTTCGATGGACCTTTTTGTGAATTTCATGCGGCCTCCTTTCTACTGCCTCGAATTTCCGTGTAAGCACAACCTCAATTTTCAGTGTAAGCACAATGTAAGCACTCAAAAATCAAACTTCATCCTAGACTGTAGGGATTTATCAATCATATAATGCTTGAAATGTCAAGGGATATATTGCTTACACTAACATGGTAGTAGGTAGTAATAGGGGGCGATTTCGGACTTAAAATCCCTCGATCCTTGAGATTGTGAGGGTTCGATCCCCTCCCCAGGCACCAGTCATTGGCGGGAGAAACAAGGTGTCCGGCGTTGAAACCCGATATTCTCTCTGTTTGAAAGGTGCGACTCAGCCCGAAATTGTACCCATTTGTGCCCGGAGGCAGGACAATCGTCCATCAACTTTCATGGAGGTGAAGGATGTGGAACGCGTCGAAGTGCGATTTGTGCGGTGATTGCTTGGTCAAGTGCCGGTATGTCGATTACGACAAGGACCGGGCGGCAAGAGAAATAAAGCTGCTGATGGAGGGCAAGGCCGCGGACATCCTGGACCGCTGCATCACCTGCAACGCCTGTTTTCAGTATTGCCCGACCGGTGCGGATCCGGCGAATCTGATCTGCCGGATGCAGGAGAAGATGGAGAGCCCGATCTCCGAGAGCTTCAAGCCGGTGATCAATTCCGTGGTCAAGGCATTCGAGCAGGGCAGCCGGGATGTTCAGGTGATTGAGGGCGACCCCGGCAAACCCGCGCTGTCCTTCGATTCGTTTACCTTCGCCCAGTTTCCGGCCGGCACCCTCGAAAGCCGGCTGTTCAAGGGCATGACCGTGGTGCGGGGACGAAAGTATGCATCCCTGGTCGGCATGGCCCACATGGGAGGGGAGAGCCTGGCCGAAAAATATGGCCAGCGGGTGATCGATTCCCTGGCCGAGCTTGGCAGGGAGATCGTTTACATTCACAACGAGGGATATATTCTCGCTCATATCAAGGCCAAGGAACTCGGGATCGAGGTGCCCTATGCGTATCGGCACCTGTTCGAGTATCTGTTGGCCTATTTCGAGAAGCACCCAAAAGACATCGTCAAATTAAACAAGAAGGTCGCGTACCAGCCGAACTGCGCGGTCAGGTGGTTTCCCGAGCAGAACGCCTGGCTGGATGAAATTTTCGATCGTATCGGCGTGGAGCGCGTATCACGAAGGTATGAAGGGGTAAATGCCCTGTGCTGCGGGGGGCCGGCACTCTTCGTCAACAACGAGCTCTCCACGGGTATTCAGCAGAGCAACATTCGGGACGCGATGGACAACCGCGCCGAGGCCCTGATCACGATCTGCCCGATGTGCGACACGGTGTTGCGCGGTCAGACGGCCAAGGCCGGATTGCCCCAGATATTCATCACCGATCTTTGCCGCATGGCGCTGGGCGAGGTCGCCTGGCCCGTTTCCTGAGGCGGCCTGAACGGACCCGCGTCGTTCGACAGATGCCCCGCCGGAGAGACGAAAAATTGACGGCGCGCCCCGAAATCCCTTGGCCCCCGGAAGTGTGCGGGTTCCATTCCGACGCGCGAGATGACGTCCAAGGCATGATGGTCCAGCAATAGGGGAGATATCCGATGATCGCAAAAGCCTCACAGGTAGATCTGAAGCGGGAAGTCGAGCATCTGGAAGCCGAGTTGGGCAAAGCCCGTAAGGCCCTGGAGGCGTTACGGGAAAGCAACGCGAAACATCGACTTTTGCTGGAGAAGATGACGGACACGGTCTGGACGCTCGACATGAACATGAGGCCGACTTATGTGAGTCCGGCCACCATCGAGGTCCTGGGATACGCTCCGGAAGAAAGGTTGACGCAGCATCTGTCGGAAATGGTGACACCGGAAACCTATGCGCGGATCTGTGAGCTGCTCGGCCGGGAACTGGAGAAGGAACGGGAGGGGACGGGCGACCCCGACCGGACGGTCCAGTTGGAGATGGAGTATTACCATAAGAATGGGGGGACGGTCTGGCTCGAAAACAAGGTCCGCGCGATTCGCGGGCAGGACGGCCGCGTCATCGGCATACACGGGGTGTCGAGAGACATCACGCAGCGAAAGATGACGGAGGAGGCGCTTCGGAGAAGTGAAGAGCGATTTCGACAGATCTCCTGCCTGACGACCGATATTATTTACTCCTGCGTAGCCGATACGGGCGGCGTTTTTTCGATCGACTGGCTGTCCGGGGACACCGAAACGATCGCGGGCTTCACGATCGACGAGATCAAGGCGCAATCCTGCTGGCGCTTTCTGGTGATGGACGAGGACCTTCCCCTCTTCGATAGGCACGTCACGGGACTGCCCCCGGGGCAGTCGATGTCGACTGATCTTCGCCTTCGGCATAAGGACGGGAGGATTTCCTGGGTGACCTCTTATGCGGAATGCATCGAGGATGCAACGTCACCGGGAGGCTGCCGTCTCTACGGCGGGTTGGTGGATGTCACGAACCGCAAACAGATCGAGGAGGCCCTGAAGAACGCGAACGATCAGCTCGAAGCGGCCAACCGGGAACTGGGGCATGCCTATGCCTGGATGCGGGACAAGAAGGACCAGTTGAAGCGCCAGCTGGACCGGGAAGAGATGGGAATCCTGCTGGACATCGCGGGATCGATCGAAGGCGTTTCGGAAAAGGTCATGGAGTACCTTGGAAAATCGCGCGACAGCCTGATCGGCCAGGGCGTCCGGGAATTGATCAAGGAAGAGTACCGCGACGACTTCTTCCGGGCGTTGCGGCAGGCCTGGATGGGGTCGTCCGACGATGTCTTCGTTGAATTTCTCGATGTCCGGGACAGGGCGAAGATTTTCGATGTCAAATTGACGCGGATGACCCTGTCCGGCACCCGGCTCGTCCTGATGACGCTCCGCTGAGTTTCCTTCGCTCAGGGTTATCCTTCCCGAGCCATCACGAATCATTCCGCTGCATTCCGCCAGAGCTCGCATCCTGGTGATGCAGTAACTCGTTCGCCGGCGGCACGCAGCCCTTCCAGGTATCAAAGTCCCTCCCTATCTTGAAGCGTCACAACACAAATAGCAGACATCTGCAATTTAGATCATTTTGTCTTGACAACACCGGGCAGGGTGGTATGCATACCGAAATCGAAATGACCGATGCCACTGGGATTTCGCCTTACAATCCGTTAAGGATGTCAATCGCTTTCAAACAACTCACGGACAGCGAGTCGTTCAAGCGATGGATGACCGACACGGTCTTCCGTTTGAGCTACGAAACGCGAAGGGAGGGAGCCATTGGTGTTTGAGGGGGGAGAGGACAGGTTGACGCCAATAGAACGGATCGAAACGGCGCAGGCCGGAGGACGCAGCGCCCTGACGGAGGCGGAGGCGAAGCGGTTTCTGGCCGCCTACGATGTACCCGTCGTTGCGGAACAGATCGCGAAAGATGCGAAGCACGCGGCGGAACACGCGGCCGCGATGGGGTTTCCGGTCGTTCTCAAGGGGCTGGGGGCGAAACTGACCCATAAAACGGAGCGGGGGCTCGTCCGCCTGAACCTGAAGGATGAAGCGGATGTCGCCGCGGCCGCGAGCGAGATCACCGTGGCCGCGGGCTCGGACCTCGAGGGATTTCTCGTCCAGCCCATGCTGTCCGGGAAGCGGGAATTCGTGGCGGGCATGATCCGCGACGAACGGTTCGGGCCGGTGATCATGTTCGGTCTTGGCGGGGTCTACACGGAGGCCCTTCGGGACGTCACCTTCCGCATCGCCCCCTTTGAGGCGGCGGAGGCGCGGCGCATGCCGGACGAGTTGAAGGCCGCGGCCCTGCTCGGCCACTTCCGCGGAGAAGCGGCCGTGGACCGGGATCAGATCGTCCGCGTTCTGACCGGCCTTTCCCGGCTGGCCCTGGCCCATCCGGAAGTGGCTGAGGTCGACATCAACCCTCTCCTGACCGGACCGGACGGCCGGGTCCGTGCGGTCGATGCCCTTGTCGTGCTCGGCGGCTCCGCCCTGCCCGACAGACCGCAGAGGGACCTTTCCTTCCTGGATACGATGCTCGCCCCACGCAGCATCGCCCTCATCGGCGCCCGGCGGTCCAATAGCGGCGGCTGGCAGAACCTCATGCGCGTCATCGTCGGACTGGGTTATACGGGGAAACTGTACCCGATCAATCCCCGGGCGGAGGAGATCGAGGGGCTTCCGTCCTACCCGAGCCTTCGGGAACTCCCGGAGCCCGTGGATCTGGTGATCGTCGCCGTCGCCGCGCCGATGGTGCCCGCGGCCCTGGAGGAGTGCATCGCCACCGGAAACCGGAACGTGCACATCTTTGCGGCCGGCTTCAAGGAAACCGGGGAGGAGGAGGGCCTGCGGCTTCAGGGAGAGATCGAGGAAATCGCGATACGCGGCGGACTGAACGTCATGGGCCCGAATTGCATGGGCCTCTACAATCCCGCCCTGCGCCTCGCCACGTGGCGGTCCGCCCCGACCAAAAGCGGCGACGTCGCCTTCGTCTCGCAGAGCGGCGGCCATGCGGGTGACCTGGCCGCCCTGGCGGAGCGTTCGGGCATCTATTTAAGCAAGGCCATCAGCTACGGGAATGCCCTGACCCTGGACAGTACGGATTTTCTGGAATACCTCAAGCACGACGAACAGACGCGCATCATCTGCCTGTATCTCGAGGGGGTTCGGGACGGCCGGCATCTGCTCAGGGAGATTGCGGACATCAATCCGCGCAAGCCCGTCATCGTCATGAAGGGCGGCCTGACCGAATCCGGCGCCCGGGCCGTCGCCTCCCACACGGGCTCGCTGGCCGGCGGTCCGCACCTCTGGGAGGCCGTGTTCCGCCAGACCGGGGCGGTCCGGGTCGATTCCCTGGAGGAGATGACCGATGTCGTCCTGGCCTTCCGGAACCTCGGAGAACCGGCGGGACGGCGTGTCGCCGTGATCGGCACGGGGGGCGGCATTGGCGTCTGGGCGGCGGACGTCATTGCCCGGGCGGGACTCGAACTGCCGCTGCTCAGCGAGAAAACGCAGGCGGAATTCCGCGCCTTCATCCCCGAGGCGGGGAATATCCTCCGGAATCCCGTCGATGCGGGCATCGCCTTCGCGGACTTCGGCCTGCTCGAACGGGCCCTGCGCAGCATCTCGGCCGATCCACTCATCGATGCGATTGTCATCACGATCCACGTCGACTGGACCTACAATTTCGACGAGGGCAGACACATCGACCGGCTCGCGCACTATCTCGCCGGACCGGCGCGGGAACATACGTCCGGAAAGCCTTATCTCGTCAGCTGGCAGCGTTACCGAACGCTCCCCGGCATCGTGGAGGCCGCATCGAGGCTTTATCAAACCCTGATTGCCGGCGGCGTTCCCCTGTATGAAGGCCTTCCGCGCGCGGCCTCCGCCCTGAGCAAGGTCGTCACGTATCACGAATTTCAACGAGGTTTTCCCCCCGGATGACGGGTGCCGACCGTTTTTACGGAAGCGCCGGGGGATGCTTTGAGTCAAGAAACTGATGGAGGTAATTCATGGAAGGGGTGTTTGTGAAAGCACAGGAACTGCTCGCCCTCTATGGGCTGAAGGTGATCGCCGCCCTCGTCATTCTGGTCCTCGGACGATGGGCCGCCAAGGGCATACAGAAGTTGACGGCACGAATCCTGCGAAGGCACAGCGTCGATCCCGCCATCGTTTCTTTTACGGAGAGCCTGGTGTACGTGGCGATGATGACGTTCATCGTCCTGGCGGCGCTCGCCCAGCTCGGGATACAGACGACATCCTTTATCGCGGTCATCGGCGCCGCGGGCCTGGCCATCGGTCTCGCCCTGCAGGGGTCCCTGGCCAATTTCGCCGCCGGATTTCTCATGCTGATCTTCAAGCCCTTCCGGGTCGGGGATTATATCGAGGGGGGCGGGGCCGCGGGATCGGTCGAAAAAATCCAGATTTTCACGACACACCTCGCGACCGTGGACAACAAGGTGATCATCATTCCGAACGCGAAGATGATGGGCGACAACATCGTCAATTACTCGTCAAAAACGACTCGGAGGGTGGATCTCGATTTCGGGGCGAGCTACGGCGATGATATCGACAAGGTCAGGCAGGCGATTCAGACGGTGGTCGCAAAGGAGTCCAGGATTCTGAAGGATCCCGCAGCCGCGATCCTGGTCAAGAAGCTTGCGGAAAGCAGCGTCGATTTCCAGTTGAGGGCCTGGGTCAACACCGGCGACTACTGGGGCGTCTACTTTGATGTGATCGAGGCCGTGAAAAAGGAATTCGACGCGCAGGGCATCTCCATGCCGTTCCCGCAGAGGGATGTGCATGTCTTCACGGTGAAGTGAGCACGGCCCGTGGCGCTTCTCGTTGACATCCGGAAAGCCCGCGAGTCCGGTCGTACGAGGACGAGGCGAGCACGAGACTGGAAGCGCCTGCCGGCGGCCTTGATCTGCCTTTGGGTCCTGGCCCACGCCTGTCCGGCGGCCGCGGGCGGGCATTCGACCTGTATGGAGGGCATGGATCCGCGCGGGGCCATTCTCGTCATCGATGGCGACGGCAATATCCTCATCGAACGGAACGGGGCACCCCAATACGTCCCGGCGTCCACGATCAAGCTGCTGACGGCATTGGCCGCGATCCATCATTGGGGATTGTCCCACCGATTCCGGACGGAATTCTACGTGGATGCCGAACGGAATCTGATAATCAAGGGCTACGGCGATCCCTTCCTCGTCTCGGAGGCGTGGGAGGAAATCGCAAAGTCGCTGTCAGCGAAGCTGCGTGGGTTCAATCATTTGATCCTGGACAATTCCTACTTTGCGCCCGGCATCGTTATTTCGGGGAGGGGAGACTCCACGAATCCCTACGATGCCCCGCCCGGCGCCCTGTGCGCGAATTTCAATACGGTCCATGCCGATCCGGACGCGGAGGGCCGGATCGCGGATACGGAGCCGCAAACGCCCCTGTCGCGCGCGGCCGGAGAACGATGCAAAACCCTGGGCCTGAAGCAGGGCCGTTACACCTTCAGCCACGACGAACGGGACATCACGCGCTATGCCGGTGAAGTCGCCCTGTATTTCATGAAAAGGGAGGGCATCGACATGGCCGGGGATATTTCCACGGGTCCAGTGCAGGCGGGTGATACGCTGGTGTACACCCACGTGTCCGCGTTCACCCTGGAAGCGGTGATCAGGGGAATGATGGAATTCTCGAACAACTTTATCGCCAACCAGCTCTTCCTTAACCTGGGCGCCGACGTGTACGGTCCGCCGGCGACCCTGGAGAAGGGAATCCGCGTGATCGACCGTTACCTCAGGGATGAACTGGGGATGACGAATGTCCATATCGTGGAAGGATCCGGACTCTCCCGGGAGAATTGCCTGTCGGCATCGGAAATGGACGCGATCTTGATCCAGTTCGAACCCTATCGCCATCTGCTGAGAAAACGGGCCGGCGTTTCCTTCAAGACCGGACGGCTGGAAGGGATCCGCACACAGGTGGGCTATGTCGAGACTGAAGCCGGGGTCCCATGTCGCTTCACCGTTTTTCAGAACAAGGGGCGCCCGGAGATCGATATGATTGTCCGCTGCATCAAAACGCGCTGCCGCCGTCTCCCCGAGGACCACCCGGTGCGCGCCGAGCCAGCCGCAATTCCGTCGCCATCAAAAAGCTCCCCGGATCGTTGAGCCGTTTCCGCCGCCCGTCGTTCAGATGTGTGATAACCATTCACCTGACGCTTCCCCGGTGAAAAGTGCATGCAATCCTGCTTGACTTATCCGTGTCATAACGCGATATTGGGAAGGCATGGCGGTCACGGAGAGAGGGCTCGGATGAAACGTTCGGAAAGGTCGGCAAAGTCCCGCGCAGACGCACCCGTCTTCGCCCGGCAGGCGACCGACTCCTGGGTGGATGCCAGGCAGCGGACGATGCTGTTCCGGGACGTTCCGCAGGAGCGGGGCAACCGGTACCACGCCCAACGGGAGAAGGAAGAGCCGCACGTGCTCCATTTCGAGGCGGACCGGGTTCTCGTCGGCCGGAGCCTCGAACGGACGGTCCGGAGGCGTCCGGGAAGGGCGGTTAAGAAGCGGGTTACACCGGCCCCCTCATCGGGAGAGCAAGGCGCATGAATCCAGACATCCTGGAAATCCTGGAAGATGAGTTCGATTCGGAAACCGACGCGGATCTCGTTGCCGAAAGCTCCGCAGCGGTGGTCCTGAAAGGGCAGAATACGCGCAGCCGGAAGGCGCTCTTGAACCAGGAGCTCACCATCCGTTACTTTCCCTTCCGCATCGGAAGGGCCCGCGGAGGGATGACGTCGTTCCACGACGAACCCGATCTCGCCCTGGAAGACCCTCGTCCCTATCGCCTTTCCCATCAACAGGTCATCCTGGAGCGGCGGGGAGAGACGATTTTTGTGGTCGATCCGAAGAGCCGTTCAGGATCGTGGGTGAACGGCAGACCCTTGGGAGGGGCGATCGGGGGCCCCGCGGAGTTTCCGCTGCCTCCCGGAAAACACAACATCCGGATGGGAACGGATCATTCGCCCTTTGCGTTTACGTTTGAAGTCATCGCCGAAACCGGGCGCACCGTCGCCTGGAACGACATCCGCTTCGAGGACCAGCCGGTCCCCGTCTCCGTCCTCTATCAACGCCTTTCCCGGCAGACGGCTGCGATCTTCCGTCTTTTCTCCGAGGGGGACGGCCGAAGCCTTGCGACGGCTTGCGACCTGGTCCGATCCATCCTCGCGAACCCCGGTATCGTCGATCCCCTGTATTACTTTTCCGCCATCCCGGAGCCCTTCTTCAAGGACCTGATCGCCACCCACTCCCTGAATGTCACCCTCTATGCGATCAAGCTCGCCCTCACGATTCCGCTTGATGGGGAGGATCTGGTGAAGTTCGCGCTGGCGGCGCTCTTTCACGATGTCGGGATGTACGAGGTCCCGAGGAAAATCGTCCACAAGCGCGATCTCATCACCCTGGAGGAATTCGAGGTTATCCGTCGTCACCCCGAGGACGGGGAAAGGCGTCTGAGGGAAGTCATCGCTGCCGATGAACTGCTCAGGACCGTGGCCCTGGAACACCACGAACGGATCGATGGAAAAGGCTACCCCAGGGGAACCAAGAGCCTGTCTCGATTTGCGGAACTGATCGCGATGGTCGATTTCTTCGAGGCCCTGACGCACCACCGCCCCCAGCGCGGTCCCGTTACGCCCCATGAAGGCATGCAGCATCTCATCTGCCTGAGGCACGGGATCTTCAGCCCCGCCACGGTGAAGCTGTTCATCAAGGGTTTTTCCCTGTTTCCCGTCTACAGTGTCGTGCGCCTGAATACGGGTGAAATCGGACAGGTCATGGCCACCCATCCCGACTGGCCGCTGCGTCCGACCGTGCACGTTTTTTTCGACCGAAACGGCCAGGTCGTCTCGAACGGGAAAGAGATCGACCTCGTCAAGGAAAAATTCATCTACATCGTCAAGGATATCTCCGACCGGATCTTCGTGGACCATTACTTCAGGATTTAATCAAAGAATTCCGGAGGTATGGGACTCCCGACCGGAGAGAAGGGGAGGAAGAAACACATGAAAAAGATCGCGACGCTCTGCATTCTCTTGACCCTGTCGGGCTTGCTGGCCTGCGCCACCACCGGCAGTTCGCGCTATCGCGAGGGCGACAATACGGGGCAGGATGTCGGCCTCACGGTCCAGGACGAAAAGCGCCTGACCGAGGAGGCCCTGCCGCAAATGCGCAAGGATTACCCGGCGGCGAAGAACGCCGAACTGCAGAAATACATCGAGAATCTCGGCCAGAAGATCGTGAAGGCCAACAAGGTGGACGGTCAGCCCTATCGCTACACCTTCACCGTGGTCGATGTCGAGGATGTGAACGCCTTTGCGCTGCCGGCCGGTCAGGTATTCGTCACGGCGCCGCTGATCGCGATGGCGTCCAATGAAGCGGAGCTCGCCGGAGTGGTTTCGCACGAGATCGGGCATATCATGGCCCGGCATACGGCGGAGCGGATGTACGCGATGGAAAAGGCCCAGAGCAAAACCTGGCTTTACACCGCCGGGGGCGGGGTGGTCGGAGCGGCGGCGGGGTACGGTCTGGGGCGTGTCCTCTGCAAGGAGGGAGATACGGCCTGCCTGGCGACCGCGGCAGCCATCGGTGGCGCGGCCGGGGCCGTTGGCGGCCTTTTCGTTCAGAAGTACACCTTCATGGCGAATTCCCGCGAGGATGAAATGGAGGCGGATCGGATCGGGTTCAGGCTCGCCGTGGGGGCCGGGTACGACAAGGACCAGGTCGGCAAGTTTTATGAAAAACTCCTGGATGCCGAGAAGGCCGGCCGAAGCGGAGGCGGCGTCCTGCGCAGCCTGTCGGACGCGATGAGCACGCACCCGCCCAGCGAAGAGCGGGTCAAGCAGATGAAGGAGCTGGCCGGGAGTCAGACGGCGTCCAGAAACGCGCTGCTCACCACGCCCGCGTTCAGCCGCGCCCGGCAGATCTCGCAGGGAATGCAAAAGAAGCCCTGAGCGACGGATCGGATGCGCCGGCCCGGGTTCGGCGAACCGTACGCGGCTCAGTCATCCCCGAAGCTGATGCCCATGTCGCGCGCGGTGAGGATGGAATCCGAGTCCAGCGGCACCGATTTCATCTTCTCGACGGCCTCCGCCAGCGGCACGGCCACCGTCGTGGGGGGACGCAGGGCCACCATGACGTTCCGCTGACCTTCCGCGATGAGCCGGACGGCCGCGGCGCCAAAGCGCAGGGCCACCAGCCGGTCGAAGGTTGTCGGCGATCCGCCGCGCTGCAGGTGTCCCAGGACAAGCGAGCGGGTGTCCTTGCCGGTGCACTTCTGGATTTCGCGGGCCACCCATTCGCCGATGCCGCCCAGGACCACCTCCTGGCGGCCCGCCTCGCCGCCGCCCTTGTGGATGAGGCTCCCGCCCTCGGCTTGGGCCCCCTCCGCGACGACGACGATGCTGTAGCGCTTTCCATGGAGTTCGCAGTCCATGATCTTGTTGCAGACGCTTTCGATCCGGAAGGGGACCTCCGGGATCAGGATCACGTCCGCGGAACCCGAGATCCCGCTGTTCATCGCAATCCACCCGGCATAGCGCCCCATCACCTCGACGACCATGACCCGCTCGTGTGCGCTGGCGGTCGAATGGAGCTTGTCGATCGCGTCGGTCGCCGTGGACACCGCCGTATCGAATCCGAAGGTGATGACCGTGCTCGCCAGGTCGTTGTCGATCGTCTTCGGCACGCCGACCACCGGCATGCCCATCGCGGACAGCCGGTTCGCGATCCGCAGGGAGCCGTCGCCGCCGATCGCGACGAGGACGTCGAATCCCAGTCGTTTGAAGTTGCTCAGAATCTTTGCGGAGACATCCCGCGTCTCGGGATCCCCGACGGCGTTCTTCACCGGCATGGCAAAGGGATCCCCCTTGTTGGTCGTGCCGAGAATCGTGCCCCCCAGCGAGACGATGCCCGCGACCTTTTCGGGCGTCAGGCGCGTAATCTCGTCGGTGTCCAGCAGGCCGTTGTATCCGGTGTGAATGCCGTAAACCTCCCACCCGCGTCGATAAGCCGCCAGGGTCACGGCGTAGATGACAGCGTTGAGCCCCGGGGCGTCTCCCCCCCCGGTATTGACCGCGATCTTCAAGCGTTCATTCATGGCCGCCTCCTTTGGATGATGTTACCGATGCCCCCCGGGTATGTAAAGGGGATTATAGGGGGAGGCCCGCCCCGCGTCAAGAAAAATGGCCATTTTCTCCTTGACTTAGGAGACGCGCATCGATTAGCTTCTGCCTTCGAAAACGGGCCCGGGCCCTGCGGTGCTGCAGGGTCTCCTGGACGGATCGCGGGGGCCGGCGGGCGTTGTCAGGCCCGGCGCCGTCCGCATCGCCCGCGAGACGGATGCGGCCGTGGTCCCCTTCTACACCACGGCCGAACACGCCTGGTACTTCAGGAGCTGGGACCGCTTCATGATCCCGAAGCCCTTCTCCCGCGTCACCCTGCGCTTCGGAGAGATGCTCCGTTTCCACGCGGATGTCGGGGAGGAGGGATTCGAAGCCCAGTGGGCGATGCTGGAAGCCGTCATGCTCCCCGCCCTGATTTTCCCGGAATACCGAACCCGCCGCCCCTGACTCCCCGCTAATGTCTTGACGGCCCGGACAAGTTCCTCTATAGTCCCGCCCGTGCCGAACTGCATCGATTCCGCCGTCGCGGCGGACAGCATAAAAGCGAGGAGGACGACATGAAGATCATTCTATTGGGCGCGCCGGGCGCCGGAAAAGGCACGGTGGCCAAACTTTTGACGGAGCATGACGGATCCGTCCAGATCTCGACGGGCGACATTTTGCGCGCGGCCGTCAAAGAGGGCTCCGATCTGGGAGAAGAGGCCAAGGCCTATATGGATCGGGGCGATCTGGTTCCGGACGCGCTGATCATGAAGATGATGGAGGTTCGTCTCCAGGGGAAGGACTGTGCCGGGGGATTCATCCTGGACGGGTTTCCCCGCACGATCCCGCAGGCGGAGGATCTCCAGGTCCTGCTCGACAGGCTCGGCATCCGGCTCGATTTCGTCGTGAATCTCGAAGTGCCCCGGGATGTGATCATGGACCGCCTGACCACGCGGCGGACCTGTGCGAATCCGGACTGCCAGGAGATCTACAACGTCAAGAGCAATCCACCGACGGCGGACGGAAAGTGCCGGAAATGTGGAACCGACGTGATTCAGCGGGCCGATGAAACCGAAGAGGCGATCGGCAACCGCCTCAAGACCTACCAGGACAAGACCGCCCCCCTGATCGCGTATTATGAAAAGGCCGGTCTGCTCAAGAACTTCCTGTCCCTGAACAGCCGGGAGACCGTCGAAAACGTCAAGATCGCCCTGAAAGGCGCTTGATTCAGGGCCATGATCGATTATGACCAGGCCCTGAACGAGGAGCAGCGCCGCGTCGTGATGGAGGGCGACGGCCCGACGCTCGTCATTGCCGGAGCCGGGAGCGGCAAGACGCGCGCCCTGACGTACCGCGTTGCCCGCCTGATCGAAACGGGGGTATCGCCGGCCAGGATCATGCTGGCCACCTTCACGAACAAGGCGGCCCGCGCCATGCTCGGGCGCGTCCAGTCGCTGGTCGGAGACGACCTCCGCCCGCTCTGGGGAGGGACCTTCCATCATCTTGCCAACCGGACGCTCCGGAGGCACGCCGCGCGTCTGGGGTACGAACCGGGATTCACCATCGCCGACAGCGAGGATGCGCGACAGCTCATCAACGCCTGTATCGCCGAGGCGCAGTCGGGAAGGACGGGCGAGAAGTTCCCGAAGGGCGACGTCATCCGCGAGATCGTCAGCCTCTCCGTCAACACCGGCCGCGACATGGGGGAGGTCATCCTTCAGCGGTATCCGTTCTTCTCCCATCTGAGCCAGGAAATCGGCGATGTCGCGGTCCGGTATGCCCGGCGCAAGAGGAGGGAGCAGATCATGGATTTCGACGACCTGCTCCTGAACTGGCGGCAACTGCTCAGCGAACAGCCGGACCTGTCGGAACAGTACGCCGAGCGCTTCCTTCATATTCTGGTCGACG
The DNA here is from genome assembly GCA_035358035.1 of Syntrophales bacterium. Classification (GTDB taxonomy): domain Bacteria; phylum Desulfobacterota; class Syntrophia; order Syntrophales; family UBA2251; genus UBA2251. The sequence continues at coordinate 55,542 of DAOPOS010000006.1, read as the reverse complement.
AGTATCAGGACACAAACCGCCTACAGGCGGAGATCATCGATCTGCTCGCCGCCCGCCACCGGAACGTCATGGTCGTGGGGGATGACTCGCAGAGCATCTATTCCTTCCGCGGGGCGAATTTCGCCAACATCATGCGCTTTCCGGAGCGCTATCCCGATTGCCGCATCTTCAAGCTCGAGACGAATTACCGCAGCACGCCGGAAATCCTCCATCTGGCGAACCTCAGCATCGTCAACAACGAGAACCAGTTCGCCAAGACGCTGCGTCCGATCCGGCGGACGGGCTTGAAGCCCATCGTGGTGCCGCTCAAGAGCGACGTTCAGCAGGCCAACTTCGTCGCCCAGCGTCTGCTCGAACTCCTCGGGGAGGGAATCCCTCTGCACGAGTTGGCCATTCTGTACCGGGCCCACTACCACTCCATGAATGTCCAGATGGAGCTCACGCGGCGCGGCATCCCCTTCGAGATCCGCTCCGGGATCCGTTTTTTCGAGCAGGCCCATGTCAAGGACGTGACGGCCTACCTCCGCGTGGTGGCCAACTCTCTGGACGAGCCGGCCTGGAAGCGCATCCTGGGGCTCTACCCGAAGGTTGGAAAAGCTACGGCCGACAAGGTCTGGCGTTACCTGTCCGACCGGGAGGACCCGCTGCGGGCCGTCGAGGAAGCGGGGTTCCCGGCACTGGCGTCGAAGGCGGCCCAGCCGGGACTGGCCGCCCTTCAGCAGACCCTTCGGGCCCTCCTCGTCACGGACCGGACCCCGGCAGCCATGATCGACGTCGTTCTCGAACGCGGGTATCAGGCCTTTCTCGAACAGCAGTACACCGACATGGCCGCGCGCCGCGAGGACCTGGAGCAGCTGGCCAACTTTTCCGGACGGTTCGAGGGGCTGGAGGATTTTCTTGCGGAACTTTCCCTGCTGGCCCAGACGACGGAAGAGGGGGAGAGCGAGCGTGAAAACGGCCGTGAGGGCAGGGTGGTGCTGAGCACCATTCATCAGGCCAAAGGCCTGGAGTGGTCCGTCGTCTTCCTCATCTCCTGCGCGGACGGGATGATCCCCCTCGCCCGCTGCCTGAAGGAGCCGGACGGGGAAGAGGAGGAGCGGCGGCTCTTCTACGTGGCGTCTACCCGGGCGAAGGATCAACTATACCTGAGCTATCCGCTGCTCGACTACCAGCGGGGCTCGGGGTACGATGTCCTCTCGCCCTCCCGCTTCATCAGCGAAATCACGCCGCTGTCCCGACGCCTCAAGGACAGCCCGTTCGAGCAGTGGAACATCGGCTACGAGGACTGACCCCGCCGCGCCTTAAGACTCTCAGACCCAGCGGTCGGATTTGGCGCGCGCCTCGTATTCGGCCTTCAGGGCGATCTGCGTCGCTTCCGCGATGTCTTCGACCCGCTTGACCCAGTCTTCGAACTTGATGTCCACGCCGAAGATGCCGACCATCTCGTCCTTCTCGTCGACGATCGGCGCGGAAACGGTGATACACAGGGCTCCCGTCATCTTGGAGATGTAGAAGTTCGTCACGTGCATCTTGCCGGTCTGCAGCGGCCGGATAAACCATTCCCGGTCCGACTGGTCCGTCCCGACGCCATAATTCTCGTACTTGGCCCGATCCGCGATGTTCGTGATGTTGCGGGTCGTCTTCTTCCCGTTCATGTCGACGACATAGGCAAACTGAATCGAGGGGTTTTCCTCGATAAACTGCAACATCACGGGTTCCTGGAGTTCAGGCTGCATGGACTTCATCACCGGGTGCTCGATGACCTGCTTGACGACGGCGACCGCCGCCTCCGCGGCCCGGTACTTGATCTTGTCCAGTTCCGACATGAACAGCTCCGGCAGGTGCTTGCGGATGAGCTTCTCCATTTCCTCGTTGGAGATGCTGGTCATCCGCCCCCCCTCGTACTGGTCGAGGATCCACTTGTGGATCTTGGAGATGCCGGGGTGACGCTTGTCGACCTGGCTCTCCTCGGCGAGGTGGAGGTGGGAGTTGATCCAGAAGGCGATGCCGGCCTTGCCGGACTTGTCGGTGATCATCGGCACGATCGGACGCTTGAGCAGGCGGGTCGTGTCGAAGATGTTGTAGATCTCCTCGCATTTGATGAGTCCGTCGGCATGGACGCCGGCGCGGGTCACGTTGAAATCGGCCCCGACGAAGGGATAGTTCGCCGGAATGCGATAGCCGATTTCCTTGTCGAAATAGTGGGCGATGTCGGTGATGACCGTGGTGTCGATGCCGTCCGCGTGGCCCCGCAGGCCGATATATTCGATGATGAGGCCCTCGATCGGAGGGTTCCCCGTGCGCTCGCCCAGACCCAGCAGGGTGCCGTTGGCCGCGGAGCAGCCGTACAGCCAGGCGGTGGAGGCATTGATCAGGGCCTTGTGAAAGTCGTTATGGCCGTGCCACTCCAAGAGATGTCCGGGAACGCCGGCATCGTCGATGAAGGCACGCACGAGCTTGTCGATCGCGCGGGGCAGGGAGGCCCCGGGATAGGTCACGCCGTAGCCCATCGTGTCGCAGAGGCGAATCTTGATGTCGATGCCGCTCTCCTCGCGGAGCTTCATCAGCTCCAGGGCGAACGGGATGCAAAAGCCGTAGATGTCGGCCCGCGTGATGTCCTCGAAGTGGCAGCGCGGGACGATGCCTTCGGCCAGAATCGACTTCACGATGCCCAGGTAGTCGTCGAGGGCCTTCTTCCGGCTCACGTTGAGTTTGAGGAAGATGTGGTAGTCCGACACCGAGGTCAGGATGCCGGTTTCCTTCAGGCCGGAATCCTTGACGAGCCTGATGTCCTCCCGGCTGGCCCTAATCCAGCCCGTGACCTCCGGGTAGGGCAGGTTCAACGCGAGGCACTGGGCGACGGCCTCCTTGTCCTTCTGGCTGTAGAGGAAGAACTCGGACTGGCGGATGATTCCGCGGTCCCCGCCCAGGCGGTGCATCAGCTTGAACAGGTCGACGATCTGCCGCACCGTGTAGGGCGGACGAGCCTGCTGACCGTCACGAAATGTCGTGTCCGTGATGAAGAGGTCGTCCGCCGGGGTGATCGGGATGAGCTTGTGGTCGAAGTCGATTCGGGAGATCTCTTCGTACGGGAAGACATCCTTCTGCAGATTCGGCTCTTCGATGTCCTTCAGATCGTAACGCCAGAACCGCGTATGTTCGTGATCGAGGACTTTTTTCTCCTGATTCCATTTAGGCATGATTCATTCTCCTGACCTGAGGAAGTTATAAAGCGAGCGCGTCTTTGTCAATAGAAAAAGGCGTCAGGAGACGATCTTCAGGGAAAGCTCCATCAGTTGCTCGATGCTGACCGGCCCGGGGGCGTCGGTGAGCAGGCACGTCGCCTTCTGCGTCTTCGGGAAGGCGATGACGTCGCGGATGGAATCCGCACCCGTCATGATCATCATCAGGCGGTCCAGGCCGAAGGCGATTCCGCCATGGGGCGGCGTCCCGTATTCCAGGGCGTCCAGGAGGAAGCCGAACTTCTGGCGGATCTCGGTATCGGGGAGACCGAGCGCCTGGAAGATCAGCGACTGCACCTCCTGGCGGTGGATCCGGATGCTGCCGCCCCCGATTTCCGACCCGTTCAGGACGAGGTCGTAGGCGCGCGCCCGAACCTTGCCGGGATCCGTCAGCAGCAGGGGGATATCCTCGTCCACCGGTGAGGTGAACGGGTGATGCGTGGAGACGTAGCGTTTTTCCGACTCGCTGTACTCGAAGAGCGGAAATTCCGTGACCCAGGTAAAGGCCAGTTGATCCGGTCGGACGAGGCCGAGTTTCCGCGCGAGGTGGAGGCGGAGGTTTCCGAGAATCTCGCGGACGAGACCGGGCGCATCCGCCAGCAGAAGGAGGAGATCGCCTTCCGCCGACTGCATGCGGCGATTGATCTCCGATATCTCGGACGGCGACATGAACTTGACGATCGGGGAGGTCCAGCCGTCCGGCGTGACCCTGGCCCAGGCGAGCCCCTTCGCGCCCAGGGCGGTGACGAAATCGTTCAACCCGTCGATATCCTTGCGGGAGAGCTTCTTGGCGCCCTCGACGCGGATCGCCTTGACGATGCCGCCGGTGGCGATGGCCTCCCGGAAGATCACGAAACCGCTCTCCGAGAGCAGGTCGGTGAGATCCGTGAGTTCGAGGCCGAAGCGGACATCGGGGGCGTCCTTCCCGTAGCGGTTCATCGCCTCGTGAAACGACAGGCGGGGAAACGGCTGGTCGAGTTCGATGCCGAGCACGGAGCGGAAGAGATGGATCATGAGCCCCTCCATGACCTTAAGGACATCCTCCTCGGAGATGAAGGACATTTCGCAGTCGATCTGGGTGAATTCCGGTTGACGGTCCGCGCGCAGGTCCTCGTCCCGGAAGCATTTCACGATCTGAAAGTAGCGGTCGAAGCCGGCCACCATCAGAAGCTGCTTGAAGATCTGGGGGGACTGCGGCAGCGCGTAGAAGGCGCCCGCGTTGACGCGACTCGGGACCAGATAATCGCGGGCCCCTTCGGGGGTGCTTTTCGTGAGGAAGGGCGTTTCCACCTCGATGAAGCCGTTCTCGATCAGATAGGCCCGCGTTTCCGCCGCGGCCTTGCTCCTAAGCAGGAGATTCTTCTGGATGGAGGGACGCCTCAAGTCCAGGTAGCGGTATTTCAGACGGACGTTTTCCGAGATCTCCGCCTCGGTGTCGAGGAGGAAGGGGGGCGTTTTCGACTCGTTCAGGATCTGGAGGTCCAGGACCATGACCTCGACCGCTCCGGTCTTCAGGTCGGGGTTTTGCATGCCTTCCGGGCGGGTTCGAACCTGACCCCGGACGGCGAGCACGTATTCGCTCCGGATGCGGTGGGCCTCACGGTGGATGTCCGGACTGATCTCCGGGTTGAAGACGATCTGGACGAGTCCTTCACGATCGCGAAGATCGACGAAGATGACCCCGCCGTGATCCCGGCGCCGGTGCGTCCATCCCATCAGCACGACGGTGCGGCCGTCGTCCGCGACCGAGAGCGTCCCACAGTAATGAGTCCTTTTGATTTGGGTGATGAATTCAGACAAGTGTTTGGCCTTTCTCAAGTAATTTTCCCCGGACGGTTTCGAAAAGGCCGTCCAGGGCAAGGGTTTCCTGCAAACTGCTCCGCATGTTGCGCCACTGCACCACGCCCGCGGCGATCTCGCGATCCCCCAGGATCAGGGTGTAGGGGCAGTTCAGCTTGTTCGCGCGGCGCATCTGGCTTTTGAGGCTGCGCCCGGCGTAATCGACCTCAGTGCGGATCCCGGCCTTCCGCAGACCGTTGGCGAGATCGAACGCGACGCGCCCCGCCTGATCCCCCAAAAAGGCGATGAACAGGTGCGGGACGGGGCCGAGTTGCGCATCGTTCGGCTCGATGAGGGAGAGGAGACGCTCCAGGCCGATGGCGAAGCCAATTCCGGGGATGTCGGGGCCGCCGAGTTCGCGAGCCAGACCGTTGTAGCGTCCGCCGCCGAGGACCGCGTTCTGGGCGCCGAGAGCGCCCGTCGTGACCTCGAAGGCCGTTCGTGTATAATAATCGAGGCCTCGAACCATTCCGGCGTTGATTTCGGGTGTTATATTCGCAATGGTTAAGTATTCCCTGAATGTCCGGAAATGGGCGTCGCACGCCGGACAAAGGAAATCGAGGATCTTCGGCGCCGACAGAAGCTGTTCGTGGCAGGTCTGGAGTTTGCAGTCGAAGATCCGGAGCGGGTTCGTGTTCATCCTCCGACGACAGTCTTCGCACAGGTCCGCCTGTTTGCCCGCGAGAAAGGCGATGAGCCGGTCCCGGAGCGCCGGGCGGCAGTCCGGACATCCCAGGGAATTGATTTCAAGATGAATGTCCGGCAGGCCGGCGCGGACGAGAAAGTGCATGAGCATGACGATCAGCTCCGCGTCCACACGGGGGTCGTCGATTCCGAGAATCTCCGCGTCCAGTTGATGAAACTGGCGAAGACGCCCCTTCTGGGGGCGCTCCCGCCGGAACATGGGGCCGATGGTGAACAGGCGGGACAGCGGATCGGCGGCATAGAGGGTGTGCTCGAGATAGGCGCGGAGAATCGACGCGGTCGCCTCCGGCCTCAGGGTCAGGTATTCGTCGCCGCGATCGAGAAAGGTGTACATTTCCTTTTCAACGATGTCGGTGGCCTCCCCGATCCCGCGCCGGAAGAGTTCGGTTTTCTCCAGGATGGGGACCCGGATCTCCATAAAGCCGAAATCGGTGAAGACCTCCCGGGCCAGCCGCTCGATGAATTGCCATTTGCCGGTTTCCGGAGGGAGAATGTCCTTGAAGCCCCGAACCGCCTGAATCGTATCCATGATTCTCTCCCTGTGGGCGCCCGCGAGGCGCCCTTTTGGAACGCGATTCACTAACACATCGGGTTTGAAAAGGCAATCAAAATCAATGCCGTGAAGGATCTCGAGCGGAAAGGGGGGCGCATGTTTCGATCCGGTGTCCATCCGAGGAGAATTCCACCGCGCCGTCAAGATCCGTGCGATAAAAGCGAATCCCGAGGCGGGCGTACCTTTCCAGGATGTCCGGATGCGGGTTCCCGAAGCGGTTTTCCCATCCGCAACTGACGACGGCCCGGCTCGGTCTCACCCCCAGCAGGAAGGGCTCCGTGCTGGAGTGACGTCCGCCATGATGGGGAACAAACAGGACATCGCTCGCCAGATCGGTGCGACGGCTCAGGAGCCCTGCCTCGGCGGGACCGGAGATGTCGGCCGGCAGGAGAAACGAATTTTTTCCGTAGGTCATTTTCATCACCAGCGAGCGGTCGTTCGTCTCCCCGTTGTCCCTCGGCCCGGTGGCATAGGAAACCTGTTCCGGGCTCAGGATGGTGAGGGTAACGCCATTGATCGTGCGGGGGGGCGTCCCGGCGGAAACCCTCCGGAGGGGAATGTTCCGCTCACGGACGATCCGGAGAAAATCCCGGTAAAGCGGCGAGGAAGGAGACGGAGGGGGGGCGTCGCCGACCCAGACCTCGCCCACGGGAACATGCTGCACGATAAAGAGGAGACCGGCCAGATGGTCATGGTGCGCATGGGTGAGGACGCAGATATCGAGGGTTCGCACGCGTTGATGCCAGAGATACGGGGCGGTGACGAACTTTCCGACATCAAACCTCTGATCGTGGAACCCCCCGCCGTCGACCAGCATCGTCTTGCCGAAGGGGAAGCGCACCAGGGTGGCGCTGCCCTGACCGACATCGATCGCGTTTAGGCGCAGAAGATGCGACCGGAGGGGTTGCCGGTTGAGGGAAACGGAGACGGCTGTCCACACGACGAGCAGCGTCACCAGCACAACGGCGCGTCCGGAACGGGGAAACGGGTGCGCGGGAGGGTCGGTGGGGAAGGCCCGCGGTTCACGCGAGGCCGGGAGGATCGAGGCGGCCAGGACGAGGCAGGCGTAGTAGAGCAGGATCTCGGCGAGGCTCGGCCGGAACAGGTACACCGAGGCATGCGGAAAGGAGGCGCAGAATTCGATCAGGGCAACGGAGAGGTGGACCAGAATCGCGTCGATTTTAACGATCCAGGCCGAGAGGGCCGGTGCGATCGGCACGAGAAAGATCAGCGCCGTGCTGAGCGGAATCGAGAGGACGCCCAGGATCGGGGTGGCGAGAAGATTGGCGGGAAAGGTCACGAGAGAGATGCGATGAAAATGGTAGAGAACGAGGGGAAGGGTACCCAGGGTTGCGCCGACGGTCGCGGCGGCGAACACGGCCGTGGCGTACAGCCGTGCATGCAGCCAGCGTCGGGCGCGATCCGCGAGGGCCGCCCCGGGGCTCGCGGGCGGGGACGGTTTCGGCACCCGGGCGATCAACCGGGGCGTGAGAAAAAGGATGGCCAGGACGGCAGAAAACGATAACTGGAAGGAGATGTCGTAGAGGGAGGAAGGTCGGAACATCAGAATGGCGAAGGCGGCGAGGGCCAGCGCGTTGTACAGATCACGCTCCTTGTCGAGAAGGATGGCGATCATGAAGACGACCACCATCAGGGCCGCGCGAACCACGGATATCCCGGCGCCGGCGATGAGCGTGAAGATCAGGACGGGAAAGACCGCCAGCAGGATGGAGGTCTTGCGCGCGTCCACCCAGAGCAGCGCATTCGGAAGGGTATTCAGGACGGCCCGCGCGAGGAGGAAGAACACCAGCGCGACGATGCCGATGTTGAAGCCGGAGATGGCGAGGATATGGGATGTACCGGTGCGATTGAAGGCCTCGCGGACGGACTCGGGGATTTCTTGCTGATCTCCGAGAATCAAGGCCTGCAGGATTTCGGCTTCCGGCGAGGCGGCGTGGGCATAGATGAAGGATTTGAGGCGGGCGCGGAAGGTTTCCAGGGCCGTCTTGAGTGGCTGTCCCTGGTCCCGCCGCATGACGACCAGCCCCCGCGCATCGGGAAGGTAGGCCCGCACCGGGATCCCCTGGTCGCCCAGATAACGGACGTAATCGAACCCGCCCGGATTCCGGAAGTTTCGCGGCGGGCGGATGACCGCCTGGAAGCGGAGGATGTCCCCGAAGCGGAACCGGCGCTCGGGGACGCCGACGGACAGAAGCATTCGGCCCGTGACCCCCTTCCGGGTGTCGCCCCGGAGGATGGAACGGGCGCAGAGGACCAGATCCGTCCCGTCGGGGGAGATCCGGGGCGCGTCACAGATCATCGCCTCAATCGTTTCCTTTTCAGGACCGGCAGAGTTTGCTATAGAGTCCGATGAAACAGGCAGCGCGAAATTCAGATTCGCGTTCAGGACGCCGACGGTGAAAAACGAAACGGCCAGGAGCCCGGGGACGATGGACCGGCCGGCAGGGCGCCGGCCGAATGCCAGGAGCAATCCCAACAGGGCGACGAGGACGGTCAGGGGAATCGCCGGTGCCGGGACGGGGTGATAATGCCCGGCGACGATTCCGGCCGAAAGGGCCAGACAGAGCGGAACGAGAGGCCTTTGCATGGGTCACCTGCTGCGCGCTTCACACGGGAGGCCGATTCCTTGAAGGGATATATCGTGAAACCTCCGGATCTTCAACCCAAAACCGTCCCGGGAGCGCCGCCCGCCGTTGAGGAAAAACTGGCGAAGCGCATCCGCTGGCTCATCGTCTGGCGGCTGTTCATCGTCACCTCCCTGCTCGGTTTCGTCGCGCTGATCGATGTCCGGGACGCCGCCCTGCTGCCGGATATATCCCGGACGTCCCTCTACGCGATCATTATCCTGACCTACCTGCTCACCATCGGTTTCATCCTGTTGCTCAAACTGACGCGGGCGCCGATTCTCAACGTCTACATCCAAAGCATGGCCGACGTGCTGCTGATCACCGCCCTGGTTTACATCACGGGAGGCATTCGCAGCGTCCATGCCGCCTTTTATCCACTCGTGATCATCTATTCGGTCCTCTTTCTGATGCGACGGGGCGGCCTGATTACCGCCTCGGTCTGTAGCGTCCTGTACGGACTGCTCCTCATTTCCGAGCATCTTGGACTCGTCGCGCCGCTGTATTCGACGGCGTATGTCGGTCAATCCTTCACCGCCGGTTACGTCTTGACGCGCATTCTCATCTATTCCGCGTCCTTTTTCATCATCGTCTTCCTCGCCAGTTTCGTGGTCGAGCAGGAAAGGAAGGCGCAAACGCTCCTGGCCGAGACGGAGAGCGCCTTCAATCAGCTCGACATCCTTCATCAGAGCATCATCGATTCCGTGGACGCCGGAATCCTGACCATGGACGTGAACGGTCTCGTCAAATCCTTCAACCGCGGCGCGGAACGGATCACCGGGTTTCTGGCGCGGGAGGTCGTCAACAGACCCGTCGGCCAGATCTTTCCCGATTTCGTGGACATCCTCGCGCGGCCTGCGGACGCCGATTCGGGCATATCGGAACGTCGACCGCAGTTTTCCTTCCGGTCGAAGGGGGGGCAGAGCCTCCTCATCGGCTGCTCGGTCTCGACGCTGAACGATCCGGGCGGACAGCGTATCGGCGATATCCTGATCTTTCAGGATCTGACGGAAGTCCGGGCGATGCAGCGCGCCGTCGAAGAGAACAAGCGCCTGGCCCTGGTCGGGGAGATGGCCGCCGGCCTCGCCCATGAAATCCGCAACCCCCTCGCTTCGATCACCGGGTCCATTCAGGTCCTGAAACGGGATCTCGCCCTGAAGGACGAGGATGAAAAACTCATGCAGATCATCCTGCGGGGCAAGGAGCAGCTGGAGGGATTTCTCAAGGACTTTCTGCTGCTCTCCCGGGCGCCCGCCGCGAAGCGTGACAGAATCGCCCTTGACGTCCTGATTCGGGATGTGGTGGAATCCGTCCGCTTTCTCCCGGATTGGCATGACCGGATTCGGTTGTCCCTGAAGGTGGCGCCGGACGACGCGCTCATGGCCAGTGCGACGGAGATCCGCCAGGTGATCTGGAATCTCATCCTGAACGCCGTTCAGGCCATGCCGGAGGGCGGAGACCTCCGGATCGAGATTGTCCGTCACCCCCGCGCCGGGGGGGACAGGGGGCGGCTGGAGGTGATCGTCGCCGACGAGGGCGAAGGGATCGAAGAACACCTGCACGACAGGATCTTTACCCCCTTTTACACGACCAAGGAGCGAGGCACCGGCTTGGGGTTGGCCATCGTTCAGCGGGTCGTGACGGGACATGGCGGACGGATCGAGGTGAAGAGCCGGCCCCGGCAGGGGACCGCCTTCCACGTTTACCTCCCCTGCGGCGACCTCGGGAGGGATTAGCGGAAAGGGACGCGATGCCGAAGATTCTTGTTTTAGACGACGACCAGAACATCCGGGACATGCTGGTGATCATGCTGACGCGGGAAGGGTACGATGTCCAGGCCTACGGAGATCCTTTCAAGGCGATGCAGGGCCTGCGGAAGGAACCCTTCGACCTCATCATCACCGATTTGAAGATGCCCAGAATGGATGGTCTGGAGTTTCTGCAGCGGGCCAAGAAAATCGCGCCGGAAACGGTCGTCATCCTGATCACCGCCTACGCCTCCGGCGAGACCGCCGTTGCGGCCATGAAGGAGGGCGCCTTCGACTATATCGAAAAGGACTTCCGGATCGAGGACCTGATGAAGATCGTCGAACGTGCGCTGGACGCCAGGCGCGAATGCAGCGAGGACGCGCTTTTCCGTCAGGAGGTGACCAATGCGGTCAGCTTCGGTGCCATGATCGGAAGCAGTCCGGAGATGGTCAAGATCTATGCCGTCATCAACAAGATTGCCGATACGCCCGTGAACGTCCTGGTCCTGGGCGAAAGCGGAACCGGCAAGGAACTGGTGGCGCTGGCGATCCACGAGAACAGCTCGCGGAAGGACATGCCGTTCATGGTGATCAACTGCGGCGGGATCCCGGAAAGCCTTCTCGAGAGCGAACTGTTCGGTTACATGAAGGGCGCGTTCACCGGCGCCCATGCCGACAAGCCCGGACTGTTCGAAGTGGCGCGCGGCGGCACGATTTTCCTGGATGAAATCGCCGACCTGCCCCCGCTGCTTCAGGTGAAGCTGCTGAGGGTGACGCAGGAAAAGACCTTTCGACGGGTCGGCGGCACGGAGGACATCCGGGTCGATGTTCGCATCATCTCCGCGACCAACAAGGATCTCCAGCAGCGGGTCCATGAAGGACGGTTCCGGGAGGACCTCTATTACCGTCTGAACGTGATCCCGATCCACATTCCGCCGCTCCGCGAGCGCAAAGACGACATCCCGATCCTCACGCGGCACTTCATCGAGAAGTACTCCCGGCAATTCGGGAAGACGATCCAGAATATCTCCACCTACGCCCTGGAGCTCCTCGTCGATTATCCCTTTCCCGGCAACATCCGCGAGCTGGAAAACATCATCGAGCGCTCCATCGCCCTGGAGGCCTCGAGCATTATCCTCCCGGAAAATCTCGTTTTGACGAACGGCGCCACACGCTTCAAGGCGCCGGGCGACGCAATCGATATCCCCCTGGAAGGCATCCATCTCAACCGGGAGCTTGCCCGCGTGGAGAAGGCCTATATCGACGCGGCGCTGGAGAAAACCTCCGGGTCCCGGAAAATGGCGGCGGACCTCCTGAATATCACCCTGGACTCCCTGCATTACCGGATCGACAAACTGTCCAATAAAGCACCATGAATAAATTTCAAAAAAAATTCTTGACAAAGGATCGGCGATCCTTTAGTGACTTAGCACCGCATTTCAGAGGGAACAGCGTAATGAAGGCCGCAGCGTTCGGGAAAGACAAAACTTTTTTCGTCTTCTTTAGCTTTAGGCGGAGGTCTGCCTGATGGGCTCATGACCACATTGAGGGATCTTGAGCCGTGGGCGGACCAGATGACCGCCCACGGCTTTTTTTTGCCGTGGTGACTGCCACGGTTTTTTTTATCCGTAAAGGAGGGAATATGAAAACGATCGGTAAAGGATTCATCATGATCACCGGGATGCTGCTGGCGCTGGCGACGGGCGCCGGCGAGACGACGGCGGCGCAGAACATCCGGGTCGGCGCGGCCATCAACATGACCGGCCCCGCCTCAACCTTCGGCCAGTATCACGCCAAGGGGATGAAAGACTATTTCCGTTACGTCAACGAGGTCCGAAAAGGGGTCGGCGGACGCCAGATCGAGATGCTCCTCGTCGATACGGGCTACAAGGTGCCGGAGGCCGTGGCCGCCGTCCGCAAATTCGCGGTGCAGGAGCGCGTGGACATGATGGCGACGTGGGGGGCGGGCGAAGGCCTGGCCGCGAAGCCCATCGTCCAGCAGTACCGCATTCCCACCATCAACTTCTCGACCAGTTGGGAGATTCTGCAGCCTCCCGTCAGTTACATGTACCTCCCCTTCGGCAGCTACCGCATGGATTGCCAGGCGGTCCTGGAATACATCCGCGCCGTTCACAAGGGGAAAGAGGCCCCGCGGGTGGGGCTGCTCACCTACAACAATGCCTATGGGCGTTCGATCCATCAGCCGACGCGCGAGTACGCGGCCAAAAACGGCATCAATCTCGTCGCCGTCGAGGAATTTCCGCCCAAGACCATGGATCTGACCACGGAAATGCTGCGGCTGAAAAAAAACAACGTGGAATACGTCTTCATGCAGGTCCTGCCGGCCACGGTTGTCACCGCCCTGAAGAACGCCGACCGGGCCGCCTATGAGCCACTGTTTCTGGGAACCTGGACCTCCACCGACCCGGACTTCTTTCCGATGGCCAAAGGGCTGATCCGGGACCGGCTGGTGATTCAGTTCCCCGGCGGCGTTCCGTCCGACCGGTCCAGGGGGATCAGGATCCTGCAGGACCTCTGGAAGCGGTACGGGACCGTCAAGGAATTCGATGCCTCCTACTGGGAGGGCGTCGTCGTGGGCATGATCATGGAGCGGGCGTTCATCCGGGCGAAGGAAAAATACGGCCGGATCGACGCGGCGACCATCAATCGGGCCATGGAGGGTTTCCACAACGAGGATTTCGGCGGCCTGGTGCCCCCGGTCACCTATACCGCAACGGATCACGGCGCCTCCTTTACGGCCAGGATGGTTCGGGTCCGCGAAAACGGAGAGTTCGTCCCCCTGACGAATTTCTACGTTCCGGGGAAGGAAAAGATCCGGATGCTGAAGAAATAGGAACGCCCGCGATGAAAGCCTACCGGAGTCAACCCCGCATTTTCTCCCGGCGCGATCCGGATTCGCGCCGGGCCGAGCTGGACGTGAGCGGCCTCACGCTTCAGTTCGGCGGCGTCACGGCGCTCAACGACGTCGGACTGCGCGTGGATACCGGCGAGCTCGTCGCCGTGATCGGTCCGAACGGCGCCGGGAAGACCAGCCTGATGAACTGTATCACCGGATTTTACCGGCCCCAGCGGGGAAGGATCCGTTTCAACGGGCGTGACACGACCCACCTGCCCGCGCACCAGCTGACGGGAATCGGGATCGGCCGCACCTTTCAGAATATCGAGCTCTTTCCCGGCATGACCGTCCTGGCCAACATGATGCTGGCCCGGCACATGCACTGCCGGTACCGCCTGATGCCGGCCGCATTCTTCACCTCCGGGGTCCGCCGCGACGAGGTCCGACAGCGCGAGATCCTCGAGGAGGTGATCGACTTCCTCGAGATGCAGGCGATCCGAAACACGCCGGTCGGGTCCCTGCCGTACGGGATGATGAAGCGGGTGGAATTGGGCCGCGCCCTCGCCCTCGAACCCCGGCTTCTGGTCCTCGACGAACCGTTTGCCGGCATGAACCTGGAGGAAAAGGAGGACATGGTCCGCTTCCTGCTCGAGCTTCACCGGGCCTGGGGTCAGACCATGCTTCTGGTCGAGCACGACATGTCCATCGTCATGGGGATCGCCCAGAAGATCACCGTGCTCAACTTCGGTCAGAAACTCGCCGAGGGAACGCCGGAGGACATCCAGCGCCATCCGGACGTGATCAGGGCCTATCTGGGGGGAGACGCAACATGAGGATGGAACCGGTGCCGCTTCCCCAACCGCAGCGACCGGAGGGTTCCCCTCCGTCCGATGCCGCCGTCGATACGCTCCCCAAAATGCTCGCCCGGCAAGCGTCGTCCCCGGACGGTCATCGGACCGCGATTCGGGAAAAGGCCTACGGCATCTGGCAGACCCTGACCTGGACCGAGTATGAATCCTATGTCAGGCGGTGCGCGCTGGGACTCGTCTCTCTCGGACAGCGCCCCGGCGAAATCAACGGCCTCATCCTCGACAACGGCCCGGAATGGCTCTTCGGCGAGCTCGCGACGCAGGCGGCCGGGGCGATTTCACTGTGTCTGTTTACCGCGGCCGTGTCCGACGAACTTGCCGGGGCCCTGAAGCGCGTGTCGGCGCGTTTCGTCATCGTCCAGGACCAGGAGCAGGTGGACAAGCTTCTGGAGGTTCGTGACCGCGTTCCGGACATCCGCCACGTCATCTATGTCGACCCGACCGGGATGCGGCCCTATCGGGAGGACCCCTGGCTTATCAGTTTCGCGGATCTGATCGCGCGCGGCGAGCGTCTCGAGCGGGAGCGACCGGGGCAGTACGAGGCCCTTTTGAAAAAGGGAAGGGCCTCCGGTCCGGCGGTCATGATCCTGACCTCCGGAACGACCGGACTGCCGAAGATTGCCATGCTGTCCCACGGCAATCTCCTGGCGATGGGGACAAAATGGCGGGATGCCCTGCGAATCCGCCCGGGCGAAAACTGGTATTCCATGTCCCCCCCCGCCTGGATCGTCGATCAGATGTGGGGAATGGGGGTGGCCCTCGTGAGCGGGATGACCATGAATTTCGCCAATACGCCGGAAACCCTTCTGGAGGATTTCCGCGAGATCGGCCCCCATCTGCTCATCACCTCGTCCCGCTTCTGGGAGGATATGGCCTCGCGCATCCGCGTCAGGATGGGCGACGCGGGCTGGCTGAAGCGAGCCCTGTTTTCCTGGGCGGAGGGGATCGGCCGGAAGGTCCTGGAGGCGGAAGAACGGAATATGGCGATCCCCCTCAGCCTGCGCTGGCGAAGGCGGATCGCGGACCGGATCGCCTTCAAGCCCCTCCTCGACCGCATGGGCTGTTCGCAACTGCGCTCGGCCTTTACCGGCGGACATCCGATCAGCCCGGACGTCATTCGTTTTTTCCGTGCCACGGGGCTCAATCTCAAACAGTGCTACGGGCTGACCGAGGCGGGGGGCATCTTCCAGGTTCAGCCGGATGGAGAAGTGAAACCGGAAACGGTGGGGAAACCCCTTCCGGACACGCAGGTCCTGATCGGCGAAGACCAGGAGGTGATGGTCAAGAGCGATGCCAATTTCACGGGCTACTATCAGGACTTCGCCGCCACGGAAGCGGCCTTCCGCGAGGGATGGCTCAGGACCGGGGACGCCGGCTATCTGGACGAGGATGGGCATCTGGTGATCATCGGCCGCCGGGAAGAGATCATCCGCAACAAGGAGGGTCAGGCCTTTTCCCCGGATTACATCGAAACACGCCTGAAGTTCAGCCCCTACATCAAGGAGGCCGTCGTCTTCGGCGAGGGGAAGCCCTTCCTCACGGCGCTCGTCAACATCGACTTCGGCAACGTCGGCGCCTGGGCGGAGGAGCGGATGATCCCCTACACGACCTACAACGATCTCTCGCAGCAGGCCGAGGTGGCCGATCTCCTTCGGGAAGAGCTGCGCCGGACGAACGAGCGGCTCCCGGAAGCGATGCGGATCCGGAAGTTCATCCTGCTGTACAAGCTGCTCGACGCGGACGACGAGGAGCTGACGCGGACCGGCAAGGTCCGCCGCCGCTTCGTCTACGGGCTCTACCTGCCCCTGATCGAGGCGATGTACGGCGATCTTGCGACGCTGCCCGTCAAGGGCAAGGTCAAATACCGGGACGGACAGATCGGGGTCATCGAAACCAGCGTGCGCATCCTTGAGGCATGAGCGGAAGGAACCGTCTATGGATTTTTTCATTCAACTTTTGGTCAATGGGCTGAGCGTCGGCTTCCTGTACGGGCTGTCGGCGATGGGATTCGTCATGATCTTCAAGTCCTCCAGCGTGCTTAATTTTGCGCATGGCGAACTCCTCGCCCTGGGCGCCTTCGTTTTCCTCTCCCTTCATTCGGTCGTCCAGCTCCCGATCGGGTGGGCCTTTCTCGCGACGCTCACGGCGTGCTTCGTCCTGGGATTTCTGATCGAACGGTTTTTCCTGCGGCCGCTCATCGGCGAGCCCCTCATTTACGTCATCATGCTCACGGTCGGCCTGGCGGCCATGCTCCGGGGGCTGCTCCTCCTCATCTGGGGGGGGAACCTGCGAACCCTGCCGGATTTTCTTCCGGCCTGGATGGACATCCAGTCGGGATGGCTCCGCATTCCACCGGTCTATATGGCGGCGATCCTCGTCGGCGTCCTGTTTCTCGTCCTCTTCGGGCTTTTCTTCAAGTATTCGGCGCAGGGCATCTTCATGCGCTCCGTTGCCGACAACCAGCGGGCCGCCCTGTCCCTGGGCGTGCACGTCCGGCGCGTCTTCGCCCTGTCCTGGGGCATCGCCGCCCTGGTGGCGGGCATGAGCGGCATCATCCTCGGTCTCATGAACGGGATCAGCGTTCATGACCTCAGCGCCGTCGGGCTGAAGGTCTTTCCCGTGGTTATCTTGGGGGGGTTGAACTCCATCAGCGGCGCCGTGATCGGCGGACTGATCATTGGGGTCCTCGAGGCCTTCACGGGGGGATACCTCTCGCCCTCCCTCCGGGACGTCGTCCCCTATATCGTTCTCGTCGTCCTGCTGCTCGTCCGGCCTTACGGACTCTTCGGCCTGGTCGAGATCGAAAGGGTTTAGGGAGGATTCATGAGAAAGCTCCGCCTTCACCCCTGCGGCAATTACAAGGAATCGTACACGGACGAACTGGCGATCTTCGGCTCCGATTACGGGCGGCTCTGGTCCCTGGCGGGGCTCGCCGCGCTTTTCTGCGCCGTTCCGTTCATCAGTCCGCCCTACCTGCTTTACGTCGTCAACATGATCGGCATCTACGCCATTGCCGCGATCGGACTCAACATCCTGGTCGGGTACACGGGGATGATCTCGCTCGGTCACGGGGCCTTCTTCGGCGTGGGCGCTTACGCCGCCGCCGTGATGTCCGCGACGTTCAACGTCCCCTTTCTCCTGAGCGTTCCCGCGGCCGGCCTCATCACCGCCGGCGTCGGAATGATTTTCGGCATCCCATCCGGCCGGCTCAAGGGCCTCTACCTGACCATCGCGACACTGGCCGGTCAGTTCATCATCGAATACGTCCTCGTGCACTGGGAGGGGGTCACGCGCGGGACGGAGGGGATCACCGTCCCCGCCCCGACCCTGTTCGGAATCTCCCTGCAGGGCGACATCCGATTTTTTTACGTCATTTTCACCGTCCTGACGCTCATGATCTGGATGGCCGTCAATCTCATCCGGACGCGCTACGGCCGCGCGTTCATCGCCATCCGCGACAACGACCGCGCCGCCGAGGGCATGGGCATCCCCATCTTCAGTTACAAGATCCTCTCCTTCGGCATCAGCTCCTTCTACGCCGGACTGGCCGGCGCCCTGTGGGCCTATTACATGGTCAGCGTCACCTCGGAGCCCTTCAATCTGTCGCTGTCGGTCGAATACATCGCGATGGTGATCATCGGCGGCCTGGGGAGCATCGCGGGCTCCATCTACGGGGCGGTGTTCATCACGGCACTCAACGAATCGCTGCGCTGGCTCACCGACCTGATGATGAACTTCGGGTTCATCACCCGGTCCGGCCTCAACATGGCCCCGCTCCGGGAATTTGCCTTCGGGCTTGCGATCGTCCTGTTCATCCTCTTCGAACCCCGCGGCCTGGCGGAGCTCTGGCGGATCATCCGGTCGAGTTTCCGACTCTGGCCCTTTTCCTATTGAGGCGAAGCGATATGGAAGACACGCTTCTCGAAATCAACAACATCAGCGTCGTGTACGCCGATGTGATTCAGGTCCTCAAGGGCGTATCGCTCAAGGTTCCCGACCGACGGATTGTCTCGCTCCTGGGGAGCAACGGGGCGGGGAAGACCACCACGCTCAAGGCCGTCTCGGGGCTGCTCAAGCCCGAGAACGGCCGTGTGACCGACGGCGCCATCCTGTACCAGGGCCAACCCCTCGAAAACCGGTCCCCGGAGCAGATCACCCGCCTGGGGATCATCCAGGTGCTCGAGGGGCGTCAGCCCTTCAAATACCTCACCATCGAAGAGAATCTTCGCGTCGGGACGGCCACGCGCTGGGGCAGGCCCTATCGAAAGGACCTGGAGCTCGTGTACCACTACTTCCCCGTCCTGTGGGACCGCCGCAAGGCGCTGGCCGGTTACTGCAGCGGCGGAGAACTCCAGATGCTCGTCATGGGGCGGGCCTTGATGGCCCATCCCAAGCTCCTGCTTCTCGATGAGCCTTCCCTCGGCCTGGCGCCCCTTGTGGTCGAGGAGATCTTCCGCATCATCGCCCGGATCAACGGGGAGCAGCAGACCACCATCATCCTGGTGGAACAGAATGCCCGGATCGCCCTCGAGATCGCCCACTACGGATACGTGATGGAAAACGGCAAAATCGTCATGGAAGGCGCCTCGGAGACGCTGAAGGGCAACCCCGACGTCAAGGAATTCTATCTGGGCGGGGGGGGCGCCGCCGGGCCAGGCGCCTATCAGCAACCCAAATCGTATCGCCGGCGGAAGCGCTGGCTGTGACAGGGGTGCGAGCGCACGCCATTGACAAGGAGGGACGGATGGCAGACGGGTTCGATGCATGGGAACATGAGGATGCGGAGGCGAGGCGGGCGCGGAAGTTCTCCCGGATGCGCGCCATGCTTGAGGCCGGCCATCGGGCGTCGTCCCGTCTGCGTCGGATCCTCGACGAAACAGGCCTGAAACCGGCGGATTTTTTGCAAGGCGCGGACCTGGAGCGCCTGCCGGTCATTTCCCGCGAAACGCTGATTCAGTGGGAGCTGGCCGAACCCCCGTACGGCGGACTGGACGACCCCGCTGCCCCCGTGGATCGGATCTTCATTTCCCCCGGGCCGGTTTACGAACCCCACCTGTCCGAGGCGGACACGCTCTGGGCCCGGGCCTATCATGCCGCGGGGATCGGAAAGGCGGACCTCGTCCTGAACGCCTTTTCCTACCACCTCGTCGCCGCCGGCCTGACGTTTCACGGAGGGTTGCGCCGTGTGGGCGCGACGGTCGTTCCCTCCGGCACCGCGGGCGCCCAGCAACAGGTCGAACTGATCCGGGATCTCGGGATCACGGCCTATACCGGAACCCCCAGCTTTCTCATGGCGATCATCCGGAAGGCGGAGGAGATGGGGTATGACTGTAGACGGGATTTTCGATTGAAGCGGGCCTGCTTCGCCGCCGAACCCCTTTGGCCCTCGCTCCGGGAAATGTTTACGCGGGAATACGGGCTGGAAACGTACCAGATGTACGGCGCCACCGAGGTCGGCGACGTGGCCTATGAATGCCGCGAGAAGTCGGGCTGGCACGTCTGCGAGGAGGTGCTCGTCGAGATCTGCGATCCCGAAAGCGGTCGACGCCTGCCCGCCGGTCAGCTCGGTCAGGTCGTCGTGACGCGGTTCAACGGCATCTTCTTCCTGATGCGCTTCGGCACAGGAGACCTTTCCCGTTTGATCGAAGCGCCCTGCGCCTGCGGAAGAACGGCGTACCGGCTGGACGGGATCGCGGGCCGCGTCGGGGAGGCCGTCAAGGTGCGGGGGATGTTCGTCGCGCCGAGCCAGATCCAGCGCCTCGCACAGCGGTTTTCAGGCAAGCCCTTCCGGGTCCATGTCCGGCGGGAGGGCGACCGGGATCTTCTCGTCGTCCGCGTCGAGGGTGCCCCCGACACGCCGGGCGAAGGCTGGTCTTGCGATGAGGAATTCAAGCGCGTCTTCCGAGAGATCTGTACGGTCGGCGTCGACCGGCTGGAATGGGTTCCGCGGGGAACGCTCGCGGCGACGGACCGGCCGCTCGTCGACGAGCGGGACTGGCGGTAGGCCGCGCGGGGACGGTTGACAACCCCATCGGGACGCGACAGGGTCGCTTCAGGCGCCCGGCTGCGTCCCGCCTCACCGCGGGGGGTGGTGGGCGGCGATTTCGTCGGCCAGACGATACCAGCGCTGGACACCGTTTTCCAGGCGATAGTAGTGGATGAGGTAGGCCACCTCCAGGGCAACGAACAGGGCCGTGACCGTCCAGAGGGGCGCGGTCGGGGCGAAGAGGGCGGCGAGGAAAAAAAGCAGCGCGTACAAACCAACCGCCAGCGTCACGTGCAGGTGAGCGAGGCGTTCATGCTGCAAATAGGTCAGGCGGGACTGGTGGAGCGCCCGAAGCTCCGTCCATGCCTCATCCGTGGCGGCGCCCGCCAGGGCCGCGCGGACCCTCCGTTCGTGGTCCCTCATGTAGCGGATCATCCCGGTCTCCTTTCCGGCCCAGCCAGTAGGTTTCGATCACGGACACCCCCCAGAGAATCAACAGGACACCGAGGGCGGCGGCATAGCGGACGGAATGCGGCCTCAGGGCCTGCCCCGCCGCGCGCAGGATCGCTTCCGGGCCGGGCGTGGCTCCCGGTCCGACGAAGGCGTCGAGCGACTGCCAGATCTGGACGAGGGCGACGGCGAACGTGGCGCCGGCGACGACGAGAAAGCAGGCGAGCAGACTCATGCCCCGGACGTAACGGCCAAGCAGGATCTCGCCGGTTCCCGGTGCGGCCAGCGCGGACAGGAGGACCGCTTTGGTGACGGTTTTCATGGAGATGAGGGACCCGTATCGGGGATCGACATGTCCTTCATTTTCAACTGGATGACGGACGATCCGTTCAAGTGGTTGAACTGCGGGGTGAAGGCGATATCCAGGGTCGAGCCGGCGATGGCGGGGAGCAGATGCCCCTTGTTGAACCAGATGGAGCTGCAGGAGGCGTTGTTCGATGAAATTCTCATCCGGAGGTGGTTGTTCCCGACCACGGTCGGTGTCTGAACATTGACCCCGCGGATGCATACCACCGGTTCGGGGTTCATGCTGCCGAACGGCGCCAACAGGCCAATCTGTGACAGCAGATCCTGATTGATGTCGGAGAGTTCGCACTGGGCGTCGATGGCCGTCTGGGTCATGAACGGGACGCCGGACAGGCTTTCCGCGACGATCGCCTCGAACCGGCGCGCGAACGGGGCAACGTCCTCCGCGAGGATGGAAATGCCCGCGGCGAAGCGGTGGCCGCCAAAGGACAGAAGGCCGGAGGCGCAGCGCCTCAATCCCTCATAGATATTGAAATCGGGGACGCTCCGTCCCGACCCCTTGCCGACGCCGTCCTTGAGGCTGATCAGAATGGTCGGCCGGCCGTAGCGATCGACCAGGCGCGCCGCGACGATTCCAATCACCCCGGGATGCCATCGTTCGGAGGCGAAGACGAACGACGACCGCGTTCCCGGGGAGGGATCCTTTTCGATCTCGGCGATCAGTTCATGGAGGATTCCCTTCTCGAGGGCCTGGCGCTTTCGGTTGAAGCCGTCGAGAAGCGCGGCGGACTGCCGGGCCTCCGCTTCGCTTTCCGTCAACAGAAGGCGGACGGCCTCCCCCGGCGAGGCGATGCGTCCGGCGGCGTTGATGCGGGGGATGAGACCGTAGGACGCCTTCGACGAATCGATCGCCTGGTGATCCAGGGAGCAGATCTCCTTGAGCGCGACCAATCCGACACGCCTGCCCTCCGTGATCAGATCGAGGCCGATGCGTGCAAAAATGCGATTCTCGTCGATCAGGGGGGCGATATCCCCGATGGTCCCGAGGGCAACCAGATCCAGATAATCCCGGAGGTTCGGGTAAGGGCGGTTCGTCCAGAAGCCGTCCTGACGCAGCTGCCCTCGGAGGGCGATGAGAAAATTGAACACGATCCCGACCGCCGCCAGGGATTTAAAGGGAAACGGACAGTCCGCCCGGTTCGGATTGATCGCGGCGACGGCGGGGGGGAGGGTGGGTGGGACCTCGTGATGGTCGAGGATGATCGTGTCGATTCCGAGTGAACGCGCATGGTCGATCGCTTCGTGGTCGGAAATCCCGCAGTCGACGGTGACGATCAGACGGACGCCGCGGACCGCCATATCATCCACCGACGGGAGGTTCAGGCCGTATCCCTCTTTGATGCGATCGGGGATGGCGTAAAGGACATCGGCGTCGATCGTCTTGAGGAATTTGTACAGAACGACCACGGACGTGATCCCGTCGGCATCATAGTCGCCGTAGATCATGATCCTTTCGCGGTTGTGAAGGGCCCGGGACAGGCGCCGCACCCCCTCGAGCATGTCTTTCATGAGGAAGGGGCTGTGCAGGTCGCGCAGGGAAGGGCGGAGGTAGCGGCGGGCCGTATCCGGATCCTGGATATCACGATTGATCAGGATCTGGGACAGGACGTCGTGGATGCCCAGCTCCCGGATGAGGGATTCCTGAAGCGTCCGATTGCCGTCGGGGATCTTCCATCGCGTCGTCGGCAGTGTGTGGACCATGGTCACTCCTGGGGGATGTCCGGCATCCGTTTGGTTCCGCGATATATGATTCATGTCCCCTCCGGTGTCAAGCAAAGAATGGGGAGGGCAGGCGGACCGGACGCCATCCCTCTCGCGTCTTGATATTTGGCGTGCGAAGTGATACGCAAAACAGAATCGCGGGGGGGCGAACCGCGGAAACGGGGCGTGATGGGAGGGACGTATGTCGAGAAGAAGTCTCCTTTGGATCGTGATGCTTTTGCTGCCGCTGGCCCTGGGGATGGGATCCCGGACGGGTGGCGATTCCCCCGAGAAGATCCCGGCAACGACGCAGAAGTTCCGGGCGTCCTTCATCGACCAGATGGACGTGCTCACGTCCTGCACAAACGTCAGCATCGACGGGGCGACCTACCTGCAGGGAAAGCGCGGCGAGGGGAATTACACCATCGGGTTCGACAGGATCGCATCCGTGGTGTTCCGCCTGTCCGAAGGCAGGCTCATCGGGGTGGTCAGACTCCGGGACGGGTCGAACCTGGAGCTCATTCTGGACGGCAGCCAGAAGGCCTACGGCGCCACGGACTATGGAACGTTTCGGATCAGGCTCCAGGATTTGAAGAAAATGACGATCGGCGGGAAGGGTTAGCGGGCCCGGCGGACGGATGCCGCCGGGCAAGGACCTACAGGGCCTTCTTCACGAATCCGGAACGCAGGCAGCGCGTACAGACGCGGACGCGCTTGATGGCGCCCGTCTTCTGATCGATGCACCGCATGCGCTGCAGATTGGGATACCAGACCTTCTTGGTTTTGTTGTTGGCGTGACTCACATTGTGGCCGAACGCCGGTCCTTTTCCGCAAACTTCACACATTCTTGACATTGCTACATTCCCCCTGACCAAACTGTGCGCGATACCTAAAGCATTCCCACGGATATTGCAAGCATTTTTTTGCGGTCATTTTCCTCCGATCGCCGGCCCAAGCGGTCAATTTCTCAGGACCGGAGGCTGGCCCGTCGATTCGAGGACGCGCATCCAGATCGTGCCCTGCGGATCGAGCCTGGCCTTGGAGGAAACCATCTTCAGGGGCAGATGGACGTATTCGTCCTGTATCAACCCGACCAGCATCCCCGTTTTTCCGGCCATGCCGGCATGGACCGCGTACTGACCCAAGGCGCCGCAGTAGATGCTGTCGCTGGCGTTGGCGGTGACGCTCCGGATCATGTAGCTGGGGTCGATATACTTCAGGTTGACATCAACATTGAGCCGGGAGAAGTACGCCTCGATCCGGGTTTTCAGAAAGAATCCGATGTCTTTCAGCCGGGGATTGCCGGAGGCGTCGGTTTCCACCGCGTTTTGACCCGGTTCGATGTGTTCCTGTCCCGCGCCCTCCGCGACGAGAATGACCGCGTGGTGGCGCTGCCGCAGGCGCTTTTCCAGCGCGACCAAGAACCCCTTCTCGCCCTCGAGATCGAACGGGACCTCGGGAACGAGGACGAAATTGACGTCGTTCTGGGCGAGCGCGGATCCGGCCGCGATCTGGCCGGATTGACGGCCCATGATCTTGACGAGGCCGATGCCCATGGGGGCGCCCTTGGCCTCCACGTGGGCGCATCGGATCGCGTTGACGGCCTCGGAAATGGCCGTGTCGTATCCGAAGGTCTTCTGAATGAGCGTGAGATCGTTGTCGATCGTTTTGGGGATCCCGATCACGCTGATGTTCAGCCTGCGACGCGTGATCTCGTCGGTGAGGGCCTCCGCCGCGCGCATGGTGCCGTCCCCGCCGATGCAGAAGAGGAGGTCGATGTTCATCCGCTTGAGGGCGTTGACCATCTCCTCGATATCCTGCCGTCCCCGGGAGGATGACAGGATGCTCCCCCCGACGCCGTGGATGTTCTCCACGCTGTCGGGATGCAATTCCATCAGGGGGTAACCGAAACGGGGAATCAGGCCGCGGAACCCGTAGCGGATGCCGACGATGTTCCGGACCTCGTAGCGGTGGTACAGCTCCATGACGATGGCGCGGATCACGTCGTTGATTCCCGGGCACAATCCTCCGCAGGTGACGATCGCCGCCTTGGTCTGGATCGGCTCGAAGAAGATCTTCTCGCGCGGACCGGCGAGTTCGACGGACAGGGGGGCGGCGTCGGGTTCCTTCCGGAGATCGTCTCGATCCTGCAGGAAGTGATCGAACAGGACCCGTTTGCGGTCGGACGTGAAAAAGCTGACGTTCAGGGGGGAGTTCGTGGTGCATTCCCCCAGCGACTGAATCGTGAAATCATAGGGGGGATGATTCATCATGCCTCATGCCTCCTTACCGAAGGGACCGGGTCCCGCTTAGGGGGCCGGCTGCTGGAGGGCCACACGGCCGCAGGTGCGGCCCGCATCGAGGAAGACCTTGCGCCCCTCGACGCGCAGGCGCCCCTCCGCGTACCACTGGATGGCCTGTGGGAAGATGCGGTGCTCCTGCTCGAGAATCCGCGCGCCGAGGGTGGCCTCGGTATCGGCCTCCTCGACCGGAACCACGGCCTGGATGATGATCGGGCCGGTATCGACGCCCTGGTCGACGAAATGAACCGTACAGCCGGAAAATTTCACGCCATACTCCGCGGCCTGTCTCTGGCTGTGCACTCCGGGAAACGCGGGAAGCAGCGCGGGGTGGATGTTGATGATCCGCATCGGAAAGGCCGTAAGGAAGGTTTCCGTCAGGAGGCGCATGAAGCCGGCCAGGGCGACCAGTTCCACGCCATAGTCGTTCAGGACCCCGACCATGGCGGCGTCCGCCGCCACCCTGGACGGATAAGCCCCGGAGGGGACCGTCACGATGGGGATGCCGTGGCCCGCCGCCCGTTCGAGGGCGAACGCCCGGGGATTGTCGCTCACGACGACGGCAATGCGGGCATCGAGGGTCCCTGCCTCGATCCGGTCGATGATGGCCTGGAGGTTGGATCCGTTTCCGGAAACCAGGACACCCAGTGTGATGATCCGTCTTTTCATGCGAGAGGCTCCGATGGAAGGCATGCGTGGATCAGGTCGGCGGGAGAAGGACGACGGAGGGCTGCTCCGGATCCCGCTTATCGATCTGTCCGATAAGATAGGCCTTTTCTCCCATCTGTTCCAGCCGTTCGAGGATCTCGCCGCTTTCCTTCTCAGGAACCACCAGCATCATGCCGATGCCCATGTTGAACACGCGGTACATCTCGTCGTCCACGATGTTGCCGATTTTCTGGATCGCCGAAAAAACCGGGTGAACGGGCCAGGTGCCCTTCTGAAGGATAACGCGTGAGGCGGCGGGGATGATCCGCGGGATGTTATCGATGAAACCGCCTCCGGTGATATGGACGATGCCCTTGATCGTGAAGTTCTTGATGAGGTTCAAAACCGTCCGCACATAGATCCGTGTCGGAGCCAGGAGCTCGTCGCCGATGGTATGCTCGAAGGCCTCCAGACGGTCGCCGAGGCGATATCCTCCCCGCTCGAACAGGACATGCCGGGCCAGGGAAAAACCGTTGCTGTGCAGGCCGTTCGAGGCCAGACCGATAATCCGGTCTCCGACGCGGATGGCCGAGCCGTCCAGCAGCCGGTCGGCGTCGACGATTCCCACGCAGAAACCGGCCAGATCGTATTCATCGTCGCGATAGAAACCCGGCATTTCGGCCGTTTCGCCGCCGATCAGGGCGCAGCCGGCGTCTTGGCAGCCCCGCACGATGCCGTCCAGGATTTCCAGACACCGCCCGACATCGATTTTGCCCAGGGAGAGATAATCCAGGAAAAAGAGGGGTTCGGCGCCCTGAACGACGATGTCGTTGACGGACATGGCGACCAGGTCGATGCCGATGGTGTCATGCCGGTTCATCTCCTGGGCGATTTTGAGCTTCGTTCCCACGCCGTCCGTGGATGAAACGAGCACGGGATCGCGATACTTTCCGGGGTCGAGGTGGAACAGACCGCCGAAACCGCCGATTCCGCTCATCACTTCCTTGCGGAAGGTCGTCTTCACGAGGGGCTTGAGGCGCTCTACAAAGCGATTCGCCTCGTCGATATCGACCCCTGCCGCCTTATACGACGCATTGTTTTGCATGTGGTCTCCGAGAAGAATAAGGATGAAAGCCGCGCCGCTCCGGCGCAAATCGATGGGTTTGCTTAACCCACGGAGGGACAAATGTCAAATCATTCCTTGCGGCAAGAGGCGATTTCTGATAACGATTCGATCGTCCTTAATGCGGATATCATTGAACTAAATCAGGCATCGTGCATGTCAGACCGTCCGAATCGACCCCAGGAAAGCGTTGCGCGGCCGTTTCCCCGGCCCGAACCCGAGACGGGATCTCCCGCCGCGGTATTCATGAGACGCTTCGCACGTCTCGATCAGCCGGTTCGCTTCCTCAAGGGTGTCGGTCCCAAGATGGCCGAGCGGCTGGCCCGGAAGGATCTGACCACCATCGAGGACCTCCTCTACTTTCTCCCGCGCTGTTATGAAGACCGCAGGAACCTGAAACCGCTCGCTCAGATTGTGGCGGGACGGCGGGAAACCGTGGTCGGAAAGGTCGTCCGCAGCGGGCTGATGTCCCGCGGATATCGCCATCAATTCCAGGTGACCCTCATGGACGACGGCGGAACGATGACCGCCCGCTGGATCCGCGGCCGCTTTGCCTATCTGCACGGGATCTTCCGGGTCGGTGTGACGGTTATCCTGACGGGGGATGTTCGCGACGCATCTTCGGGCCTGGAGATGATCCATCCGGACTTCGAAATCCTCGACGGGGAGGATGAAAAAGACCGGCTCCCCTTCAGGCGCATCGTTCCCGTCTACTCGGAGACGGAAGGCCTGACGCAGAAAACGATCCGCCGCGTCATGGCCGGCCTCTTGGCGTCGCACGCGGACGATCTGGTCAGTCCCATCCCGGACTCCGTCTGCCGGCGTCAACGCCTCATGGACATGCCGGAGGCCGTACGCCGTGTCCATTTTCCAGGTCATGACGAGGGGATGGACGACCTGAACGGGATGGGCTCCCCGGCCCGGCGGCGCCTCGTTTTCGACGAGCTTTTCTTCTTCCAACTCGGCATGGCCCTCCGCTACCGCGACAACATGACGGAGTCCGGCTATCCCCTCGACACGCAGGGGCCGATGCTCAAGCGCTTTTTCGGTGCGCTTCCGTTCCGGTTGACCCCCGCCCAGGAACGCGTCTGGTCCGACATCGCCCACGATCTTGACCGATCGTCCCCGATGAACCGCCTTTTGCAGGGCGACGTCGGCAGCGGCAAGACGGTCATCGCCCTGGCGGCCCTGGTCACGGCCTGTCAGAGCGGGTTTCAGGCGGCGCTCATGGCGCCGACGGAGGTGCTTGCCGCTCAGCACCACCGGACCATCCGGCGCTGGCTGCAACCCCTGGGGATTGAGGCCGAACTCCTGACCGGTTCCCTGACGGCACGGGAGAGGCACTCGGTGTACGGCGGGATGGAGCGGGGCAAGACTCCGGTCGTCGTCGGGACACAGGCCCTGATCCAGGCCTCCGTCTCCTTTCAACGTTTGGGCCTCATCGTGATCGACGAGCAGCATCGCTTCGGCGTCCTTCAGCGCGGTTCCCTCCGGGGCAAGGGGCGCTATCCGCATGTTCTGGTCATGACCGCCACGCCGATCCCCCGCACCCTGGCGATGACGCTTTACGGAGACCTCGATGTCTCGATCGTCGACGGGCTGCCGCCGGGGAAGAAACCGATCCACACACGCGTCCTCACGGAGGGGCAGAGATCCTCGGCCTACCGGGCCATCCGCCAGGAGGTCGAACAGGGCCGCCAGGCGTTCATCGTCTATCCCCTGGTCGAGGAATCGGAGGTCCTGGATCTGAAGGATGCCTCGCGAATGGCCGAACATCTGAAAGCGGAGGTCTTTCCGGACTGCGCGGTCGGACTCCTCCATGGCCGCATGACCGGGACGGAGAAGGGCGACATCATGGAGCGATTTGCCGCCGGGAAGATTCATATCCTGGTGGCGACGTCGGTCATCGAGGTGGGAATCGACGTGCCGCGGGCCTCTCTGATCGTGATCGAACACGCCGAGCGCTTCGGCCTTTCCCAGCTGCACCAGATGCGCGGGCGCGTCGGCCGCAGCGAGATCGCCTCCGCCTGTCTGCTCATGGTCGGCACGGGCGCGACGTTGACGGCGCGGCGACGCCTGAAGATCATGGCGGAATCGAACGATGGATTTCGCATCGCGGAAGAGGACCTGGCCATCCGGGGGCCGGGCGAGTTCATGGGCACGCGCCAGTCCGGCATCCCCGATTTTCGCGTGGCCCACCTCGTCCGGGACATGGGCATCCTTCAGGCAGCGAAGGAGGAGGCCTTCCGGGTCGTGAGCGAGGATCCTACGCTGACGCATCCCCGTCACGCGGCGCTCAGGCAGGTGCTCTTCCGGCGCTGGGAGGGTCGGCTTCAACTCGCCCGGACAGCGTGAACATCGGGAATTCGCTTTGACAAATCGGCGAAAACTGATATAGAAGCACCGCCGCTGGAGGAACGGGGATCATGCGAACCATCGGGCTTGGATTAATGGGTTTCGGAACCGTCGGAACGGGCGTCGTCAAGCTTTTGCAGGACAACCGCGATGTCCTCGAGGCGCGTCTCGGCGCCCGGCTTATCCTCAAAAAAGTCGCGGATCTGGATATCGACAGCCCCAGACCGGTGGCGATCGAGTCCGGGCTTCTGACCCGAAGGGCGGAGGACCTGATCGCGGATCCGGACATCGATATCGTCATCGAGCTGATGGGGGGGTTCGAACCGGCCCGGACACTGATCCTCAACGCCCTGTCCCTTGGCAAGCACGTCGTCACGGCGAACAAGGCCCTGCTGGCGACCCATGGGAACGAGATCTTCTGCGAGGCCGAGGCCCGCGGGGTGAACATCGGCTTCGAGGCCAGCGTCGGCGGGACGATTCCCGTCGTCAAAACGCTGCGCGAAGCGCTGGGCGCCAACCACATCCGGTCGATCTTCGCGATCATGAACGGGACCTCCAACTTCATCCTGAGCAGGATGACGGACGAGGGCGAATCCTTCGACACGGTCCTGAAGCAAGCGCAGGCCCTGGGACACGCCGAAGCAGACCCGACCTATGACGTGGAAGGGATCGACACGGCGCACAAACTCGCGATTGTCCTCTCGCTCGCCTATGGCCGCCGCGTCCGTCTGGAGGACATCTATCGGGAGGGCATATCCCATCTCACGCCGCAGGACATCGATCTGGCCCGGGAATTGGGATACCGGATCAAGCTTTTGGCCATCGCCGTCGAGAGGGAAGGCGGCATCGAGGCGCGCATCCATCCCACGATGATTCCCTTCAACCATCTCCTCGCGAGCGTCAACAGCAACTTCAACGCCTTCCACATCATCGGCGACGCCGCGGATTCGGTCTTTCTCTACGGGCAGGGTTCGGGCATGATGCCGACCGCGAGCGCCGTGGTGAGCGACCTGATGGATATCGCTCGGGACATCCTGAAGGGCATCTCCTGCCGCGTGCCGAGCCGTGCGCTGCACGAGGCGTCGATGCCCGATATCGCGATCCTTCCGATGGCCGAACTCAAAACGAATTACTACTTCCGCTTCTCGGCGGTGGATCGTCCCGGCGTCCTTTCGAAGATATCGGGGATTCTCGGACAGAAGGACATCAGCATCGCCGCGGTCATTCAGAAGGGGCGGAAGCGCGATGGCGCCGTGCCGGTGGTCATGACGACCTACAAGGCGCGCGAGGCCGACGTCCAGGCGGCCCTCCGGGAGATCGACCGCCTCGACGTCGTCATGGGAAAGACGCAGCTCTGCCGTATCGAGGATGAGAGCCTTTAGGAACGGCCCCGGCCGGCGGGACGGTTGATACGCATGAAGTATGCAGTGTTGCTTGGCGACGGCATGGCCGACGAGCCGCTCGACGAACTGAGCGGCCGGACCCCGCTCGAGGCGGCGCGGACGCCGAACATGGATCGCGTGGCCGCGGAAGGGACCCTGGGGCTCCTCGATACGATTCCGGACGGCTTTACCCCGGGAAGCGACGTCGCCAATCTCTCCGTTCTCGGCTACGATCCCCGCGAATGCTATACCGGGCGAGGGGCCATCGAGGCGGCGAACATGGGGGTGGGCCTCGGACCGCGCGACGTGGCCTTCCGCTGCAACCTGGTTACCCTGTCGGACGACAACCCGCCCGTCATGGAGGATTTCACCGCCGGTCACATCCCGTCGGAGGAGGCCGGACGGATCATCCGCGACCTCGGGGAGGCCCTGGGTGATGGTCAGCGCGAATTTTTCCCGGGCGTCAGTTACCGTCACCTCTATGTCCGGCGGAATGGCGAAGTGGCGATGCGCACGACGCCGCCCCACGACATCGTCGGACAGCCCGTCGACCGCCATGTTCCATCCGGCGAGGGGGCCGCGGAGATTCTCGACATTGCGGACCGCGCGCGGGGGGTCCTCCGGGATCATCCCGTCAACGCCGGGAGGCGCCGGCAGGGACTGCGGCCCGCGAACGCGATCTGGCTCTGGGGGCAGGGCAGGGCGCCGAAGATCGAGAAAATGACGGCAAAATACCGGATCTCCGGCGGGATGATCTCCGCCGTCGACCTCCTGAACGGCATGGGCGTCTATGCCGGGCTCGAGGTTTTTCGCGTTCCGGGGGCAACAGGCTATATCGATACCGATTACGGCGCCAAGGCGCGGACGGCCCTTGAAATCCTGGGCGAGCATGACTTCGTCTTCCTTCACGTCGAGGCGCCTGACGAAATGGGGCACGAGGGCAACCTGGCGGGAAAGATTCGGGCCATCGAGGACTTCGACGAGAAAATCGTGGGGCCTGTCCTGGCCGGGCTCGAACGGGGCGGGCCGTTTCGCCTGCTTGTTCTGAGCGATCATCCCACGCCGATTCGCATCCGCACCCATGCGGCCGATCCCACCCCCTTCGCCGTCCTGTCCTCCCTGGACGGGGAGAACCGGCAGAGGGGAAGCGCCTACGGCGAGACGGCCGCGCGGAAGAACGGACTGATGGTTTCCCCCGGATACCTCCTCATGAACGCGTTCATCCGGGACTGGAGGGGATTCATTGACCGGGCATCGGGTTGACATACGCGTGATCTACGCGGACACGGATGCCATGGGGATCGTCTATCACGCCAACTACATCAAATGGTTCGAGATCGGACGGACGGAACTCATGCGCGCCCGGGGCATCGCCCATGCCGACATCGCCCCGCTCGGATTCATGCTGCCCGTCACGCGCGTCTATTGCCACTATCTGATGCCGTCCCGGCTGGATCAGGTCCTGGCGGTCCTCACGACGATCGATTACGTCAAACGGGCCAGCCTGAAATTCACCTACGAGATCCGGGATGAGGCCCTGATCGAACGACGGGTGGTGGGCTACACCGTGCACGCCTGCACGGACCCCGGGGGTCGGGTGGTCCGCCTGCCGGCGGCCCTCGTGGAGCGCCTGCAGGCCGTTCGCTGAATCCTATCCCGTTCGGGATCCTATAGAGAGGGAAGACCATGGCCACGAAAGTCAACAAAAAAGAATTGAAAGAGCCGGATATGCTGCAGAGCCAGTTCGCGCAGGTCCTGTTGATGCTGCAGCGCCACCGGACGCGGATCGTCCAGGCCGCCGTCGCGATCGGCGTGGTTCTCCTCCTGGGCTGCGGCTGGGTCCTTTACGAATGGAGCAACGGCCGTGCCGCGGCGGCCCTTTACCTCAAGGCGGAGGACGAGACGATGCGGGCCGCGCGCTCCACCCCGTCCAACCGGGATAAGGCCCTGGCGACGTACGCGAAGATCATCGAGCAGTACCCCCGCAGTTCGAGCGCGATGCTCGCCCGCTATCGCCTCGCGGGCGACGCGTACGATCAGGGCCGGTTCGATCGCGCCATCGATCATTACGACGCCTTCATCAAACAGGCGCCCGCGGACTCCCCGCTCGTCGCCCTGGCCTGGAACGGTCTGGGCTGCGCCTACGAGGCCAAGGGAAACCTGCCGCAGGCCCGCAAATCGTTCGAGCGCGCCTTGAGCTCAAAGGCCGGGGACGGATTTTCGGGGATGACGCATCAGAATCTGGCCCGCGTCTTCGAGGCCCGGAACGATCCCCGCCAGGCGCTCACGCACTACCGCAAGGCCCTGGAGAAGGTCGACGATCCGGCCCTGGCGCGGCTTCTCAAACGGAAGATCGCCCTACTGAATTGAGGTTTTGACATGAAGAACAGAACATTGATGTCCGGCAACGAGGCCATCGCCCGGGGGGCATACGAATGCGGCGTCCGGTTTGCGAGCGGCTATCCGGGCACCCCCAGCACGGAAATCATGGAGTCGTTCGCACGCTACGACGGCGTCTATGCCGAATGGTGCCCGAACGAGAAGGTCGGCCTGGAGTGCGCCATCGGCGCCGCGCTCGCCGGGACGAAGGCCATGGCGGTCATGAAGCATGTCGGCGTCAACGTCGCGGCCGATCCGCTCTTTACCGTGAGCTATACGGGAACCAACGGCGCACTCGTCATCATCACGGCCGACGACCCCTCCCTCCACAGTTCCCAGAACGAGCAGGACAACCGCAATTACGCCAAGTTCGCCAAGATTCCCATGCTCGAACCCGCCGACAGCGCCGAGGCGTACGCCTTCATCAAGATCGCCTTCGCCCTGAGCGCCCAGTTCGACACGCCGGTCTTCCTCCGCACCACGACCCGCGTCTCCCATTCCAAGTCCATCGTGGAGATCGCCGATCCCGTCCCGGTGGAGGACACGACTCAGGTCCGCTTCAATGCCCCCAAATACGTGATGGTTCCGGCCATGGCGCGTCTGCGCCGCATCGAGGTGGAAAAGCGCATGCAGGCCCTGAAGGCCTTCGCCGAGACCTTTGAAGAAAACCGGGTCGAGATCAACCGGACCGACGTCGGCGTGATCACCGCCGGCATCCCGTATCATTACGCCAAGGATGTCTTTCCCGATTATTCCTATCTCAAGCTCGGCATGGTCCATCCGCTGCCTGAAAAGACGATCCGGGACTTCGCGTCCCGGGTCGACCGCCTGGTCGTGATCGAGGAGCTGGATCCCTTCCTCGAGGAGCAGATCCGCGCCCTGGGCATCCCCGTCACCGGGAAGGACGCCTTGCCCTATACGAACGAATTCGACCCGGGAGTCATCGAACGCGCGCTGCGGACGGCGCCCCGGGAGGAGTCCCCGTACGTTCCGCCCGCCGTGCCCCCGCGGCCGCCCAACCTCTGCCCGGGATGCCCCCATCGGGGGCTCTTCTATGTTCTCGGGAAGCTGAAGGTCTTCGCGGCCGGCGACATCGGCTGCTATACCCTGTCCTTCATGAAACCCCTGGAGGGCCTGCATGCCTGCATCTGCATGGGCGCCAGCATCGGCATGGCGCACGGCATGAGCAAGGCCCTGGGCGAAAAGGGGAAGGGGAAGGTGGTCGGCGTCATCGGGGATTCCACCTTCATCCATTCGGGCATCACGCCGCTGCTCAATGCGGCCTATAACCGCAGCGACTGCGTCTTCATCATCTGCGACAACCGGACCACCGCCATGACCGGGATGCAGGAGCATCCCGCCACCGGATTCACCCTGCAGGGCCAGCCGGCCAAGACCCTCGATTTTGAACGTCTGGCCGAGGCCCTGGGGATCGATCAGGTCCGCGTCATCGATCCGTACGACATCCGGCAAACCCGCGCGGTCATCCGGGAGGAGCTCGACCGGAGCGGACCGTCCCTGGTCATCTCCCGCCGGGCCTGCGTGCTTTTCCGCCGCGCCGCGGGACCGCCGCAAAAGCCGCTCCGCGTCGACCCGGGCAAGTGCATCGGCTGCCGGAGCTGTCTCGGGTTGGGATGCCCGCCGATCTCCTGGCGCAAATTCTCGGACCAGGCCCCGGACCGGATCGTGAGAAATGCCAAAAAGCAGGAAGGGAACGCAGTCATTGACCCGCAACTCTGCAACGGGTGCACCGTGTGCCAGCAGCTATGCAAGGCCGGCGCGATCGTCGCCGGGGAGGAGTAAAGGGATGGGCAGACCAAAGGGTGGTACGAAGGGCGATACACCGGTCCGGAGCATTCTGATGGCGGGTGTGGGAGGGCAGGGTATCCTGCGCGCGAGCGACATCCTCTGCGAGGTCATGATGCGCTCCGGTCTCGACGTGAAAAAGAGCGAAGTCCACGGCATGGCACAGCGGGGCGGCTGCGTGACAAGCCATGTCCGCTACGGGGCAAGCGTCCATTCCCCCATCGCCAAGAAGGGCGAGGTGGGGATCCTGCTCGCCTTCGAGAAGATGGAGGCGCTCCGCTATCTCGATTATCTTTGCGTTGAGGGAATCGCGATCGTCAACGACACGGAAATCTACCCGCCGGCCGTCAATCTGGGCGACGCGCGTTATCCGGAGAATGTCCTCGCGCTCCTGCCCCTGCCCCCGACCTCCGTGAAGATGGTCCGGGCGCAGGAGATGGGCGTCCGCGCCGGCAATCCGCGGACCGAAAATATCGTGCTCCTGGGCGTGTTGAGCCGTTATCTGCCGCTCGACGCGTCCGTTTGGGACGAGGTCCTCAAGGCCTCCTTTCCCGCCAAGCTCGTCAACGCGAACCTCAGGGCCTTCGATCTCGGCCGGGCGGCCTGAGCGCACAGCCCCGGCCGGATTGCTTGACATGGCGCGGACAATGGGTATCTTAGCGCGGAGGACGATCGCCGACTGAACGAGGAAGGGGTTCTGCCGTGTCGGAAGACTACTACAAGATTCTGGGCCTGGAGAAATCCGCCGGACCGGAGGAGATCAAGAAGGCCTATCGCAAGCTTGCCCTGAAGTACCATCCGGACCGCAATCCGAACAACAAGGCGGCCGAGGAGAAGTTCAAGCAGGTCAGCGAGGCCTACGCCGTCCTCAGCGATTCCGAAAAACGCCAGCAGTACGACCAGTTCGGCTCGACCGATCAGTTTCGCCAGCGCTACAGCCAGGAAGACATCTTCCGGAATTTCGATCTGAACGACATCCTGCGCGGCTTCGGATTCAGCTTCGGCGACGCGGGCGGGGGAGGGCGGATTTATACGGGCGGCGGGCGGAGACGTACGTACCGCCAGACGGACGGCGACCCCTTTGCGGACCTGTTCGGCCGTGGAGGCGCACCCTACGGAGGCCCCGTTCCGCAGGCGGGACAGGATCTGGAGTACAACCTTTCCATTACCCTGGAGGAATCGGTCTTCGGGGCCGAGAAAAAGCTGTCGCTCCAGAAGGAGGACCGGTCCGAGGAGATCAGCTTCAAGATTCCCCCGGGAATCGCGAACGGGAAAAAGCTTCGCCTGTCCGGCAAGGGGGGGCCAGGTTCCGGCGGCGGTCCGCCGGGCGATCTGTACATGAACATCCAGATCCTGCCGCACCCCATCTTCGCCCGGGACGGCAACGACCTGTACATCGAGAAGTCGGTCCGCTTCTCTCAGGCCGCGCTGGGAACGGTCCTGGATGTCCCGACCCTGGACGGGGGGACAAAACGCATCAAGATCCCGGCCGGAACCCAGAACCAGACCAAGATCCGGATGAAGGGATACGGCGCCCCGGGACTCAAGGGGGCCGCAAAGGGGGATCAGTACGTGAAGATCTCCGTCGAGGTTCCGAAGAAACTGACGGACCGGCAGGCCAGGCTGATCCGGCAGCTCGACGAGGAAGGCCTCTAGTCCCGGATGCAATGTCTTATAAGATACATTATGTATACTTTATCCTCAGGACAGCTCGACGTCGCCCGCCAGACCCAGGCTCTCGCCGCAGATGACGACCACCCCCCGGAGGCCGGGGATCCCCTCCGCCACCTTCAACCCCTTCTCGATGTCCCGGGATGACTGGACCAGGTTCCCGATGCGCGTGGCCGCGGCGTCGGCGAGCGCGGCCGATCCGGACAGGACGCAGACGGCATCGGCGCGTCCGTAACTGAACGAATGCCCGACGGTCCCCGAAGAGGTGCAGACGCCCAGGGGCATGCGGTCGGACCGGATGACCAGGGCGATCTTTCCGCTCAGGGGGGATTGTCCCGCCAGGATTTCCACCTGAAGATCCCTTTTGCAATCCAGGTAGATATCGCCTCCATTCTCAACCATTACATTAGAAATACCCGCGAGGGTGCCGAGGCGGCGGCCGACGTATTCCGCGATCGCCCCGGCCACGGCAGCCATCGGGCCCACCTCCGTCTGGCGTGCCGCCAAGAGCATCCGCCTGACGATGTCCGGCGCGATCGGATCTTCGGGAAGGGGGATTCTTGAATGGAGAAAGTCCGGGTGGAGTCGGGCATAGACCTCGATCTGGGCGCGGCAGGCATGAACGGCCTCGAGCGCCTCGCGCGACAGGTCCCGGTCCGCGCGGAGGAACAGGTCCGTTTCCCGGACGCAGACGGCAAAGGCGGGAAGGTCCCCTTCCGGTACGATGCGGTTGCGGTACGTCCGGGGTTCGCAGCGCCGGTCCGGGGCATCGGGAACGGATCGTCGCCCTTCCCTCTCCGACCGGCCGTTCATTGGAAGACCGTCGCCCCGTGCTGACCGATCAGCCTATCTGCGGCGTCCTGAAGCCTCGTCGAGGCGGTCACGCGCGTTTCGTCTCCAAGCGAGACGACCGTTTCCGCCCCGTTGTCATGAATATGGATAAATCCATCACACTTGCCCGGAGGGTCCCTCATGAGGAGGTCGCGCAGGGACTGAAGCGTCTCGACGGTCGCGTTTCGGGCGGCCAGATGAAAATGGACGGAGGAAAAGGGCCGGTCCATCGCCTCCTCCAGGCGCTCGATGTCCGTCGCCACGACTCGGACGCTCTCTTCGCCGACATCGATCGTGCCGCGGACCAGGAGCGGATCATCCCCGTGCAGCAGGTCGTACCCCTTCCGATAGGTCTCGGAGAAGAAAATGCACTCAAAGGACCCCTTCAGGTCCTCGAGCGTCACATAGGCCATCGTGTCCTTGCGCCGGGTCTTGACCTCGCGCCGGGCGTTGACGACGCCCCCCATGGCCACCGTCTCCTTGTCACGCCTTTCGGCCAGCGATGAGGAGTCCGTGTCGGCCAGCATGGCGAGTCGTTCTGTGTACTTGGACAGCGGGTGGCCCGTGATGTAGAAGCCGAGCGTGTCCTTCTCGTAGGCGAGGCGATCCTTATGTTCCCACTCGGGCAGATCGGGAATCGCATCGTACCGGGAATCCGCGGACGTGTCCCGGGCGTCGGCCGTGTCCGCAAACATGTTTGCCTGACGGCTTTCGGCCTCGCGCTGACGAACGTGGATGCGCTCCGTCAGTTCGTCCAGGGACATCATGAGCGGGCGGCGTTTGCATCCCATCGCGTCGAAGGCCCCGCACTTGATGAGGCTTTCAATGACCCGGCGGTTGACCTTCCGGAGGTCGACCCGCGAGCAGAAATCGAACAGGGAGCGGAATTTCCCCCCCGCGTCCCGTGCCTGGACGATCGTCTCGATCGCCCCCAGCCCGACATGCTTGACCCCGGCCAGACCGAAACGGATGTGCGCCCCGGAAACGCTGAAGTCCCGTCCGGAGGCATTGATGTCGGGGGGTAAAACCTGGATGCCCATCTCACGGCAAACCCCGATGTATTTGATGATCTTGTCGCGGTTGTCCTTTTCGCTCGTCAGCAGCGCCGCCATGTATTCCACCGGATAGTGGGCCTTCAGGTAGGCCGTCTGGTAGGAGATCATGGCATAGGCGGTGCTGTGGGACTTGTTGAAGCCGTATTCGGCGAAGCTCTCCATCTGCTCCCAGATCCGGATCGCCTTCTGCTCCGGGATTTGCTTCTGCTTCGCCCCGGAAAGGAAACGCGGCTTCTCCTTCTCCATGGCCGCGACTTTCTTCTTGCTCATCACCTTGCGGAGGGTGTCGGCCTGTGCCATGGTGTAGCCGCCGATCACGCTGGCGATCTGCATGACCTGCTCCTGGTAGAGAATGACGCCGTAGGTCTCGCGCAGGATGTCCTCCAGGTCCTGGACCTCGTAGGATATCCTCGTCTTCCCCTGCTTCCGGGAGATGAATTCCGGCACCATCCCCATCGGCCCGGGACGGTACAGGGCGATCAGGGCGATGACGTCCTCGATGCAGTCCGGCTTCATGTTGACGAGGATGTCCTTCATCCCGGAGCTCTCCAGCTG
This sequence comes from Syntrophales bacterium, assembly GCA_035358035.1. Lineage (GTDB taxonomy): Bacteria > Desulfobacterota > Syntrophia > Syntrophales > UBA2251 > UBA2251. The sequence goes on along the minus strand of DAOPOS010000006.1, from coordinate 16,476 downwards.
GAAAACCCCGTCCGTCTCCCCGCGCATGAGGAGCCGGTAGGTCTGCTCGTCATTCAGGGGCAGGTCTTTCATGAGCAGCTCGACCCCCCTGCCCTCCCGGATGAATGTCAGCGTATTCTTGATGACGGTCAGCGTCTTGAGGCCCAGAAAATCGAATTTCGTCAGTCCCACTTCCTGGAGATCGTTCATGGAAAACTGGGTGACCACGTCCTCCTTGGGGCTCCGGCAGAGGGGGACGCGCTCGACCAGGGGCACGTCGGAAATGACGACCCCGGCGGCGTGGGTCGAGGCGTGCCGGTTGAGCCCCTCCAGGGCGAGGGACAGCTCCAGGAGCTTGCGGATGCGCTCATCCTTTTTTTGCGCCTCCTGGAGGCGCGGCTCCATCTGGATCGCCTCGTCGAGGGAGATGTTGAGGATGTTCGGAATCAGCTTCGCGATCCGGTCGACCTCGCCGTAGGGGATGCTGAGGGCGCGGCCGACGTCGCGAACGACGGCCTTGGCCTGCATCTTTCCGAAGGTGATGATCTGGGCGACGTGATCGGCGCCGTATTTCTCGGTGACGTAGCGGATGATGTCGTCGCGGCCCTCCTGACAGAAGTCGATATCGATGTCCGGCATGCTGATCCGGTCCGGATTGAGGAATCGCTCGAAAAACAGGCGGTAGCGGATCGGGTCGATGCTGGTGATTCCGATGGCGTAAGCCACGAGACTCCCCGCCGCGGAGCCGCGTCCGGGACCGACGGGGATGTTGTTTTTCTTCGCATGATTGACGAAGTCCGCGACGATCAGGAAGTAGCCGGCAAACCCCATGGTCCGGATCATGGCCAGTTCGTCGCGCAGCCGCTGGTGGTAACGATCGCGCAGCGCGTGGTCTTCCGCGGGAACGATGTCGGGCAGCAGCGCCTCCAGTCCCTCGTGGGCGCTGCGCTCCAGACGCTCGTCCAGCGTTTCGTCCGCTTCGAGGGAGAAGTGGGGGAGGTAGAACTTGCCGAAGTCGAACTGATAGCGGCACCTCTCGGCGATGGCGGCGGTGTTGGCGATCGCTTCGGGGCACTCGGCGAAAAGCGCGCACATCTCGTCCGGGGAGCGGAAATAGAAGGCATCGGTCGCGAAGCGCATCCGGTCGGCATCCCCGAGCGTCTTGCCCGTCTGGATGCAGAGCAGGACCTCATGCGCCTCCGCGTCTTTCCTTTCCAGATAATGGCAGTCGTTCGTGGCGACGAGGGGCAGGTCGAGGCGGCGGCCGAGCGCCCTCAGGCCTTCATTGGCCTGCGTTTGCTCGGGAAGTCCGTTCTGCATGATCTCCAGATAAAAATTCCCTGCGCCGAAGATCTGCCGGTACTCCTCGGCTGCCTTCGCGGCGCCGGCCTCATCGCCGCGGAGGATTCTTTCGGCGATCTCTCCGTGCAGACAGGCGCTCATCCCGATCAGGCCCTTGTGATGAAGCGCCAGAAGCTCCTTGTCGACCCGCGGCCGGTAATAGAAGCCCTCGAGAAAGGCGGCGGTTGTCAGTTTTTTCAGGTTGTCGTAGCCCTCCGCGTCTTCGACGAGGACGACCAGGTGATGGGAGGACTCGCCGATCCCCTGCCCTCCCTTGGTGAAGCGGCTCTGGGGGGCGACGTAAAGCTCGCATCCGAGGATGGGTTTGATGCCGGCCTTGACGGCGTGCTGGTAGAAATCGACGGCGCCGTAGATATTGCCGTGATCCGTCATCGCGATGGCCGTCATTCCGAAGTCATGGGCCTTGCGGAACAGATCGTTCAGGCGGATGGTTCCGTCGAGCAGACTGTACTGCGTGTGCAGGTGAAGGTGGGTGAAGCGGGCGGCATCACTCATGGCGCGCGGGACCTTCTGCCTTCCCCCGGGCCGTCCGGAACTTCAAGGGCCGCGGGTCGTCAATCCAGCCAGTAATTGGGGGCCTCCTTGGTGATGATGACGTCGTGGACATGGCTCTCCCTCAGACCCGCGGAGGTGATCTTGACGAAGCGCGCCTTGGTGTGGAGGTCCGGGAGGGTTTGGCAGCCGACGTAGCCCATCCCGGCCTTGATGCCGCCGATGAGCTGATGGATGCTGGCCGACAGGGAGCCCCGGAAGGGAACGCGGCCTTCGATGCCTTCCGGCACCATCTTCAGGGCCCCTTCCATGTCGTCCTGATAGTACCGGTCCCGGCTTCCCATTTTCATGGCCTCGAGGGAGCCCATCCCGCGGTAGACCTTGTAGCTCCTGCCCTGGAACAGAATGGTTTCCCCGGGACTTTCCTCCGTCCCGGCAAAGAGACTGCCGATCATCACGGCATGGGCGCCGGCGGCCAGGGCCTTGACGACGTCGCCCGAATATTTGATGCCGCCGTCGGCGATCACGGGGATGCCGTGTTTTGACGCCGCGCGGTAGGCATCGCGAATCGCGGTCATCTGGGGAACGCCTACGCCGGCGATTACGCGGGTCGTGCAGATGGAGCCCGGGCCCACGCCGACCTTGACGGCATCCACCCCCGCCTGGATCAGGCTCTCCGCGCCTTCCGCGGTCGCGACATTTCCGGCGATCAGCTCGCAGGCGGGGAAGTTCGCCTTCGTGGCGCGAACCGCCTCGATGACCCCGCGGGAGTGTCCGTGGGAGGTGTCGATCACGATGACGTCGGCGCCCGCCGCGAGGAGCGCATCGACGCGAGCTTCGCGGTCGAGGATCCCTACGGCCGCCCCCACGCGGAGACGTCCCAGGGAATCCTTGCAGGCCTGGGGATATTTCTTGATTTTTTCGATGTCCTTGATCGTGATCAGCCCCTTCAAACGGTACTGATCGTCGACGACCAGGAGCTTTTCGATCCGGTGCTTATGGAGGAGCTTCTTGGATTCGTCCAGAGAAATGCTGGAGGAGACCGTCACCAGGTTTTCCTTCGTCATGACGTCGGAAACGGGCTGGTCCAGATCCGTTTCAAAGCGGAGGTCGCGGTTGGTCAGGATGCCGACGAGCCGTCCGTCCTTCACCACGGGCACACCGGAAATCCGGTACTTGTTCATGAGCTCCAGGGCATGGTGGACGCGTTGCCCGGGGTCGATGGTGATCGGGTCGACGATCATGCCGCTTTCGGACTTCTTGACCTTGTCGACCTCGATGGCCTGGCGTTCGATGCTCATGTTGCGGTGGATGATGCCGAGACCACCCTCCTGGGCCATGCAGATGGCGGTCGTGGCCTCCGTAACGGTATCCATGGCGGCGCTGATGATGGGGATATTGAGGGCGATTCGCGGGGTGAGCCAGGTCGCGCTATCAACATCCCCCGGAAGGATGGCGGATTCCGCGGGGACCATCAGAAGATCGTCGAACGTCAGGGCCTCGCGGATGGGATCGTCCAGCATGGATCAGTTCTCCTTTTCCCCGGGTGTTTGAAGGATGTATCGTTGGTGATCGATGTGCAGCTCATAACGGTCGGATTCGCCATCGTAGACAATCCGTTCCGCGAGCTGATAATAGGCGGCACGGGAGAAGCGGGTTTCGAAGGTTCCGCGTTTTACGCGACAGTACAGGACGTTGTCCTTGCCGATGCGAAGCGTTCCGGGATCCAGCGGTTCCAGGGTGTCGTCCGACAGGGAGAGCAATAGGCAGGCCGGCGGGTTTCCGTTCTCGGCCGACCCGGCATGGACCGAGCGGACGACGAAGGGGGCGTCCTCGACGTCCACGGTGCACCTGTCCTCGCCCAGATCGATCAGATATTCCCCCCGGTCGTCCTGTATGAGATGCGCGTAGAAAAGATTGACGATTTCTCGACGAAACATCTCCTGCCCGCGGTAAAACCACACCCCGTCCTTGTCGATTCTGATGTCTGATCTGGGCGTCATGTCCGTCTGCGCCATGGTTCGCTAATCTCTCCAAAGCCCCGGCTGTCCAACAGGAGCGTGACCGGACCGTCGTTGACGGAATCGATCCTCATCATGGCCTGAAATTTTCCGGATCCGATCCGTCCGAGCCGGTCCCTCCCGATCCGGATGAAATGCTCATACAGGGGGCGGGCCGCCGCGGGATCCTCGGCCGCGATGAATGAAGGACGCCTCCCCTTGCGGCAGTCGGCCAGCAGGGTGAACTGGGAAATGACCATCATCTCGCCCCGGATGTCCTCCAGGGAGAGATTCATCTTGCCTTCGGCGTCGTCGAAGAGGCGCAGGTGGAGAATTTTCTTGAAGAGATACTCCGCATCTCGCTCCTCGTCCCCCTTTTCAATTCCGAGGAAGACCAGGACACCCCGGCCGGTTTCGGATAGGGTTGCGCCGCCGACTTCAACTCGGGCGCGATCGATGCGCTGGACGACTGCCCTCATGATTGTATCCCGTCATTCGCCTGCCTTACTACCAATAATCGTCGCCGACGGCAAGTCTTTTATCCGCGTTGGGCGAATGTCGGGATCTTCGCGCTGAGGTGTACCTACCCCGATGATTTCCGTGAGGGGTAGTGATGCAATTTCGAGATATCGTTCGATATTTGCATCGCCAAGTGAAAACAGATCGAGGATGCGGGCATACACCCGCTCCGTCCAGACCTCTCCCGAAAGGCCCTGCGACCGGATGCCGTACCGCAGGCCCTCCCGGTCGGCGGGCCTGATGCGGCTCAGGAGGGTTTTCGTCGTCCAGATGGCTCCTGAGCGCGCAAAGTCGCACAGGCGCCGCGCCTGGTCCACTGCGGACCCGGAGACGAAGGGCTCCTGGCCGGAACCCGCCAGATCGCGTGCCACCCAATCATCGCCGTCGACCAGGCCGATGTTCACGAAGAGGCGGCTCCCCCATCCTTTTCGACGCGACCACGCCTCATCCAAATTCCGGGCAATACGTCGCAGGTCCAACGAAAAACGGAGCGCGTCGAGGAGATAGCGGCGATCCCCGTCGCCCGGGATCGCATAACAGAGCAGTCCGTCCTGGGAATAGGCGATGTACGTCATCCGTGAGCATTGGGCCAAGCTATCGACGTCGGTCCGGAACCGTCGCATCAATTCAAAGAACTCCTCCGGCGGCAGTCCAGCGCGCAGCACGGAAAAATCCTGGATGCGCGCGGACAGGATGATGAAGGATGTCCATTGGAGGGCCGGGGGTATTGCAGGTTCGACGTTGTCTTGGAAGGCCTTGGATCTACGACCGTTTCCGTCAGAGGGTTCTGACGTCCAGGTCAGGTCGGGGAAGAGCGCCGTCTGAAGGGCGCGGGTGGTCGAATGGTCTTCAGGCGGCCGGTACGTTCGCTTAACGGGTCGGGACGAGATGCGCTTAATGGAGGAACCGCCCAGGCCAAGCACCGCCGGGATTTCCTGGATGGGCTTGCCGGTTGCTTTCAGGGATTGAACCTGCTCCAGGGTCGAAAGGACCTCCGGGGGAAAGTAACCGATCCGGCGGGCGCGGATGACCGGATCGTGAGGCCTGGCGACGATTGGTTTTGGCAACAGTCCAAGTTTTATGTAATTATTCAATGTAGCCCTGGACATCCCAGTTATTCTGATAAGATCGAGGCTGCTAAGCAAATTCTCCGTGACCGTTCCATCGGATCGCATCTGACCGCTTCCACCCGACGCCCTGTCGCTCAAGGTGTTTCCTCCCGCCTGAGATCTTGTTACAAGAATTCGTCCATGTCAAGGTGTAAATCAATTGATTATCATATTACATATTCTTATTTAATTATAAATATATGTACAGATCAACTTAACTATATGTATCATATTTGGACAATTCGAGACAGTCGGTTTTCGTTTGCTCCCGCCGATCGTCTATGATACGGTCCATACATGGAACGTCCGCAACACATCCTGTTTGTCACGCCCTGGATTTACGACTTTGCCGCCTTCGACTTCTGGATGAAGCCCCTGGGTCTGCTTTCTCTCGCCGCTCTCTTTCGTACAAACGGTTATGCGGTCAGTTATCTGGACTGTCTAATCGATTACGATTTCGAGGATCAGGCATACCAGAAGTCGAAACGTACGGATCACGGAACGGGACATTTTCACAAGGAGGCCATCGATAAGCCATCGTCACTTTGCGCCTTCCCGAGACGGTATTATCGCTACGGCATCCCGACCGGCCTTTTCCGCCAAAGACTCCACGCGATTTCCCCTCCGGACATGGTTCTGGTCACCTGCATGATGACCTACTGGTATCCCGGCGCATTCGCGGCTATCAGGATTATCCGTGAGTCGTTTCCGGGCGTTCCGATCCTCCTGGGAGGCAACTACGTCACGTTCTGTCCCGACCATGCCCGGCAATCCGGGGCCGATGGGATTTTTGAGGGTCCGGGCGAGAGGCATTTTGCGGAGATCGTGGGAACCTATTTCGACGATCGCCCCCGCGTCCTCCCCGATTTCGACGACCTGGACAGTTATCCCCGTCCGGCATACGATCTCCTGGGTCGTCCGGACCAGCTCCCCCTGCTCACCTCGAGAGGCTGTCCCTTTCACTGCTCCTACTGCGCCTCGAATCGCCTGCACCCGAAATTTCAGAGACGCCATCCGCTGCGAGTCGCCGAGGAGATCTTCGACTGGCACGACCGCTTCGGGGTTCGACATTTTTCCATTTACGACGACGCCTTTCTCGTCGACCCCCCTTCCCTCGCCCTGCCTCTGCTCGAGGCCATCGTCCGTCGCGACGCAATGCTGTCATTCCACTGTCCGAACGGACTCCACCTCAGGCACATCACCCCAGTCCTGGCGCGGATGCTGTTCCGGGCCGGCGTCCGGACGCTCAGATTCGGGTTTGAAACAGTCGACTCCGAACGACAGGCGGCGACCGGAGGAAAAGTCAACAACGATCACCTCATCGCGGCCGTCCGGTATCTTTGCGAAGCGGGCTATGAGGCATCCGATATCGGGGTGTACCTCCTCTGCGGGCTGCCGGGCCAGGCGCCCGGAGAGATCGACGGAAGCCTTCGCTTCGTCCGGTCCCTGGGGGCCCGGCCCGTTCTGGCCGAATATTCCCCTATTCCGGGAACCGCGCTTTGGCCTGAAGCCCTGGAGGCCTCCCCTTACGATCTCGCGGGCGAGCCACTCTTTCATAATAATACGCTGCTTCCCTGTGGAGGACATACCCTTCCCGAGCCGGCATACCGGGAACTCAAGCTGAAGGCCCGGATCCCCGCCGGTTGAAACTTCTTGATTCTGACGGCGATAACCGTTACACTCCGCTCCGCAGACGTTGACGGATCGTGATGGATATCCATTTCATGAGTGCATTTTCCCTTGTCCACTGGTGGAGGCCGTTCGCCCTTTTTCTGGTTTCCAGCCTGTTTCTTCTTTTCGGCATCTACGTCATGGTCCGGACGTACCACCTCGAAAATCCCCTCGAATTTATCATGGCCTTTTTCTCCTCCTCCCTCATCATTCTGATCAGCCTGGTCGGAATGATCTCCCCCTCGGTTCAGGTTTACCTCGCCTGGCGAAAACGATGACAGCATGAACCTCCAGACATTCAAGCGCCTTGCGGAACGAATCGAGCGTTACGAAGCCGAAATGGTTCAGATGCAGATCGATCTGTGCTCCTATCCGGCGCTCTCCCCGGACAACGGCGGGGATGGCGAACATGAAAAGGCCCTCTATCTTCAGAAGTCCCTGCAGCGACTCGGACTGACCGGCATCGAAACCCTCCCGGCGCCCGATCCCCGTGTGTCTTCCGGCCTGCGTCCGAACATCCTCGTCCGTCTTCCCGGGCGCCAACTGGGCAGGACGCTCTGGATCCTCACGCATATGGATGTCGTCCCACCGGGAGAACCCTCCCTCTGGCAGAGCGACCCGTATCGCGCCGAAGTCCGGGATGGCCGCATTTACGGGCGGGGAACGGAGGACAACCAGCAGGATCTTGTGGCCTCCATCTATGCGCTGCGCGCCTTCTGCGAGCTGGCGGTCCGGCCGGAATATAACCTGGGGCTCGCCCTGGTTTCGGACGAAGAGACCTCCAGCCTTTTCGGGGTTCGTCACCTGCTCGACCGGGCCGATCCCGTATTCCGGAAAGACGACCTGATCGTCGTTCCGGATTTCGGCGATGCGCAGGGGACCGCCATCGAAATCGCGGAGAAAAGCCTCTATTGGCTCCGCTTCAGGACGACGGGACGTCAGTGCCACGGGAGCCGTCCCGATCTCGGGCGAAATGCCTTCGCCGCCGCGGCCCACCTCGTCGTCAGGCTTCGGGAGCTCTATCAGTTCTTTCCCTCGCGGGACCCCCTGTACGAGCCCCGGGAAAGCACCTTCGAACCCACCCGCCGGGATGCCAACGTTCCAAACGTCAATACGATCCCGGGCGATGACGTTTTTTACCTGGACGCCCGCGTTCTGCCCGAATATCCCCTCTCGCGCGTCTTCGAGGTGATCCGAGCACTCGCCGACGATGTCGAACGGGTTCACCAGGTACGGATCGATATCGAGACCGTGCAGTCCGTTCCCGCACCGCCACCGACACCCGCCGATGCCCCGGTTGTCGCCGCCCTCCGGAAGGCCATCGGTCGCGTGTACGGCCTCCAGGCAAAGCCCGTGGGTATCGGCGCGGGAACCGTGGCCGCACTGCTCAGGCAGGAGGGATATCCCGTGGCCGTCTGGTCACGGCAGAACGAGACCGCCCACCAGCCCAACGAAAACTGCCTCATCAGCAACATGATCGGCAATGCCCAGGTCTTTGCCCATCTGGGCCTGAATCCCGGCTGAATCCATTCGGAGTCCTTTTTCATGCAATCCGTGACCGAAAAACTCACCTTCGACGACAACGCAACCCTGAAGATCCTGCTGGGCGAACAGGATGGCCACGTCCGCCAGGTCGAGCGCCTGACGCCCGTCAAGGTGTCCCTGCGGGGGAATCAGCTTTCCATCGACGGCAGCGCCCCGGACGTCGAACTGGTTCGATCCCTCCTGCTCCAGCTCTACGCCCTCGCCCGCAAGGGGTATCCGATCTATCCCCAGGACATCCTGCACGCCCATCGCATCCTGTCGGAAAACCGCCTGACGGACCTGGAAAAGATCTTTCTCGATACCGTTTTCATCTCCTCGAAGAAGCGTGCCATCACGCCCAAAAGCATCGCCCAGAAACGCTATATCGACGCGATTCGCGCCTGCGACATGGTCTTCGCCATCGGACCGGCCGGTACCGGAAAAACGTATCTGGCCATGGCCGTGGCCGTGGCCGCGCTGCAGGACAAGAAGGTCCATCGCATCGTGCTGACCCGTCCCGCCGTGGAGGCGGGCGAAAAACTGGGCTTCCTGCCCGGCGATCTGGCGGAGAAGGTGAACCCCTATCTCCGTCCGCTGTACGATGCCCTTTTCGACATGATGGATTTCGACCGCGCCTCGGCGTTGATCCACAAGGGGACCATCGAGGTCGCGCCCCTGGCGTTCATGCGGGGTCGAACCCTCAACGACGCCTTTGTCATCCTTGATGAGGCCCAGAACACGACGTCGGAGCAGATGAAGATGTTCCTGACCCGTCTCGGACTGGGTTCCAAGGCGGTGATTACCGGCGACATCACGCAGATCGATCTCCCGCAGGAGATCAAATCCGGACTCGTCGAGGCCGAGACGCTGCTTAACCGCGTGCAGGGGATCCGCGTCGTCCATTTTTCAGAGCTGGATGTGGTGCGGCACCCGCTGGTTCAGGAGGTCATCCGGGCCTACCAGCGGGCGAATGGAACGGATCCCCGCTCCAACGGACGTTGACGTGAGGCGAGCGAAATCCCGGTGAGGGTCATGACGGGGAATGGGGAGGGCCGATTGTGCCGGTCCTGATCGAAAACAGACAGACCGTACGTCGCGTCAATCGGGTCAGAATCCGGAGGATCCTGACGGAAATGATGACCCAGCTCGGCTGCGCCGATCAGGAGGTCAGCGTGCTCCTCGTGGACGACGCCGGCATTCGGACCATCAACCGCGATTATCTGGGCCGCGATCGGCCGACCAATGTCATTTCGTTCGCCCTGCGGGAAGGGGAGAACGGCGCGCTCAACTCCCACCTGCTCGGGGACATCGTCGTATCGGTCGAAACGGCCGCGTCGGATGCGAGGCGGGCAAAAATCAATTTCACGGACGAGCTGGATTTTCTCCTGATCCACGGGCTGCTTCACCTGCTGGGGTTCGATCACGAAGGGGTGTCCTCGACGAAAGCCGGCGAAATGAAGGCCCTGGAGCAGCGGATCTTTTATGCGCTCAAGGGGTATGAGATTCAGTGACGGTCAGCGTGCCTATTCCAGCACGATGGACTGCCCCGGGTGGATGCGGCCACGCTCGCCGAGCCCGTTCATTTCCTTCAGGGCCTTGAGGGAGGTCCGGTTCTTCTGGGCGATTTTCGTCAGCGTGTCGCCTTTTTTGACGATATAGGTCTTCGTGGCCTGTCGGACATTCCGGCCGGATGATTTATTTTCCCGTACGGCGTTCGCATTAACGGTGCGCCTTTTTCCGGGCTCACCCCCCCCTTCCTCCGCGACGGTTCTCCCGGCGATCCGGAGGACCTGTCCGGGCATGACCGTGTTAGAGCGCAGGCGGTTCATGCGTTTGAGATCGGAGACGGATACGCCATAGCGCTTGGAAACGGAAGAAAGGGTTTCCCCGCGGCGGATCCGGTGCGTCAGGGTCTTGCCCGTACCCGTGCCTGCGGACCCCTCATCGCCCTTGTCTCTTGAAGCCGCCTGGATCTTTTCGTAGCGGTAGCTGGGAATTGGAATCTGAACGATGCGTCCGGCCTGCAATCGCTTCTTCGACGAGAGACGGTTGAAGGAGCGGATGGCGCTGGCGGAGATCCGATACTTCCGGGCCAGACTGGCCACCGTCTCCCCCCGCTTGACGCGATGCCGGAGGGTGACGGTTTTCTTGACGACCACCGTCGGCTTGGGCTCCTCCCATGCTGGAATCTCCCCTTCGATGTTGACGAACTTTTCCGCCATTTCCAGGGGCACCCTCAGGGCGTATTCGCGCGGCGGCGTCGCCCGGTGGCGCAGTTCCGCGTTCAGACAGACGAGAAGTTCCTCCGGTTGTTCGATGCGCGCGGCGATGTCGCTCAGACGCATTGAGCGGTTCGTTTTGACAAGCTCGTAGGTGCCGAGATCTTCGCGCGGGGTGGGGGATCCCAGGTCCATTCCGTACTTTTGGGGGTCCTTGATGATGGCGAGCGTGGCCAGAAAGCGGGGAACGTAACGGGCCGTCTCGTAGGGCAACTGATGGTAAAGATCCCAGAACCGGTCGAAATAATTCACATGTTGACGGGAAATGACGCGCAGCACACGTCCCTCGCCGCAGTTGTAGGCGGCCAGGACGGTCAGCCAATCGCCGAACATGCCGTGGAGATCCTTGAGATAGCTGATGGCCGCGCGCGTGGATTTCTCGATGTCCATGCGCTCGTCGATCCATTCATCGCGGTTGAGTTCGTATTTGTAACCGGTCGATGGGATAAACTGCCACAGCCCCAGGGCCCGCGCCCGCGAGAGAGCGGACACCTTGAAGCCGCTCTCTACGAGCGGCAGCCAGGAGAGCTCCTCGGGAATCCCCGCCTTCTTGAGCTCCCTCACGATAATCGGACGGTACTTGAAGGATCGCTGATAGGAGGAGACGAAAAAATCCCGCTCGACGCTTTGAAACAGACGGATCTCCTTTTCAACGTCTTCGTTGATGCGCAGGGGGATTTCGCTGCGCTTCCCGGCGGTGACGGTTTGCTTGGCGCTGTAAACCGCGAGAATGCGCTTGGCGATCAGGAGGCGAAGGTCGTCTTTCTGGCGGGAGATGTCCGTATCGCCATCGGTTTCGATGATCAGGGCGTAGGCCTCGTCCAGCAGGTTCTGGGCATTTTCGAGGTCCCCTTTCTGCCAGTGGGCGTCCGACTCCTCCAGGAGCGCGAGGGCCTCTTCCATGATATCGCGTTCTTCGTCTTCGATCTTTTGCGGATCGTTCGGGTCATCGCTGTTCGCCGGTGCCGGGGCGCTGCCTTTGAGACGGTGCGCCCGGGCGGGGTGTCCGGTTGCCTTCGCGTCGGGGGACGGCAGTACGTTTTCCGATATCACGGTGGCCTTTTCACTGGTTTCCGGCGGGCGGCTGGCCGGTGACGGAGTATTGCCTTCGGCGGCGACCGAAGGGGTCGCCAGCATCAACTGCATGGCAATGAACAAACCCAGAGACGAAATCACACCCCTTCGGACCAACGTCATCATGAACCACTCCCCCTTCGGCAAACGCTTCGCCCCCAGGTCAAATCCCGGGTCATCAACCGCTCGTGCCCGTCCATAGCACACTTCAACGGCCTTGTCGCCCTTTTTATCCCAGCAGATAGGCCTCGATAAAATCGTCTATATCTCCGTCCAGCACGCGATTCACGTTGCCCACCTCCAGATTGGTCCGATGGTCCTTGACCATCCGATACGGATGGAGGACATACGACCGGATCTGGCTTCCCCAGGCGATCTCCTTCTTGTTTTTGTTGACCGCGTCCTGCTTTTCATGCCGTTCCTTGATTTTGAGTTCATAAAGACGCGATTTCAGATATTTCATGGCCATGGACCGGTTTTTATGCTGGGAGCGTTCGTTCTGGCACTGGACGACGATCCCCGTCGGCAGATGCGTGATCCGCACTGCCGAATCCGTTTTGTTCACGTGCTGTCCCCCTGCCCCCGTCGAGCGGTACGTGTCGATCCGCAGGTCTTTTTCATCGATATCGATGACGATCGTTTCGTCGATCTCGGGATAGACGAAGACCGATGCGAACGAGGTATGCCGACGCGCCCCCGCATCGAACGGCGAGATCCGCACCAGCCGGTGAATGCCGTTTTCGGCCTTGGCGTATCCGTATGCGTACGCACCCTCCAGCGTAAAGGTCACGCTCTTAATCCCCGCTTCATCACCGGGAAGGCTGTCGATCACGGTGGGGGTGAATTTGCGTTTTTCCGCCCAGCGGAGGTACATTCGCAGGAGCATTTCCGCCCAGTCCTGGGCTTCCGTCCCCCCCGCCCCTGCGTGGATGGAGACGATGGCGTTCAGGGCGTCTTCCTCGTTGGCCAGCATTCGCTTCAGCTCGTCCTGGCGAACGTCCTGATCGAGGCGGTTGAGTTCGGCGTCGATTTCGGAAAGGACGGCGGCATCCTGCTCCGCTTCGGCCAGCGCATGCAGATCGGCGAGTTCGTCGAGGGTGCGCTGCTGACGGTGCCAGCGCTCGACGGTTTCGTCGAGGGCAGTCTTCTCCTTGAGGATATCACGGGCTTCATCCGGGTCGCTCCAGAAATCGGCCCTTTGAGTCGCCAGCTCCAGTTCCTGGCGGCGGAGGCTCAGGGCGGGGACGTCAAAGACATTCTCCAATGCGTGTGATTTTGTCCCTCAAGCCTTCCAGTTTAGATGCGGTCTCGCTCATGTTTCCTCCTCATCCCGGCAACGATGGCCATGCCCAGGAGCACGACGATGCCACTATACGCAAAAAAGTCGCCGTATGTCGAATAAATTGTCTTGATCCCGGGGAGCCGGACCTCTCCGGAAAGGCCGCTCCGGAGAAAGAGCCCCGTTTTCTTCGTGATCTGGCCCGTCGGGGATATGAAGGCGCTGATCCCGGTATTGGCGGCCCGGCAGAGAGACAGGCGCGTTTCGACGGCGCGGAACACCGTCATGGACAGATGCTGATAGGGGGCCGAGGTCGGTCCGAACCAGGCGTCGTTGGTGATGTTGACGAGCATTTCCGCGCCCCGCCGCTTGTAGTCCGTTCCCGCTCCAGGGAAAATGCCTTCATAACAGATCAGGATCCCGAGACGATGGCCGTTCAGGGAAAGAGGAAAATAGCCCCGGCCGGGGCGAAAATCACCCACGCCGACCGCGAGCTTGCCGATGAAGGGGAAATAGCGGCGCAGCGGAACATACTCGCCGTAGGGAACGAGATGGACCTTGTCGTACCGACCGGCGATCCGCCCGGCGGGGTCGATGATAAACGCGCTGTTCGCGAAATTCGTTCCGAGGGCGCGGTCGGCGTAGGTCGGGCTGCCCAGAACGATCCAGACGCGGTGGTCGCGCGCGAAGGCCAGAATGCGTCGCTGAAGCGGTCCGTCGTCCTGGAAGTAGAAAGGAACGGCCGTCTCCGGCCAGACAATCACACCACCGGCGGGCGGGAGATATCGCGCGGACTGTGACAGGTAGGCGTCGACCGTGTCCCGCTGATAGCGTGGATTCCATTTGAGGTTCTGGTCGATGTTCCCCTGGATGAGGCTGACGGGGAGGGAGGCGGATAACGTCACCGCCTTCCGGACATCGGCCAGCCGCCAAAGGCCGTATCCCGAAAGCAGTAAAAAAACGATGGCGATCGCGGCGATGGATCCGAGGCGCATCGACGTCCGCTTCGCGATCAGGGCTTGAAACAGAAGCGCATTGACAGCGACGATCAGGAACGACAGACCGGCGGGCCCGGTGATGTCGGTGATCTGAATCAGGGGGAGATAGCGATACTGGGAATAGGCGAGCGCCTCCCAGGGGAAACCGGTGAGCATCAACCCCCGGATGAATTCGAGCCCCGTCCAGAGCAGGGGCACCGCGAGCAGCGGGGCGCAGTTGCGGAAAAGGACGCATCCCGCGGCAAAGGCGGCCGTGTAGAGGCTCAGGTAAGCGCAGAGGAGAAGCATGGCCGCGATGCCCAGGGTCAGTGAAAGGGAGCCGTATTTGACGACGACATACGCGATCCAGTAAAGGATGCCGACGTGAAAGACGAGGCCGGCCGTGAAGCCGAGAAGAACCGCCTCGCGGACGCCCTTCCCGCGGAGGGCGATGAGGAGGGGAATCAGCGCCACCCAGGCGATGGCCCCGCATCCGAACTTCGGGAAGGACAGGAAGAGCAGGACACCCGTCAGAACGGCGCCGAAGAGCGGACCGGGATTGAAGGCGCTCGCGGCGCCGGGGACGACGTTATCGATTTTCACTTTTCCGAATGCGGACTTTTTTGATGCTGCGCTCATCGGCGGCCTCGATCTTCATCTCCAAGGGCCCGATACGAACGATCTCGCCGGGAATGGGGATTCGCTTGAGGACATGAAGGATGAGCCCGCCCAGCGTCTCGTATTTTCCGTCGTCGAACGCGAGACCGTAATGGCTCTCTAGCGCCTCGATCTCGAGGCGGGCGAGAGCGAGCACGGTCCCGTCCGAAAGCTGGATCAGCTCGTCCTCCGTTTGATCGTGCTCGTCATGGATCTCCCCCACGATCTCCTCGATCAGGTCTTCGAGCGTCAAGAGACCTGAGGTTCCGCCATATTCGTCGATCACGATCGCCAGATGGGATTTGTTCTGCTTGAGCTCGTGCATCAGCTGGTGGGTGTTTTTCGTCTCGGGAACATAGTAGGGCTTCCGCAGGATCGAACGCACATCGTCCTCGGTTACATCCCGTGACCAGAACTTGAGAAGGTCCTTGACGTTGATGATCCCCACGATGTTGTCGATGCTGTCTTTGTAGACGGGCATGCGCGTATGACCGTGCTTCTGGACCAGGGCCAGCATCTCGCCGATGGAGGCGGAGGTGCTGCAGGCGACGATCTCCGTTCGCGGGATCATGATTTCGCGGACGAGGGTTTCGCGGAAGTCGAGGATGCTCTGGATCATTTCCCCCGATTGGGGATCGAGCAGGCCCTCTTCCTCGCCGCTGGCGATGATCGACTGAAGTTCCTTTTCGAGCCGGCCCTGGTCCTTGGCGGGCACGATCTCACGGAAAAAGGCGATGAGCTTCTGGGCGAAGATGGCCAACCTCCCCGGTTTGCGGGTTTAAAGGGCGCGGAGCGATTCCGGCCTCAACAGATCCCGGTCTCCCCGCCGGATGACCTCCTGAATCATGCGCACCGTTTCTTCCTTCTCCTGCGGCAGGCGAGCCCGGATCGGAAGGTAATTGGAGGCGTGATTCGAGGTGAAGAAACAGTCCGTAAACTGGGAGCAGGCAATCATCGTTCCGAGTTCGGTCAGAAAGCCGAAGGTGTCCGGAAGCTGGAATCGACCTGCCTGCTGATCCTCGTAAAGCGGGGTTCCCGGAACTACCATGACGGTGAGGGCTCCGGTGAAATCCGGATCGATCCGGGTCAGGATTTTCGCCGTTTCCGTTGCATGCTCGATGCTGTGCGTTCTTCCCCCGATCCCCAGCAGGACCGTGACGGACAGGATAATGCCCGCATCCTTGATCCGTCGTCCCGCGTCGACCATCTGCTCCACACCGACCCCCTTGCGGATCTTTTCGAGCAGGGCGGCGCTTCCCGTCTCCACGCCGAGATAAACCATCTTCAGGCCGGCCGCTTTCAGGTCCCGGAGATCGTCCGGCGTCTTGCGGAGGATGCTCTTGGCGTTGGCATAGGTTCCGACGCGCTCGGTGTCCGGCAGGGACCGGCGGATCGACGCCAGAATATCGAGCAGGCGGGGCTGCGGAATGATCAGCGCGTCCCCGTCGCAGAGGAAAACGCGCCTCACCCGACGGTAGTGCGAGGCCTCCGCAAGATCCTCGAGGATTTCCTCACGGGACTTGATGCGGAACTTCTTGTCCCGATAGGTCGGGC
>DAOPOS010000005.1:21862-110016 GCA_035358035.1 Syntrophales bacterium | reverse complement strand
AGGTCTTGCTGTACAGGCAGGCGTGGATGATCGACAACAATATCCCCTGCATAAAAGAGACATCGCTCACGAAAGCCATCATAGGCGGGATGATGCTCAGGAATGCGGATGAAGCGATCCAGATCTTCGGGGGCTATGGTCTGTGTAAAGAGTATCCGGTGGAAAGATTTTACCGCGATTGGAAGCTTGCTTCAATCGGGGGTGGTACCAATGAGGTGAACAGGGATATCGCCGCCCGGTTTCTGCTGAAATAGGGGACAGGGTGCCCGGGCTGTTCCGGCGCGACGACATCGCCTGCCTCCCATGACCCTGTCGAAGAACGCACGGAATGAGGAAAAGTCTTGATTTGAGAATTTCATCAAAGAAGAATCGCTTATCCAATAAAATCAAAAGGGGGACATCGTTTCATGAAAAGTTTGACACCGTTTGAGGAGAATGTTGTCCGTCGCGTTTCCGTGGGGGATTTTCTGGTTCGTTCGGCTGCCCGTTACCCGCGGAAGGAAGCCCTGCGTTTCCGGGATCGGACCTACACGTTCACCGCCCTGAACGACGCCGTCAATCGCTGTGCTCATGGCCTGACCCAGATGGGGGTCAGGAAGGGCGACCGTGTGGCGATTCTGTCCCACAACTGCGACCAGTTCGTTATCCTCTGGTGGGGATTGATGAAGCTCGGGGCCGTCATCACGCCGTTGAACTTCATGCTGAAGAACGAGGAGGTCAAATATATCATCAACCACTCTGAGCCGGGACTGTTCTTCGTGGAAGACAAGCTCATCCCGAACATGCTTGCGATCAAGGACGAGCTGAAAACCGTCCGGGCCTTCGGCTACATCGACCTGGCCGGCGAGGCCGCCCCCGCGGGGTGGATGAACATCGAGGATCTCTGGAAGGCGGACCTGCCCGCTGTTGAGCCGGAAGCGATCATCGCGCCGGACGACCCGGCGCTTTTGCTGTACACCTCCGGCACGGAGTCGGCGCCCAAGGGCGTCATCAACACGCACCTGAACTTTTTCAGCATCGTTTTGAGTGCGGCGGTGGATCTGCACTTTACGAAGCGGGACGTCATCATCGGCGGGATTCCCCTGTACCATGTGGCGGCGATGTACCTCTTCATCGCCTGCATCGCCATCGGCGCCACCAACCTGATGGAATACGCCCCGGACCCCTTCGAGATCCTGAAGTTCACGCAGGAGGAAGGGGTCACGATGTGGGTTTGGCCGCCGACTTTGTACATCAACCTTCCGCTTCTGCCGAACTTTGACCAGCTCAACCTCGCGTCGCTCAAGCTGTGCATCGTGTTCGGCGCCTTGTGTCCGCCGGCGGTTCTGGAGCGGTGGCGCGCCAAGCTCCCGGCGACGAAATTCATGAATTACTACGGGCAGACGGAGATGAGCCCCCTGGGCGCGTGCCTGCAGGACGAGGACTTTTCGGCGCGGCCGGATTCCATCGGCCGTTCCCACATCCCGCTGGAGCTGAAGGTTTTTGGACCGGATGAGAAGGAGCTACCCCGGGGCGAGGTCGGCGAGCTGGTTGCCCGTGGTCCCGCTGTGATGCGTGGTTATTACAAGGAGGAGTCGAAGACGGCCTCGACGTTCCGGGGCGGCTGGCACCATACGGGGGACATCGTCCGGATGGATGAAGAGGGCTTCATCTACTTCGTCGACCGGGCGAAGGACATCATCAAGACCGGCGGGGAGAACGTGTCCTCGCAGGAGGTGGAGGCGTTTTTGTACAAGCACCCGAAGGTGGCCGATGCGGCCGTCATCGGGATGCCCGATCCGGTCTGGTCGGAGGCGGTCACAGCGATCATCGTTCCCAGACCGGGGGAGACACTGAGCGAGAAGGAGATCGTCGACTTCTGCAAGCAGTCCCTGGCGGGGTACAAGGTGCCGAAGAACATCCTGTTTGTCGAGGCCCTGCCGCGCAACCCGAGCGGCAAGATCCTGAAGAACGTCCTGCGCCAGGAATGCGAGGCCAAACTGACGATGAAGGCCTGAAGCCGATGGAACTGGGCGTTCAAGAAACGGCTTGTGGAACAGGGGACGGAAATTCGTTCCCTGTTCCACAAGATGTCAAATCTTGTTTTCGGAGGAACAGCGCAGATGTCGAACAAGCGGATTATCAGTTGTGCCATAACGGGTTCGATTCACACCCCGAGCCTGTCCCCTTATTTTGTCTGGAAGCCTCAGGACCTTGCCCAACAGGCCATCGATGCGGCCGAGGCCGGGGCCGCTTCCGTGCATATCCATGCCCGCAATCCGGAGAACGGCGCCCCGTCGGCGGATCTCGCTGTGTTCCGGGAGATCATCGAGACGATCCGCGCAAAATCCGATGTCCTGATCTGCATCACCACGGGTGGCGGCGTCGGCATGACGGTGGAACAGCGCGCCGCCGTCGTTCCGGAATTCAAACCGGAGCTTTCATCGATGAACTGCGGGAGCATCAACTTCGGCATCTTCCCTCTGGCGAAAGCGTTGGCAGCGGCACAGTTTGAATGGGAAAAACCGTACGTGGAGTCTTCCAAGAACTACATCTTCGCCAACACCTTCGAGGCCATGGAGGGGATGTGTAGGATCATGCGGGAAAACGGGACGAAACCGGAGCTGGAAATCTACGACGTCGGCCATCTCTACAACGTCAAGTACCTGATGGAGAAGGGTCTGCTGGAACCGCCGGTCTTTCTCCAGTTCGTGACGGGCATCTTGGGCGGCATCGGCGGAAATATTTATGAACTGATGAACCTGCACCAGACGGCCGAACGCCTTCTGGGCCGGGGCCAGTACAACTGGTCCGTCCTCAGCGCGGGTCGCATGGAGTATCCCATGTGCACGACGGCCCTGTTTCTCGGCGGTCATGTCCGCGTCGGCATGGAAGACAACCTTTATCTTTCCAAGGGGGTTCTCTGCAAGAGCAATGCGGAACTCGTGGAAAAAATGGCCCGGATTATGGGGGAATTCGGCTATGAGCCGGCAACGCCTGCGGAAGCCAGGGAGCTCCTCAAACTGAGGGCCAAATAGAACCAAGAGAAACCATTCGCCGATGTGATCCGGAAGGGATTCCCATGAAGACACGCATTACCGAACTGTTCGGGATACGATATCCCATTGTTTTATCCGGCATGAGCTGGATCAGCGTTCCGAAGATGGTGGCCGCCGTGTCCGAGGCGGGCGGTCTGGGGATTTTGGCGACGGGTCCTCTGAGCGCCGACGAGGCGCGGGCCTCGATCCGGGAGATCCGCGCGCTCACCGACAAGCCCTTCGGCGCGAATGCGTCCCTGATGCTGCCGGGGGCCCAGGACAACGCGCGCGTCCTCATCGAGGAGGAGGTGCCCGTGATCAACTTCGCCCTGGGGAAGGGCGACTGGCTGGTGAAGGAGGCCCATGCGTACGGCGGCAGGGTCATCTCGACGGTGACCAATTATCACCACGCCAGCCGGGCCCAGGACTACGGCGCGGACGCCGTGATCGCGACGGGGCACGAGGCGGCGGGTCACGGGGGGGCGGCGACGTCGCTGGTGCTGATTCCCCACCTCGTGGACAGGCTCAAGATCCCGGTCATCGCCGCGGGGGGCTTCGCGGACGGCCGGGGCCTGGCGGCGGCTCTGTCGCTGGGCGCCGACGCGATCGCGATGGGCAGCCGGTTCATGACGACGCGGGAGAGCGCGTTGCATGCAAATTTCAAGAAGAAGTCGATCGAGAAGGACGTTTACGACACGCTGTACTCCACGCGTTTCGACGGGATTCCCTGTCGGCTGATGGATAACCCGGCGTCCCGGAAGGCCCTGAAGCAGGGGCTCAACCTGCCGGCGGCCTTCTTCAACGCCCGGCTCATTGCCGCCCAGATGAAGATGCCGTTCTGGAAGCTCTTTTTCGGCGTGATGTTTTCGGGGTGGAAGAACGCCCGGCAGTTGGCCTACTTCGCGAACGCCTTCAAGCTGATCCTGGAGGCGACGGAGAAGGGGGATACGGAGGGCGGTCTCCTGCCGGTGGGTCAGGTCACCGGCCTGATCCACGACGAACCGGCGGTCGCCGAACTCATCGAGCGGGTCGTCGCCGAGGCCGAATCGGTCCAGAAAAGTATGGCCGTGGCGTTGGCACGATGACGCAAGGTTGAGGAAGATAGAGAAAATTCAGGGGCATCAGATGGGTTGCCCGCGGTTTCCCTCTGGGAAGATGCCGTCGGCAGTACGCTGCCACCCCCTACCTCGGTACGGGGTACCCATCCATTGCATGTGCCCTCCTGAGAATGGTTTCCATAATGAAGGTCTTCATGCGGCCTGCGTATTCGTTGAAATCGAATGCCGTATCATCGATGAGATGCTGAATAATCGTATGCTGGACGATAGAAACACACAAGGTGGTCGTGTACTGAATGTCCATTTCCGCAAATATTTTTTCTTCAATGCCTTTCTTGAGGATAACGGACAATTCCTCTCGGTAGGCTTGGTAAAGCCGCCGAACCATTTTCTTGATGGTGTCGTTACGGTTAATCTCTGTCCAGAACTCGAAGAGCAGAAAGAAGTAGTCCTTCTCCCGTTGGAACAATAGAAAACTCTGGTCAATGAAGATTTCCAGCTTCCCACGTGGATCCGAGGCCTTTTCCAATTCCGCAGCAAGATTTCTTCGAACGTTTTTCTGTGTTTCCTTAAAGACGTGGAGCAAAAGCTCCTGCTTGTTCTTGAAATAGTAATGAACGAGGCCGACGGACAGTCCGGCTTCGTGGGCAATGTCGGCGATGGTAAAGTTGTTATATCCCTTCTTGCTGACGACCTTGTACGCTGCCGCAGTCAGTTGCTCGCGACGAATGTCCGTCAGGATTCGCTTGTTTCTGTCCCGTCTTAACTGTGCGTCTTTTTCCATGTATGGACGCCTTTTCCTTTACATTATCGAAGCCTTCAATGTAACTTTCAGCCACCGTTGTCAAGCAATTATTCGTCCTCGGGCACAAAAGAAAAACGGGCATGGTCACTGGCCCGTTTTCAGGGGTGGCGATCATGCCCGTTCAATCACTCGACCCCTACTTGCTGATTAGGGTCTTTTTGAAGCGTTGTTTGTCTGGCCTTCCTATTTCTTTCCCTCTTCCGAATATTCCCGCCGCAATTCCCGCTTCAGGATCTTGCCTGTGGGCGTCAAGGGCAGCGCTGAACGGACAAAAACCTTTTTGGGAACTTTGTATCCGGCCATGGCCTCTTTGCTGAAGGCGATGATCTCTTCTGAAGTGACTTCCATTCCGGGTTTCGGAACAACTACGGCCGTAACGAGTTCCATCCAGTAAGGATCCGGCAAACCGATGACCGCTGCCATGGCCAGTTTCGGGTGCCGGAGAAGAGCGCCTTCAACTTCCTGGGATGAGACATTTTCCCCGCCCGTCTTGATCATGTCCTTCTTGCGGTCGACGAAATAGACCCAGCCCTCTTCGTCCATATAGCCCAAATCTCCGGTATGGAGCCAGCCGTTGGCCAAGGTCTTCGCCGTCAGGTCGTCCTTTTTCCAGTATCCTTTCATCACGGCGGCTGACCGTATTACAAGTTCTCCAATCTGCCCGGTCGGCACTTCTTGATCGTTGTCGTCAAAAACCTTTACGGCAGTGCCGGTATCGGGAATCCCGATGGCATTCCGTTTCTGGTCAAAAGACTCCGGACTGGAGGTTGTTCCCACGGGTGAGCTTTCCGTCTGTCCCCAGTAATTTCGCCACTGAATGTCCGGGTTGATGCCTTTCCAGCGCTCAATGACCACATTGGGAATGACTGCGCCGAAGGAAATGAACTTTTTCAGTGAGGATAGATCATACTTCTCGAATCCCGGAATCGTGGGAATGGCGGCATAGAGGGTAGGCGGATACACCCAGTAGGTAAGTTTCTCCTCCTGGGTGAACTTCAGGGTCTGGAATGGGTCCGGGGCATACGTGATCACGGCGCGGGCACCCGACGCCAACACACCCAACAGGACGGTGTTTCCCGCGACATGGAACATCGGGATGTCGATAATGAATGCGTCGTCACGTGTGAAGTTGGCATCCGGAATGAGGTGAAGGAGCGACATGTAATAATTCAGATGCGTGGTCATGACCCCCTTGGGAAAGCTCTCCGTCCCGGTCGTATAAATGAGGGTTGCCACGTCGTCGGAATGGATGACCAACTCCGGCTCCGTTGCCGGATAGGTGCCGTTGAAAAATTCACCGGCATCGAGCCAGCCGTCAGGCTTGGGTTTCTTGCCGAAATCGAGCCAGCCGAAATGTTCAACACCCTTCAATTCCTTTTTCACTGCCAGGACGTACTCCGTGAGTATGTCCTCCACAAAAAAGGCCTTGGGTTCGGCATCTCCGATGATGTAGCTGATCTCCTCGCCTCTCAGCATAAAGTTCAGAGGAACCGTGATCGCGCCGATTTTGGCCAGACCGAAGCAGCAGTAGAGATAGCTCATGCAATTGTGGGTCATGAAGGCAACGCGGTCACCCCGCTTGATTCCAAGCTTTGTAAAGGCGTTGGCCGCCATGCAGCTTTTTTCGTTGAGCGCCTGGAAGCTGATCCGTTCCCCCCCATAAATGAATACGGTTCTGTCCCGGAATCGCGCCGCCGAACGGCTGACCAAATCGCCGATAACCGCCCGTCTCAACAAGTTTTCATGCAATGGATCTAAAATCATAGTTCCCCCCCTTTCTTGATGATTGCCTATTCTAATTCTTGTCTGCCCTCTAATCGCTCTGAAACCTTATCCCTTGAGAAAAGGATGGAAGCTCCCAACGGTGAGAGGCCTTTCCGTACGTACCCAAGACGCAAGACTATGGTGTGATCCCGCAGAGACGCTTGGCCGATTCGATGGCCTCCTGACGGTAAGGGGCATACTGGGAGAACTCGTAGAGGAGCAGCTTGCAGGCCTGCCCGGATCCTCCGCCGTGGGTGGCGGAGTGAAGGATGGAGCAGAGTCCCCAGGAGATATTTTCGATGAGGCGGACGATCCGAACCCGATGCTCCGCCGGTTGACCGTCAACCCCCCGGAGGTAACGTGCCAGATAGGGGGCAATCTCCGGGTTTTTCAGTTCCTTCTCTCCGGGACAGCAAGCGAGGATGCCGCCCGTGATATCTTCGGCCAGCCGGATCAAATCGTAGACGGCCTTGGAGATGTAATACTTGGCGTTGTTCGCGAGGATCGGGTCGGGCAGGTAACCGGCATCTCCGATTTTGAACCCCTTGGCGGCGGCAGCCACGCCGCAGGAGAAAATCGTTTCGGACAGGGAGTACATGTCCGTCAGTTTGTCCTTCACATGCGACACGTTGCGGATGCCGTTATTGGCCGCCATGAGGTCGGTCGCGGCAATCAGGACGTCGGCCCAGCCGGACTTGCACCCCCCTGTGGTCGGCCGGTGGCAGGCCCCGAACATGTTGTTGAATTCATCCAAATACTCCACTTCACCGCACATGAACACGCGTTCCCAGGGGACGAAGACGTTGTTGAAAATCACCACGCATTCATGAACGCCGTATTTGATGTTCCCAAGGTCGATCTCTGCCCCCGGGATGCGACGATCATCCTGGGGTTGTCGGACGGAAATGTTGATGATCCCGGGGGCGTTCCCGGGAACGGCGCACACGACAACATAATCCTCGTCGCCCTTGCGGTGCGTTGTACAGGGCAGAACCAGCTTCTCGTGGGCCAGAATGGCGCCGGTCTGACAGAGCTTCGCGCCTTTCAGGACAATCCCGTCCTTGTTTTTCTCAACGACCTTTAAGTACATTTCCGGATCGCTCTGTTTGCACGCCTGAATGCGCCGATCTCCCTTTGGATCCGTAATGGCAGGACAACCGAGGAGATCTTCCTTCTGCATCATCTTGATCCAGCTTAGGGCGTTGTCGTGGTACCGGGTGCCCTTGTCATGGTCAATCTTTTTTGTGATGTAGAGCAGAGGCGCGAAGATGTTTTGGGCACAGCGGAACGAACAACAGCCCAGATGACGATTGGCGTACCGGGTAATACTGACCTTCCGGATAAGATCCTCTGCGTTCTGGGGTACATGCTGGAAGCGCGAAATCGTCTCGCCGGTGAGGTGTGAGGTTGTGACGAACTGTTCCTGGAGCTCCGTGTTGAAAGCGAAATCATACGACTCCGCCACGGCATCGATCGCCGGCCGGATCTTGGGATGGTCGTAAAGGTTCTTGATCTTTCCGCCGTCGATGTACAACTCGAAATTCATCGCCTTGATGCTATCAATGTACTCCTGACCCGTTTTCATTCTGCTCCTCCTCTGAATTGTCGTACCCTTGTGTGCTGGTTGTTCGACCAATTTGTTGGATGACCAATCAATGTGCTGACCCATAGAAAAAAACTCGAGGCATGTCAAGCGAAAATTGCTGCGGAATTCGGGAAGTCGGGAAGTGATGAATTATATGGGTTGCGAAGGATTTGGATTGAGTTTTGGGGATAATATTGAATGAGAACCCGAGGCGTCAGGAAACAGCGGTGCGCCTTTCAGCTCATGTTCAATGATCTTGCTGATCATCCCTCCTTCTTGTTCCTGTTTTGAACACGGACCACTCTGTTGTTGTTTCCTGAGGGGAAGTGCGACACAAGTGAAGGATTCCGTCCTATTTCCATGACAATCGGTTCAGGAACGCCTCCACGTCGGCGAACACGGTCAGGGCGATCTCGCCCCGGACGATTCCGTGCAGGGGGAAATCCACCTCCCGGTAGGTTTTCCCGGCGGACCGGATGCGCCGGTGGAGGCGCCGGCCGCTCCGGGGCGCCACCTTGGGATCGTGGTTGGCCTGCATGATCAGGGCGGGGATGGACAGTCCGGGCAGGGCCCGGTAGACCCTGCGCATGAGCGCCTTGACCTGGACGATGCTCCGGACGGGGCACCGGTGATAGTTGATCTCCGGATTGTCGGGATGGTTGGGGACGAATTCCCTGCGCAGACGGTCCCCGCCGAGAACGCGCATCAGGACGTTCCAACCGTCGACCATCTCGGCAAAGGCGGAAGAGGCACTCTTGAACTTCAGGGGGGCGCTGATGGCGATCACCGCCGCAAACTCCCCCGGTCTGCGGAGGGCCATCTCGAGCGCCAGCCCGGCGCCCGTCGAGAAACCGGCCACCACGATCGACTCGCAGCAGGTCTTCAGGAGGGCGTGCCCGCGCTCCACGGAGGCCCGCCAGTCGCGGTAACCCCGCCGCGCCAGGTCCGGCGCGGACGTCCCGTGTCCGGCGAGCCGGGGCGCATAGACCGTGTATCCCCGTGCATGCAGGAATTCCGCCCAGGGACGGACCTCTTCCGGGGCGGCCATGAGTCCGTGGATCAGGAGGACCCCCCGCGTCGAGGCGGGGCTGTGGAGAAGATAGGGCGCGCCGATCCGGCGGGGCTTGGTTTCTCCCGCCAGGAAGTGCCGGGCGTACTCCTCCTCGAACAGGCGGACTTCCCGGTCCAGAAGCCGCCGACATTCGGCGGGAATCGGCTGAGGTTCTCGGTTCATGAGCGGGGGGAATGCGCGCCCGTGGGTTGAACACGGGCAGCGGCCTTACACGACCTTCTCGAAGTACACGATGTAGATCATCGCATAGTGAAATCCGCCGCCGAGCAGGACCATGATGTGGAAAAGTTCGTGGAAGCTGAAAACGCCGGGGAAAAGACGCGGCCTTTTGGTCGCGTAGATGATTCCGCCCAGGGTGAAGAACAGACCGCCGGCGAACAGCAGAAACGTCTGAACGGCGGTCATGCCGGCCAGCATCTGCCGGATCGGAATGATCGCGAGCCAGCCCATGACGAGATAAATCGCGGCGTAGAACACCCGCGGGGCCCGCGGGAAGAAGAGCTGCGAAACGAGCCCGAATCCCACCAGCCCCCACTGGATGGCGATCATGGACCAGCGCCACGCGCCGTCCAGGTAGAGGTAGCAGACGGGGGTGTAGGTTCCGGCGATCATGAAGAAGATGGCGAGGCGGTCCATCCTTCTCCAGAAGGAGACCTCATTTTCCGCCTTTTTGAAGGCGTGGTAAAAGGAACTCGCCGAAAAGAGGAAAATGACCGACAGGCCATAGATCAGGGCGGTGATCAGCGCCGATGCCGAATAGCTGGCCACGAGGATCAGAAAGACGGTCCCGACCACCGCCGCGACGACGCCGGTCAGATGGGAATAGAAGTTGAAAAATTCATGCGTCCTGATGGCCATGCCTCTCTCCTTCGATCCGGAACGAACGGTTCCCTCCGCGGGAACCTCTTCTCCGGAGGGGGTCCTATATACCATAAAACGACGATGCGGCAAGCCGGAAAAGATGTCCGTCGCGTCGTCCGGGCCCCCCGCCATTCCATTTGTCATCGCAGTCAAAAACGGCTATAAGGAAAATCAACCCGTCCCGCCGGACGGGTTTCCCGCGGGCTCACAGGAAGGAGGGAACCGACCATGGGCGAACCGGAGCTCAAGCCCCCGAAGGCGGGCAAGGCGATCAACCGCCTCAAGAGCATGTATCCCCTGCGCAACGTCGTCAACGAGGCCTATCTCACCACCCTGATGGCCAGCCAGGCCGGGAACCCCACGGCCTGGTCGATGCTCAACTGGTGGGAGGGGGACATCCTCCTCAAGGCCATGGACGTGGAGGTGGTTTACCCGGAGAATTACGCCACCATCGCCGCCTCGATGGGGCAGGCGGAGGGGTATCTGGCCCTCGCGGAGGCGGAGGGGTTTCCCGCCCACCTGTGCGGATATGCCCGGACCACCCTCGGCTATACGAAGCGGATGATGGTGGACGAGGCGGGACGGGTGCCGCCGGACGCCCCCCTCGGGGGCATGGCCCGGCCGACCCTGCTCGTCGGGGCCGGAACGGCCTGCGACGCCCGGTACAAGTGGTTCCAGGCCCTGGGGCGGTACTTCGACTGTCCGCAGTGGGTGCTCGAGCTGCCCCATCTCGGGGTGAAGGAGTTTCAGGAGGACGGGGCGGAGGAGGCGGCCGTCCGCTTTGTCGTGGCGGAGCTGCGCGCCTTCGTGGCCTTTCTGGAGCGGCTCCTGGGCCGGAAGATGGACTGGGCGAAGCTCGAGAGCGTCGTCGATCTCGCCCTGAAGATCCAGCGGGTCTTCCACGAGGTCAACGAGCTGCGCAAGCATCGCCCCTGCCCCATGCACAGCGGGGATTTCTGGAGCGCCATGCCGGGCTGCCTC
Source organism: Syntrophales bacterium (assembly GCA_035358035.1). Lineage (GTDB taxonomy): Bacteria > Desulfobacterota > Syntrophia > Syntrophales > UBA2251 > UBA2251. The sequence goes on along the minus strand of DAOPOS010000005.1, from coordinate 98,873 downwards.
TTTTTGACGGGGCATCTGCCGAAGGTCCTCGAGCTCTACGAGGACATGCACCGGGAGGTGGCCGAGCGCGTCGCGCAGGGGGTGGCCGGGATCGCCGTTCCGGAGAAGTACCGGCTGCTCTTCGCCGAGCTCCCCCCCTGGCACAGCCTGAAGTTCTTCGAAAACCTCGCCGAGCGGGGCTGGAACTTCGTCGTGGAGAGCTATGCCTACCACCCGGTCGTCCCCATGGACCTGTCCGCCGTCTCCGATCCCCTGGAGCGGATCGCCCGCATCTGCATGCGTTTTTTCCACCTGCGCCACCGGCAGGCCTTCTCGGACGGCGTCTCCTATGCCTTCGTCGCCCCCTATCTCGATTCGGCGCGGACGTACCGCTGCGACGGGGCCTTCCTGCATCCCCTGCTGACGTGCCGGACGGCGAGCGCCCACCTCCAGGCGACGCAGGACGTCCTCATGGAGAAATTGCGGGTGCCGTCGCTCCTGGCCGAGGGCGACATCGTGGACATCCGCCTGTTCAACCCGGAGCGGACCCTGATCCAGGCGGAGGCCTTCGAGGCGACGATGGACCATTACCGCGAGGAGCGGCGGCAGGCGGGATCCGACTGGTAGGATGGGGTAGACGGGGGGCATCGACGTCCGGGTGGGACCGGGTTTCCGATGCCTCGGGGGCGCGGTTTCGGAGCGCCGATCGGAAAACCGACGAGGACAGGACGATGACGGACGAGAACAACGGATTGGCGCGCGCGGAGGCGCTCTGTCGGGACCGGGCCCTGCGGGCACGGGCGTTGAAGGCGGAGGGGGCGCGCCTCATGGGCTACCTGTGCCTCTATCCCCCCGTGGAGCTGATGACGGCCCTGGGGTTTGTCCCCTTCCGCGTCTTCGGCGACCGGCGGCAACCGGTGACGGAGGGCAACCGCGTTCTGATGCCCGCGGTCTGCCCGTTTCTCCGGAGCCTGATCGACCTGGGCATGAAGGGACAATACGCCTTCCTCGACGGTCTGGTCGGGGCGCACATCTGCGACGTCGGCTCCATGTCCGTGCACCTGTGGCGGGATTACGTGACGGCGCCCGCGTTCGTCCATTTCCTGGACGTCCCCCACACGGTGCACGCGCCGGCCCTGGATTTCTTCCGCACCCAGATCGGGATCCTGCTGAAGGACCTGGAGGGGTTGAGCGGCCGGCGCCTCGACGGGGAGGCCCTGCGCGCGGCGATCGCGGCGCACAACCGGCAGCGGGCCCTGCTCAGGGAACTCTACGATCTGCGCCGGACGGTCCCGCCCCGCCTGACCGGGGTCGAGGCGCAGCGAACCGCCCTCGCGGTCACCGGCCTGCCGGTCGGGGAGGGGAACGACCTTCTGACGGCGGTCATCGCCGAGGTCCGTCAGCGGCCGCTCCCGGCGCCGTCCGGGGCGCCCCGGCTCCTCGTCTGGGGCAGCGTGATCGACGACACGTCCCTGTTCGAGCTCGTCGCGGCGGCCGGCGCCGAGGTCGTCACGGACGACATCTGCGTCGGGACGCGGGCCTTCTCGGCCGATGTGGAGACGGAGGGCGATCCGCTGACGGCGCTGGCCCGGCACTACCTCGCCGATATCCGCTGTCCCCGGACGTACCGCCAGGCGGACGACGCAGGCGGCAGGCCCTACCGGGAGGATCTGGAGGCCCGCTTCGGTTATCTCGCCCCGATGATCCGCGACTGGCGGGTGGACGGCGTCATCCTCCAGAGTGTCATGTACTGCGACACCCACGGCTACGAGATTCCCGCCGTCCGGGACTATCTCAACGGTCTGGGCGTGCGGAATTTCTACCTGGAGCACGACTACAGCGACGGCTCCCGCCAGCAGGTCCGGACGCGGGTGGAGGCCTTCGTGGAGATGCTCCGCTGAGCGTCGGTTGAAAGACGGGCGCCGGCCCCGCTTCCCCCAACCTTCGCCGACCAACCGCCCCGCCGCTGCGCCTTGCGCTCGCGATTTCGGGGGCCCGTCCCCGGGCCGCTTTGCGCCGTCGCCTAAGGCCTCGCCGGCGGCGCCGGGGAGACGGGGGTTTCGAACCAGCGGCGCATGAAGGCCCGCTTGGCGTCGCAGCGGGCCTCCCGCCAGCACGAGGGGAAGACCTGCTCCGGCCGGCCGGGGCGCCGGATGCGGATCTCGTAGGGCTTGCCCTGGCGGACGACGTGCAGGTACGTCGCGAAGCTCTCCGCGAAATCCTCCCAGAGGGTCACCGCCGCCTGGGCGGACGGAAAGTCGGAGTGGGCCTGAAGCGCGCGGTAGATCTCCGGCGCCTCGTCCAGCGACAGCGTCGCCCCGGCGAACGCGTAGGGCTTGAGGGCGGAGCGCCGGGGGAACGCCGGGTCCGAGCGGCCGACGACGTCGCTTCCCTGCCGGCGCCAGGACAGGGCCGTAAAGGGATAGGCGTCGGAAACCTCCGCGGGGCCGTTCCACGAGGGGTGGACGCAGCTCGCCATTCCCAGGACATGGCCCAGCTCGTGGAGGAGGATGAAGACGATCGCGTTGACGACGGAGTCCTCCTCGCCCGTCTCCAGGATCAGTTCGAGTGCGGTCTCCGCGCCGGCCGCCGGCCGGAAAAAGCTGTTTTCCTTCCAGCTCGCCCAGGCATTCGCCCGCCGCGTCAGGAGGACGTCGCGGTCCAGGACGATGACGGCGTAGCGCTCCTTCCCCTTCGCGTCCAGAATCGCCTCGGCGTAGCCCGTTCCCCCCAGTCCGTTCACGAAGTAGATGCCGACGATCCGCTGTTCGGCCAGGCTCCGGACGCGCTCCGGCAGGAGGTCGCCGATCCGCCGGACCGCCTCGGCGAAGACGGGTTCGGGCGGGACGGGTTCGGGGCGCTCCGGGAATCCGTAGAGGCGGTTTTCGAGGCGGATCTTCTCGACGAGGGCCGGGGGGGCCGGGGCGAGCCGTGCGGCGAGGGGGACGCTTTGCCACGCCTCTCCCCAGAACGCGACGTGCCGCGTCGCGTGGTTTTCCGCCTGCCCCTTGAGCCAGGCCTTGTACGGGGCGCAGGCCGCCAGGACGAGAATCAGAAGAAGCACGGCGGTCGCGGTTGCCCCGCTTGCCGGGGCGCGGGGGCGGTTCATGGCGTCCGTCTCCACGGAAGGATCCTCCACCATCTCAGGTTCAAGGCCTGTATACGTCAAGAGACTTCCGGCCGTCAAGGGGGGGCACCCCCGGACGACGGGAGAAAGCATTTTCCGCCGCCGGAAATCTGTGCTATACGAAGGCCCTGATTGCTTCATCGGGAGAACGGATTTCATGCAGACATCGGTGGCCGAGGCGCGGCGGATCGGCCTTCTGGCCGACAGCCACGGCGATCTCGGACGGACGGAACAGGCGGCGGCCGCGCTCCTGGCCGCCGGGGCGGAGCGCCTGATTCATCTGGGCGACTTCTGCGACACGGTGCAGGAATCCTCCTGGGTAAGGGTCATGCAGGCCCTGCGACGGTACCGGATGCTGACGGTCAAGGGAAACAACGATTTCCTGGTCGAGACGATCCTGAAGGAGCGTCCCCCCGGTCCGGACCCGGCGGAAGTCCAGCTCCGGGCCTTTCTCAAATCGCTGCCGATGACCCTGGTTGCCGACGGCCTCTGCTTTGCCCATTCCCTCCCTTACGATTCCGTCCGGTCTTTCTACGAACCGGTCGACGACGGCACGACGGCGAAGGCCATCCCGGTTTTTCAGTCGACGGCGCACCGCATCCTCTTCTGCGGCCACGCCCACACGCCGGTCCTGTTTCGCTGGCGGGCCGGACAGGTGAGCCGGGAGGCGATCCCCCCGAACCTTCCGGTCCCGTTGCGGGCCGACGAGCGCTACATCGCCGTCGTCGGGGCGGTGGAGGACGGCGAATGCGCCCTCTACGACGGTGGGGAGGGGACCTACCGGCGGATCCGCCTGGACTGACCCTTCCGGGGCCGTTCCCGGCCGGAGATCGGGATCCGGGGGGCCGCAGCGTCGTCCGACGGGAAGAGAAACGGGTGGATCCCGACTTCGAAGGAGGAAGCTGATGCACCTGACGCGTCTGAAGGCAAGGCCGGTTGCCGCCCTGGTCCTGTTGATCCTGGCGACCCTCTTCTTCCCGCCAGGCCCGGCCGGCGGCGAACCCAGGGTCGCGACCGACAGGGACCGCTATCGTTCGGGCGAGAAGATCCAGGTTCATTTTTCCGGTTCTCCGGGCGACGGCGGGGACTGGATCTGCATCGTGCCGGCGGGGTCTCCGGACACGGAGGCAGGGGACTACCGGTACATGCCCGATGGGGCGCCCGAGGGTGTCCTGACCTTCGACGCCCCCCCGCCGGGGAAATACGAGGCGAGGGCCTATTACGACTATCGCCGCAGCGGGTACGTGGTCTCCGCACGTTACGGGTTTTCGGTGGGATTGGAACCGGCGCCGGCGCCTCCCGCCCCGCCCGTTGCCGGTCCCGGGACCGCAGCGCCGGTTGAACGTCCGCCGGTCAAGGCGCTTCCCGAACGCCCCACCCGCATCAGCGCGGCCGTTTTCCACTTTACGTCTTCGAGCATGGAGGCCTCCCCGTATGCCATCAAGGTGCTCGGCACGCTGACGAATGCCCCGAAAATGCAGGCAGCGTTCGACCTGCTGGACCGGAAAGATCTGGAAACGTTCCTGGTGGCCAACGATCTTCACCAGACGGACCAGGTCGAGGACGTGATCGGCATCGGCACCCGTCTGGGACTGAATGTCGTGATTGCGGGCAGCGTTGAAAAGCGGGGGTCCCTGATCATCACGAACTACAAGGTGATCAGCATTGATCAGCGGAGGGTCATCTTCGCCGACAAATCCATCTCCCTGGGGGAGGCCAGCCTGGTCAGCGATGTGATGAAAATGAGCGAGGCCATGATCGAGGCCATCCTGCGCCGCGCTTCCTGACGATCGTGCCGGGTGGTGCGATCCGGGATGCGGCCGGCGACGGCCCGAACAGGCGTTCTTTTGCAAACGGTTGGCGGAGACCCATTTCCGGAAGGCATTTTATGACGACGTGACGAGCATGATCGAAGGAGGTCTTATGGCGGCCGCTTTACTCATCATCTTTTACCTTCTGTTTCCCGTTGTCGCGATCTGGCTGGCCGGGCGATATGCCCTCTTGAACAAGCTCGGAGCGGTCGTGATCTGCTATATCGCCGGAATCATCCTCGGCAACATCGGCCTGATGCCCGCCGGGATCGCCACCCTGCAAAATCCCCTGATGCTGGTGACCATCAGTCTGGCGCTGCCGCTGATGTTTTTTTCCATTGACGTCCGCCGCTGGAGCAGGCTCGCGGGGAAATCGCTCCTGTCCTTCATGCTGCAGATCCTGTCCATCCTGATCGTCGCGACCCTGGGGTTTTTCGTCTTCCGCGGCTGGGTGGGGGAAGAGACCTGGAAACTGGCCGGCATGTTCGTGGGGGTGTACACGGGCGGGACGGTGAATCTCGGCGCCATCGCCACCGCGCTCCGGACCGATCAGACCCTGTACCTGGCCGCCCACACCTCCGACGTGATCGTGTCTTCCGTCTATCTGCTCTTCCTGATGACCGTCGGGCAACGCCTCTTCCTCCGCTTCCTGCCGGCCTTCCGGCCGGCCGAAACCGCGTCGCCGGAAGCGGAGTTCGAATTCGATTCGTATACCGGGATCTTTGCCAAGAAAACCTTTGTGCCGTTGCTGGGCGCTCTGGGGCTGGCGGTGCTGATCTTTGTCGCCGGGGGCCTGTCCTTTCTGGTCTTCACGGAGGACGTCGCCTTCGTGACGGCGATCCTGACCATCTCCACCCTGGGCATCGTTTTTTCATTCGTGCCGGCCATCCGGAAGATCGCGATGACCTACCAGGCGGGGAACTACTTCATCCTCATCTTCTGCCTCGTGGTGAGTTCCATGGCGGACTTCAACCGCCTGGTCTCCACCGCCCCGATCATGATCGCCTACGTGACCTTCACGGTCTTTGCCTGCCTGATGCTGCACGCCGCTTTGGCGGCGCTGTTCAAGATCGACGCCGACACGGTGATCATCACCTCCGTCGCGGGCATCTGCTCCCCACCGCTCGTGCCCATGGTCGCCACGGCCTTGAAGAACAAGGAGATCGTGCTTTCCGGGGTCATCACCGGAATCATCGGCTGGGTGGTGGGAACGTACCTCGGGATCACCCTGTCCTATTTCCTTCGCTGACCGGGCGGTCGCCCGGTCGGCGAAGACGGCAGGGCCGGAGGGAAGACGCTACGGGAGCTTTTCCAGTTCGCCCATGAGGACCTCGAGCGAAGGGCGCTGGTTGATGTCGTGAACGTCGATGTAGCGGATGACGCCCCGCTTGTTGATGACGACGAGGGCCCGCTCGGTGGTGCCGTCCGAGCGCAGCACGCCGTACCGGGCCGCCGTCTTTCCGTGGGGCCAGAAATCGGACAGGACCGGGAACCACAGCGTTCCCATCTGGTTCGTCCAGGAAAAGAGCGTGGGGATATTGTCCGCGGTGATGCCCAGCAGGACGGCGTCGTGCTCGTCGAAGAGGTCCTTGACGATGTTGTAGCCGGGCCATTGATCGGAGCAGACCGGCGTCCAGGCCGCCGGCACGAACGAGAGCACCACGTTCTTCTTGCCCCGGAACTGCGCGAGGGAGACAGGGCCGCCCGCGACGGCCCTCAGGGTGAAGTCCGGGGCGCGCTGGCCGACCTTCACCTTGAGCACGCTGTCCCTGGATTTGAGCGGACCGGGGTTGTAGATGTTGTCCTTGAAGGCCTCGGAGGCCGCATCAACGGGCGCCCCGGCCGCCAGCAGCAGAAATGCACCCAAAACACACACCGCCCCGATCGGACCCATTTTCTTCATTGCCACGCGCCTCCTCATGGGCATGACCGCCCGTCTTCGCTTATTTGATCCCCGCATCCCGGACAATGGCGGCGAGGAACGCGTCCACCCCCTCGAGCGCCCCGAGCTTCGAGTAGATCACCCGATGGCTGCCGTCCGGCTGGATCCTGATCACGATGAAGTAGGGCGTTCTCACCTCGCCCATCCGCTTGTGGATGGCAAAATCGGGGTCGGGAAAGAGCGGGAAGGCCACCCCGTATTTCTTCTTGAAGACGCCCACCTCGAAGGGGGTGTTGCCCATGCCGATCCCGAGCATCTTGATCTTGCCCTTGAGCGCGGGGTTCCCCTCGATCCGGGCGAAGAGCTGGTTGACGACCGGGGCCTCCTTCTGGCAGTAGGGGCAATACATGCTGAAGATTTCCACGATGACCGCCTGGGCCTTGATTTCCGGGATCTTGAAGGCGCCGGACAGGCCCAGATAACGCCGGTCGGCGCCGTCCTTCGGCCCGGGCAGCTCGACGCCGGGGAGCGTTCCGCCCACGGCCGGCGGCGGGACGGCCGGCAGCTCCGGGCAGAGGGAGAAAAACAGGACCGCCAGGACCACGAGACCGATCCCCCATTTCGTTTTCATCGCTTGTCCTCCTCGCGCGTGCGCTCGATCCTTCCGTTCCGCGGGCAGCCGCCCCTTCAGTTCTTCTTGACGAGAAACTGCACGGCGCGGTCCAGGCCGTCCAGGGTCAGCGGGTACATGGGGAACACCTCCGCGATCGCGCCGACCGTCCAGGTGAAGTTCCACTCCTCCTCCGGCTGCGGATTGATCCAGACGCTGTGCCGGAAGGTCTTCTGCAGGACTCTCAACCGGTCCATGCTGGCGAGCGACTGCCGGTCGTCCACGTAGATCGACCCGTTGACGTGCATGAGTTCGTAGGGGGCCATGCTGGCGTCGCCCACCATGAAGAGCCGCGTCTCCGGGTCCCGGCGGACAAACTCGGCCAGCGGTTCCGGCTTCAGCCGCCGCTGCGGGTCGGCCCAGACTTTCGAGTAAACGGTATTGTGGAAGTAGTAGATCTTGAGGTCCTTGAACTGGGAGCGCGCGTAGTTGAACAGGGTCTGGACCGTTTCGATGTAGGGATCCATCGACCAGCCGCCGTTGTCGATCATGAGGATCACCTTGAGGCGGTCCTTCAGACTCCGGTCGAAGACGATGTCGATCTCGCCGCCGTTGCGCATGGTCTCGTAGATCGTCTTCTCCACGTTGACCACGTCCTTCGGCCCGTGGGGGATCATCCGGCGCAGGCGCTTCAGGGCCTCGCTCAACTGGGATTCCGTGATGGGGCCTTCCTGGGAGTAGTCCTTGTAGCGGCGCTCCAGGGCCACCTTGATGGCCGACTTGCTGCCGGACCGGCCGCCGACGCGCATCCCGCCGGGGTGGTGGCCGGAATGGCCGACCGGCGACGTGCCGCCCGTCCCGATCCAGCGGTTTCCCCCGTGATGGGCCTCCTTCTGCTCCTTCAGACGGTCGAAAAAGTACTTGATAAGCTCTTCCGGCGTCATCGCCTTGAGCTTTTCGGCGTCGAGCCCGAGGGCGTCGGCCATCTCCTTGGGGTTCTGCAGCCACTCCTCGAGCAGGGCTCGCGCGGCGGCCGTGATCTCCTGGTCGTCCCAGGTCTCGAGGGTCATCCCCTGGAAGTAATGGGAGAAGATCTGGTCGTAGAGGTCGAAGTAGCGCTCGCTCTTGACGAGGACGCACCGGGCGGTCGTGTAGAAATCCTCGAGGGAGTTCACGAGCCCCATGCTGCACGCCCTGTGCAGCCTCAGGAACGAGGTCGGGGTGACGGGGATGCCCCGGTCCCGCAAGGTGTAGAAGAAATCGACGAACACGTTTCGCCCCTACCGCAGACTGGACCGGGCCGCCTGCTGGGTGGCCATCTGCAAGTCGTTGCTTTTCTTGAACAGGATTCCCAAAAACGGCGTCTCGCCCTTCTCCAGGGCGCGCACGCGGAAGTCCGGGTCGGTTTTGAGCGCCCGGATCCAGTTGATCAGTTCGCGCGTGGCCGGCTTCTTTTCGATCCCCTTGAATTCCCGGATGCGGTAGAAGGCGGCGATGCAGGCGTCCAGCATCTCGTCGCTCAGGTTGGGGAAGTGGACGTTGACGATCCGGCGCATCATCTCCTGGTCGGGGAAGGCGATGTGATGGAAGTTGCAGCGGCCGAGGAAGGGGTCCGAGAGGTCCTTCTTGGCGTTCGAGGTGATGACGATGACCGGGCGGTTCCGGGCGGTGATCGTCTTGTCGATCTCGATGATGTCGAACTGCATCTGGTCCAGGACGTCCAGCATGTCGTCCTGGAAGTCCGTGTCGGCCTTGTCGATTTCATCGATCAGGAGGATGGTGCGCGTGTCGGCGGTGAAGGCCTGGCCGATCTTGCCCATCTTGATGTAGTCCTCGATGTTGCTCACGTCCCGTTTGGAGTCGCCGAAGCGGCTGTCGTTCAGGCGCGTGAGGGTGTCGTACTGGTAGAGGGCGTCGATCAGCTTCATGCTGGATTTGACGTTCAGCACGATCAGCGGCATCTTGAGGCTTTCCGCGATGGCGTGGGCGAGCATCGTCTTGCCGGTGCCCGGCTCTCCCTTGAGCAGGAGCGGCATCTCCAGCGCCATGGAGACATTGACGATCCGCGCGAGCTCCTCGTCGAGGACGTATTTCGAGCCCCCGCGGAACTGATAGACGTTTTTTTCCTGACTCATGACGGTTCTCCTTCGGACGGGGTGTCCATGCCTTTTCGGTCAATTTCTTCCTTTAAACAATGCCGGGAAATTTTTCCATATTTTTTTCTCGCGCCCGCCCCTCCCCCCCCCGCCTTGAATTCTCTCCCGTTCGGGGTTATAAAGGGACATCATGGAATCAGGAGGATCGGCATGGGCGGCCAGGACAGGGACGAGTTGCGGGATGCGCTTCAGGGATACAAGGCCGGGATCACCCCCGGGGTGAAGGCGACCCTCGCCTGGAGCCGGGATCGGGTCTTCTCGGGGACGACACCGCAGGGCTACGAGATCGAATTCGACGCTGATGCCCAGTGGGGCTGCAAGCCGACGGAGGCCCTGCTGTTGTCGCTGGCCGGTTGCATGGCCATCGACATCGTGTCGATCCTGAACAAGATGCGCGTGGCGCTCACCGCGTTTAAGGTCGAGGTCGCCGGTGAGCGCAACCCTCAGCCGCCCCAGTTTTTCCGGAGCGTCGAGATGACGCTCCACATCGCCGGTCGGAACCTGGACGCGCGGCGGGTCGAGCGCGCCATCGCCCTGTCGCGGCAGACCTACTGCTCGGTGTACAATTCCCTGCGTCCGGACCTGGAGCTGACGGTCCGTTATGTGCTCGAAGAGGCCGCCGGCGCCCCGGAGGACATCCACTGACCCGCGCCCGCGATTCATGTTCCCTTTTTTGTATTGACATCCCGATGAATTTTGTTTATCGGTGGACCGGGCGTGCGGTTCTCGCGCCGGGAAGGCGAGGTCAGGGATGCTGTCCTCGCCCCGCCGGACCGGTCCCCCGGGCGTCCGCGGCGGGGGTGTCCAGGCCCATCGTTTGTCCGGCCCCCTGTCTCGCGTGCCTGTCATTTCCCCCGCTTTTTCCCGACGGGGCTTGTCCGCCGTCGTTCACGGGGGGGGGGAAGTCTCCAGAAACATGAAGGTGTTGTAGCCGTACAGGGGTTTCTCGGAAGTGTAAACCTGTCTTTGGCCGCCCGTCGCGGCGAAGGAGGTTTCTCCGGACGTGGGATCGCTCAGGCTGAACAATCTCGAGGTCATCTACAACGACATCATCCTGGTCCTGAGGGGGATTTCCCTGGAGGTTCCGGAGGGGGCGATCGTGGCCTTTCTCGGATCCAACGGGGCGGGCAAGTCGACCACCCTCAAGGCCATCTCGGGGCTTCTCGATTACGAGGACGGCGAAATCAAGAAGGGGGTGATCGAGTTTGACGGTCACCCCATCCATAAAATGGATCCGCAGGAGATCGTGCAGCTGGGGATCACCCAGGTCCCCGAAGGGCGGCGCATCTTTGCCGAACTCACGGTCGACGAGAACATCCGGGTCGGCGCCCACACGCGCCGCGACGGCAAGGCCGAGATTGCCCGCGATTACGAGCGGGTTCTGGGCTACTTCCCTCCTCTCCGCCAGCGGCTGAAGATCCAGGCGGGGTTCCTGAGCGGCGGCGAGCAGCAGATGCTGGCCATTGCGCGGGCCCTGATGGCCCGGCCGTCCCTGATCATGCTGGACGAGCCGTCCCTGGGCCTCGCCCCTCTCCTCGTCACGGAAATCTTCGACATTATCCGGCGCATCAACCGGGAGGAGCGGGTCTCGATCCTCCTCGTGGAGCAGAATGCCTTCATGGCCCTCGCGGTGGCCGAATACGGGTACATCATGGAGAACGGCAAGATCGTTCTGGACGGTCCGAGCGGGAAGCTGATGGAAAACGAGGACGTGAAGGAGTTCTACCTGGGCATGAAGGACGAAAAGGAACGGCGGAGCTTTGCCGAGGTCAAGCATTACAAGCGCCGCAAGCGCTGGCTTTCCTAAAGGAGACTCATGGGATTTCTGGAGATCCGCGAGATCAGCCTCCATTTCAAGGGCATCGTCGCCCTGGATCGCGTTTCCCTGAATGTCGAGGAGGGCGAGCTCGTCGCCGTTATCGGTCCCAACGGCGCCGGCAAGACCTGCCTGCTGAACTGCATCAGCGGCTTCTACCGGCCCGACGGCGGGAACATCCTCTTTGCGGGCCGGGACCTCACGCGCTGGCGGCCCGACCAGATCGCCAAGCTGGGCATCTCCCGGACCTTCCAGAACGTGGAGCTGTTCGCCCGGATGAACGTGATCGACAACATGATGCTGGGCCGCCACCACCATTTCCGGCACGGATTCTGGCACAACGCCCTCTTCGGCTATCGGGCGGCCGAGGAGGCCGTCCACCGGCGCAAGGTCGAGGAGATCATCGATTTTCTCGAAATGGAGCGCTGGCGGAAGCACCTCGTGTCCAGCCTGCCCTACGGGGTTCAGAAACGGGTGGAACTGGGGCGCGCCCTGGTCCAGGAGCCGCGCCTGCTCCTGCTCGACGAGCCGATGGCCGGGATGAACCAGGAGGAGACGGAGGACATCGCCCGCTTCATTCTGGACATTCACGAGGAGTTGGGGACGACGATCGTGATGATCGAGCATGACATGGACGTCGTGATGGACATCTCCAAGCGGATCTGCGTCCTCGATTTCGGCCGCAAGATCGCCGAGGGGACGCCCGGCGAGGTGCAGAAGAACCGGGAGGTCCAGAAGGCCTACCTCGGGGATGACGCCACCACGCTTCTCAAGCGGGAGGGGGCCGGATGAGAGAGGACACCGTTCCCCACATCTTTCTCGCCCGGGTCAGGAAGTACGGCGACCGGGTCGCCCTGCGGGAGAAGGAGTTCGGCATCTGGCAGGAGGTTTCCTGGAACGATTACGGCCGGCATGTGCGGCACTTCTGCCTGGGGCTGATGGACCTCGGTCTTAGGCCCGGCGATCACGTGAGCATCTTCGGCGAAAACCTTCCCGAGTGGCTTTACGCGGATCTGGCCGTCCAGAGCGCCCGCGGGGTCGCCGTGGGCGTCTACCCCACGAACCCCTCCCGGGAGGCCCGGTACGTCATCGGTCACTCCGAGTCGATCTTTGTCGTCTGCGACGACCAGGAGCAGGTGGACAAGGTCCTGGAGGTCCGGGAAGCGCTGCCCTTCCTGAGAAAGATCATCGTCATCGACATGAAGGGCCTGCGCCGCGGCACGGATCCGATGATCGTTTCCTTCGACGAGGTGGAGCGGATCGGCGGCCGGATCGAGGCGGAAGACCCGGAGCGGTACTGGCGCACCGTCGATCAGGTCCGTCCGGAGGATGTCGCCATCATGGTCTACACCTCCGGCACGACGGGACCCCCGAAGGGGGCGATGCTCAGCCACGACAACGTGGCCCAGTTTCTCAAGGCCCAGAGCCAGACCCTGCCCCAATACGACACGGACGAGATCGTTTCGTACCTGCCCCTGTGCCATGTGGCCGAGCGCATGATGTCCGTGTTTCTGCCCATCTATTCCGGCGCGACGGTCAACTTCGCCGAGAGCGTCGATACCGTCACCCAGGACATGCGGGAAATCTTCCCGACGTTTTATCTCGCCGTGCCGAGGATCTGGGAAAAGATGATGGCCGGGATCGTCATCAAGATGAAGGACGCCACCTGGGCGAAGGCGACCGCCTACCGCCTTCTCATGCCCGTCGGACGGAAGATGGCGCTGGCCCGCCTGGCCCGCGGGCCGATTCCGCCGTTCCTCCGGCTGTGGCACGGCCTGGGGGAACTGCTGCTCTTCCGTCACCTGCGGAAGGAACTGGGGCTTCTGCGCGCCCGGCTGGCCCTGAGCGGGGCGGCGCCGATATCGCCCGAGGTCCTGCTCTTCTTCCATTCCCTGGGGGTTCCGGTGATCGAGGGCTGGGGGATGACCGAAGAAACGGGCATCGGCACCGCCAACCTGCCGGGCGACATCAAACTGGGGACCGTGGGAAAGCCGATCCGCGGCGTCGAGATCCGGATCGCCGGGGACGGCGAGATCCTGCTCAAGTGCAACCACGTCTTTGTCGGCTACTGGAAGGATCCGGAGGCGACCGCACGGACGGTGGTGGACGGCTGGCTGCATACCGGGGATGTGGGGGAGCTCGATCCGGAGGGACGGCTCAAGATCACGGACCGGAAGAAGGAGATCATCATCACCTCCGGCGGCAAGAACATCGCCCCCTCCGAGATCGAGAATCGCCTGAAGTGCAGCCCCTACATCAACGAAGCGATCGTCATCGGGGACGCGAAACCCTACCTGACGGCGCTGATCCAGATCGAGTACGACAACGTGGCCAAGTGGGCCCAGGACGGCGGGCTGGCCTACACCACGTTCAAGAGCTTGAGCCAGCTTCCGGAGGTCCGGGAGCTGATCGCTCAGGAGGTCCATGAGGCCAACCGGGATTTCTCGCAGGTGGAAACGATCAAGAAGTTCCGGCTGCTGGAGAAGGAACTGGATCATGACGACAACGAACTGACGGCGACGCTCAAGCTGCGCCGCAAGACCCTCTACGGAAAGTTCGGAGAGATCATCGAGGAGATGTACCGCAACTGACCCCGGGCCGGCCGATCGCATCCCGGCGGTGAAAGGGGAGGGACATGGCGTCCAACATCCTGATACAGCTCACGATCACGGGCCTGGCCTGGGGGAGCGTCTACGCCTGCATCGCCCTCGGATTCGTTCTCATCTTCAAGGCGACCGACATCTTCAACTTCGCCCAGCCGGAGCTGATGATGCTGGGCGCCTATCTCACCTTTGCCTTCATCACCGTTCTGAAGCTGCCGTTTATCTGGGCGTTTCTCGCGGCCCTGGTCCTGATGGCCCTCATCACGGCCCTGCTGGAGATGCTGGTGGTCCGTCCCCTGGTCGGAGAGCCGGTGCTTTCGGTGATCATGGTGACCCTGGGGCTGGCCAACGTCATCCGCGGCATGACGGGGCTGGTCTGGGGGTATGAGGAGCATCAGTTCCCCGCGCCCTTTCCCAAGGACCCCCTGACGATCTTCGGCGTGGCCATCAACCAGGCCGAGATCTACACCATCGTCGCGACGGTGATCCTCCTGGTTGGCTTCTTCCTCTTCTTCAAATACTCCCAGTCCGGCATCAGCATGCGGGCGACGGCCGAGGACACCTCGGCGGCGTTTCTGATGGGGATCAACGTGAAGGGGGTGTTCACGGCCTCCTGGGTGATCGCCTCCCTCGTGGCGACGGTGGCGGGCGTCTTCATGGCGAGCCTGACCTACCTCGATCCCATCATGAGCCACACGGGCCTCAAGGCCCTTCCCGCCCTGATCCTGGGCGGACTGGACAGCGTGCACGGGGCGATCCTCGGGGGGCTCATCATCGGGGTGGCGGAAAACCTGGCCGGTTTTTATCTGGCCGATTATCTGGGCAGCGGCATCAATGAAATTACCGCCTATGTCCTGGTCCTGATCGTCATGATGATCCGTCCCTACGGCCTGTTCGGCACGAAGGAAATCGAGCGCGTCTGACGGGGCGCCGGAAGCGGGGAGAAAAAATCGATATGGCAGTGACGCGATTCACCATCCGGTCCTACGCGCAGGATCTGCGGATCTTCCCGAGTCCGGCGGCCAGGATCTCGCTCGTGCTGCTGGGTGCGCTTCTGCTGACCTTTCCCCTGTTCATGGGGTCGTACGGGGTTTTCGTCGCGTGCATCTGCGGCGTCTCGATCATCAGCGCCCTGGGGTTGAACCTGCTGACGGGCTGCACGGGGCTCTTGTCCATGGGGCATGCGGCCTTCATGGGCATCGGGGCCTACACGGCGGCGATCCTGGCCGCCCGGACAGGCCTGCCACTGATCGCCACGCTGCCGCTGGCCGGCCTGGCGGCGGCGCTCGCGGGACTGATCGTCGGGGTTCCCGCCCTGCGCCTGAAGGGGCTTTATCTCGTCGTCACCACCCTGGCGTTTCAGTTCATCGTCGAACACGTCATCTACCACTGGGAGAGTCTCACCCAGTCCGACAAGGGCATCGCCCTGCCGAGTCCCGATCTGTTCGGATTCCCTCTGAACTCTTACCAGTCCTACTATTACGTCATCCTGGCACTGGCCGTCGCGGCGGCGGTCTTCACGAAGAATCTCCTGATGAGTCGGACGGGTCGGGCCTTCGTGGCCATCCGCGACCGGGACATCGCGGCGGAGATCATCGGGATCCATATGGCCAAATACAAGATCATGTCCTTCGCGATCAGTTCGTTCATGGCCGGCGTGGCGGGCGCCCTGTACGCGTATCTCCTGCACCTGATCAGTCCGGACCATTTTACATTCAACCAGTCGATCCTGTACATCGCCATGATCATCGTCGGCGGCATGGGCACCGTCCTGGGGTCGATCCTCGGGGCCGTCTTCATGGTGCTCCTGCCCGAGGCGATCAATGCGGTCTCCGGTCCGCTGGTGTCCGCCTATCCGGACCTGGCGCCCCGGATCGGCGGGCTGTCGGTCATGGTGTATGGCCTTATCATCATCTTTTTCCTCCTCTTCGAGCCGCTGGGGCTGTTCGGGATCTGGATCCGCATCAAGCGCTACTGGAAGACGTGGCCGTACACGTATTGAGCGGTAAAAAGGGCGAAAGGCGCTGAGAGGGTAAGACAACGGGAGCCCCTGATTTCAGTCATTCTAAAGAACGCCGGCGTCCCGGAAACCGGGCCTCCCGTTCCGGGTGGCGATGGCGGTGGGAATGTTTGTCGATGCGCGAAGGTCGCTTGGCGTCCCGTGCCGGGGACGAAGCGGTTGATGAATCTTGTCGACGGCAGCAAAAGGAGGGCATCATGAAGAAGTTGCGGACGCTCGTTGGGATGGTCATGATCTGTTTCGTGTTCGGAGCGCTCGGCGCGGGCATCGCCCGGGCCGAAGTGGGGATCACCAAAGACACCATTCTCCTGGGCACCTTCCAGGATTTGTCCGGGCCGGCCGCCTATCTGGGCAAGCTGGCCACGGGCGTCCTGCAGGTGTGGATGAAGGACGTCAACGACAAGGGGGGCATTCACGGACGCAAACTCAAGCTGGTCGTGGAGGACAACAAGTACGATCCGGTCCTGACGAAGACGGCGTTCACGAAGCTCGTCGATCAGCACAAGGTGTTCATGATCGTGTCGGTCTACGGCTCCACGCCCTGCACGGCCATCATTCCCGACATCCAGGCCAAGAAGATCCCCGTCTACACCACCGCCGCCGCCGTGCAGACGATGTTCGACCCGCCCCAGCGCTACCTGTTCTGGTATGCCTGCAACGGCCAGGACCAGGGGATCCTGATGGCCGATTACGTCTTCAAGGACCTGAAGGCCAGGGACCCGAAGATCGGCCTCTGTTATCAGGATGACGAGTGGGGGAAGGACACCCTGGACGGAATGGAAATGGCGGCCAAGAAATACGGGTTCAAGGTCGTGGAGGCGCCCTACAAACGGGGGACGAAGAACCTGAACGCCCAGGCCATGAAGCTCAAGGCGGAAGGCGTCACCCACTGCCTGTTCGTCGGTTATGCGCCGGTCTACGCCGCCCTCCTGATGGAGGCCAACAAGATCGGCTGGAAGCCCGTGTTCTTCGGAGATTACGTCTCCGTCGATCCCAAGACCTTCATGGCGGGCGATCTCGCCAACGGACATTACCACATCGGGAACCTCGGTCTGCGCCACGAGGGGGGACCCGGCTGGAAAAAGATCGAGAAGGGGTTCACCGAGGCCGGCTTGGAGAGCATGCTGAACGAGCCCCTGATTCCGGTCCTGTGGAATCCGCTGCTCCTGCTGACCAAGGCCATGAAGGACTGCGGCAAGAACCTCACCCGCGAGCGCCTGATCAACGCGATCGAAAAGACCAAGAACTTCGACACGGGCGGCCTGGGCAAGATCGAGTTCGGGCCCAATATGCGCAAAGGGGCGCACTACTACCGGATCCTGCAGGCGGACGCCTCGAAGAAGATCTTCATCCCGGTAACCGGCTGGCGCCAGCCCAGTCTGGTCTGGGGAAAGCGGTAATCGGTCGGGAAGAGAGGTCACGACACCGGGGAGAGACGCGCGTTGCCGGCGTCTCCCCGGTGTGGGCTAGGGCGGCGGCGAAAGGGCCGGCGCCCCTTCGTAGCCTCGCGTCGTGTGGAAGGCCGCCTTGTCGAAAAAGACGACGATGCGACGGTCGAGTTCCAGGGCCATGTAGATGGCCAGGGTCCGGTTCCAGACCCCCCGGGACAGGGCGAAGGTCCAGATGTGCTTGCGGATCAGGCTGAGGGCGCTCAGGACCTCCGACAAGGGGAGGCCCTCCTGCCGCCGCTCCCGGCCGAGCTGCATGTAAAACCCCATGATGTCTCCGTCGTCGTATCCCCCCCCCAGCCAGCGGCCGAACTGGGAGACGATCCGGTGCGCCCGCTGGAAAAGATGCGCCGGATCGACCTGGTGATACGCGGGCGTGGAACGGTTCGTCGTCACGTCGGCGATCCAGAGATGCACGATCTGTTCGGCATTCCACTCGATGACATGGAGCAGGGCGTCGGACAGGAGGTTGGTCCGCTCCCGCCCCGCCTCGCTTCCCATCGCCCGGGAAAAGGAATCGGCGATGGCCCAGGTATCGGCCATCTGCCGGATGTAGGTTTCGACCGCCCTGCGGTTGGACGAGAAGGCCAGCTTCGGCAGGGCGTTCAGCGGAAAATAGCGGGCCTGCGTCGTATCGCTCCCCGGCGTCGGCGTTCCCCCCCGGGCCTCCACCTCGAAGGTCACGACGATCAGGTCGCCGTAATAGCCGCTGCGGACGGAGTCCACGTCCACGAGGCCGGTGACCCTTCCCACGATCCCGGCCTCTTCTCGGAGCTCCCGGAGCGTGGCGTCCTCAATGCGCTCCCCGACCTCCGCGAAGCCGATGGGGAGACACCAGCGCTCCCGGTAGGGCCGGTTCCCCCGCCGGACCAGGAGAAGCCGTCGGTCCGTCACCACGAGGGCGGATACGACGGGCAGGGGGTTGTCGTAAAAAAAACGCATGCAGGGGGCGCAGAAATCCCGCAGCACCCCCTCTTCGCGTGCCCGGCCCATCGCCTTTCCGCAGTGCGGGCAGTAGTTTCTCGATGTCTTCGTCATACCGGCGCCTGAGTTGCCCCTGACGGGTCTCCCGTCCCCGTCCGCCGCGAGGCGTTTTCCGGACGGGGGGAGGAACAGAGGAAGATCCGGTCGTTCTTGGAGAGGACGAACCGGTTCCTCGGCCGGAGGCGGGCCTCGAGGTGCCGCGCCACCGTTTCCGTGGTGAAGGCGGTCCCGTGCAGGAAGAACGGGCTCTTGAAGCGGAAATAACGCAGGAGCTGCGGCTGGCCTTCCGCCTCGAACACCAGGGCGTTGGGGTAATCGATCGCGCGGATCTCGCCGAACCAGGGGGCCAGCAGCGCCCGTCCGTTTTCCGCCGTGAACCGGCCGAGGATGTTTTCCACGGGCAGCGGATCGTCCGGGGGATGGCCGAGCTCGGCCAGGATCGCCTTGACGGCTAAGATGAGCTCCCGCATGTTGTTCCGGTCGTGGGTGATCGCGATGAACGTTCCCGCGTCCCGGAGCGTCCGGCTGATGTCCGGAACCCGTTCCGGGAAGAAATAGAGGGAGTAGCTGCAGACGATCAGATCGAAGGCGCGCGCGGGAAAGGTCTCGATCACGGACGCGCCGTCCTTGAGAAAGGTTCCCTGAAGCCCGGCCTCCCGGCAGGCGGCCAGAAAGGGTGCGCCGTAGTCGCCGAAGACGTCCACCCCCGTCACGCGGGTCCCGGGGGCGAGGCGCCCCTTCAGGACGTCGATGAAGGGTCCGAACCCGCTGCCCAGATCCAGGACCTGCCGGCAGCCGCCCAGATTCACGGCGTCGAGCGCCACCTCCCGGATGTTCCGCCGGTTGACGGAGTGCTCCCGGATGAGATTGGCCGCGTCCCGGTGCCGTTCCACGTTGCGGAAGGCCTCGGCCAGGCAGGCGTCCAACTGGAAGGGATTCATGGCAGGGCCTCGCGATGCGTTATTCTTGCCGTCCGCCCGTCACGTGACGAATCCTATCAGCTCTCGGAGACTTTGCCAACCCGGAAATTGCATTCAAAATCCCGGTCCGCCGGGCAGGCGGGGTGCGGCGCGGCCTCTCCCGCCGGCTTCGTTGCCCCGCACGCCCGGATATTGCTTTTTCGACGGGGTGTGCTATGGTGCCGCCCATGCCGCCACGCATCGTTTCCAGAAAGGAACACCGCATCTCCCGCCGGCAGATCAGCCCGAACGCCCTGCGCACGCTCTACCGGCTCCGGGACAACGGGTTCGTCGCCTACCTGGTCGGGGGCTGCGTCCGGGACCTTCTCCTGGGACGGACCCCGAAGGACTTCGACATCGCGACCGATGCCGTTCCGGGTCAGCTCAAGCGGCTCTTCCGCAACTGCCGCCTCGTCGGTCGCCGCTTCCGGCTCGCCCACCTGCACTTCCAGGATGAGATCATCGAGGTTTCCACCTTCCGCTCGGCCGCCCCGGTCGAGGAGGTGGAGCCGGCGGGCGAGACGGACGACGGTCGCCGTCCGCCCCGTCATCTCAAAGACGAGGACGGCATGGTGCTCCGGGATAACGTCTTCGGCACGCCGGAGGAGGATGCCCTCCGCCGGGACTTCACCATCAATGCGCTGGCCTACAACATCGCCGATTTTTCCGTGATCGACCATTCCACAGGGCTCGTCGACCTCGAACAGCGGCTCATTCGTCCCATCGGCGATCCTTATGTCCGGTTCACGGAGGACCCCGTGCGCATGCTCCGCGCGGTCCGCTTTGCCGCCTCCCATGGATTTGTCATCGAGCCGGCGACGTGGGACGTCCTGTGCGAACTGTCCCCCACCATCACCCGCGCCTCGCCGGCGCGGCTCTATGAAGAGGTCCTGAAGCTCTTTCTGCTGGGATCCGCCGGTCCGGTTTTTCCCCTTCTGGAGGCAAGCGGCCTCGGCCCCGCCCTGTTTCCCGGCTTCGGCAGCGGGGACGAAAACGGCCGGCGCTCCGCCGTGCGGGCCAACCTGGACGCGCTCGACCGGCTGGGCCGGAACGGGGCACCCCCGAGCGCCCCGCTCTGCCTCGCGGCCCTCTTCGGTCCCGCCCTGGAAGAGGCGGCCCTGGCGCGTCACCGGGACGGCGTTCCCCGCCAGCAGGCCCTGGATGCCGCCTGCGCGGCCTTTCTCGAGGCGCTGTGCCGGACCGTCACCGTGCCCGGGCGGGTCGGCGGTCAAGTGCGCGCCATCCTCGCCCTTCAGCCCCTGCTGCAACGCCAGCCCCCGCGGCGGCCGGCGCGCATGGTCCATCGGCCCGAGTTTGCGGACGGGCTGGCCTACCTCCGCCTGGCGGCGGAAACGAGCGCGGAGCGCCGTCCGGTCCTGGCCTGGTGGGACGCGTTCCTGTCCGGGGAAGCCCCCCCGGCCGGAAAGGAAGCGCCTCTCGCCGCGGCCCCGGCAAAACGTCGGCGCCGTCGGCGCCGCCGTCCCCGTCCTTCCGCCGTCCCCGCGTCCTGACGGCCGCCCCCGGATCGCCCCTCGGCGGTTGTTGGACCCCCGTCAGAGGATCGCGTTCAGCTTTTCGAACCCCGCAAAGGCGAAATACCCGGCAAACACGACGAGAAAGGCGGCGCAGACCGCGATCAGGCCCCGGTAAAGGCGATCGGTGAGAAACTGTCGCCCCCCGGCCACCGTGGCCGCGACCAGGGAATACCAGGCGAGGTCCGCGAGGATATGCCCGGCAAAGAAGAAAACGACGCCCCGGAGGCCGAACCGCCAGGAATAGAGGATGTACCCCAGGCCGATGGTCGCCCACCAGATGATCCAGTACGGGTTGGCCACGCTCATCAGAATGCCGCTGACCAGGGGGTGGTTCCGCCGCCGCGGGTCGGCCTGCCGGGAGAGGGTGAGTGCGGGCAGGGAGCGGAACATCCCGAAGGCCATCCAGGCGAGAATCGCGGCCCCGCTGAGGGCCGTGGCCACAAAGACCTCCGGCCGCTGGAAAAACGGCGCCAGTCCCAGCAGGATGGCGCCGACGAGCGCCAGCTCCAGGAGGGCGTGTCCGGCGATCAAAAGCGGCCCCGTGATGAATCCGTGCCGCGAGCTCTCGCTGATCGTCGCGGTCAGGAGTGGCCCCGGCATCAGGGCGCCGGACAGCGCGATGACGAAGGACGAGGCGAAGATCGTGAACAGGGCGGTCAGCATGGGATGTCCGTTTCGTTCCGCCGGTGACGGCCGATTTCCCGGGGGCCCCGCTCGAAACGGGGCAAGCCGATGGAATGCCGGATGTCCTTACCGTCGCCGGCCGCCCCCCAGAAGCGAGCCCAGGACGCCGCGGACGATTTCCCGTCCCACGGACGAGCCGATCGTCCGGGCCACGCTTTTGGCGGCGGTCTGAACCAGGCCGTCGGTTTTCCCCCCCCGCGGGCCGGTCCGTCCGAACAGGAGGTCGCCGATGCCGCCGCCCAGCACGCCCCCGCCGCTCGGGGCGGCCGCCTCAGGGTCGCCCGCCGTAGTCGGGGGTTGCACGGGCGTTGTGGCGCCCGGGACGGACGCACGCAATTTCTCGTAGGCCGATTCCCGATCGAGCATCTTTTCATAGTGCCCGTAGAGGGTGGAGTTCCGGATGGCCGCCGCGCGCTCGGCCGCATCGAGGACGCCGAGACGCGAACCGGGCGCGATGACGGACGCGCGCTCCACCGGCGCCGGCCGGCCCTTCTCGTCGAGAAAGGAGATCAGGGCCTCGCCGACGCCCAGTTCGGTGATCACCGCAACGGCATCGAACGCGGGATTGGGGCGCAGGGTCTCCGCGGCCGTCCGGACCGCCTTCTGGTCGCGCGGCGTGAAGGCACGCAGGGCGTGCTGGACGCGGTTTCCCAACTGTCCGAGAACGGTTTCGGGGATGTCCAGGGGATTCTGCGTGACGAAGTAGACCCCCACGCCCTTGGAGCGGATGAGGCGCACCACCTGTTCGATCTTTTCCAGCAGCGCGGCCGGCGCGTCGTTGAACAGCAGGTGGGCCTCGTCGAAGAAGCAAACCAGCTTGGGCTTCTCCACGTCGCCCACCTCGGGCAGCTGTTCGAAGAGCTCGGCCAACATCCAGAGCAGGAAGGTGGCGTAAAGCCGGGGATTGTTGTAGAGCTTGTCCGCCGCCAGCACGTTGATCACGCCGCGGCCCTCGCCGTCGGTCTGCATCAGATCGGCGATGTCGAGCATCGGTTCCCCGAAGAATTTGTCGCCGCCCTGCTGTTCGATCGTCATCAGTCCGCGCTGGATCGCGCCGACGGACGCGGCGGAGATGTTCCCGTATTCGGTGGTGAACCGCTTGGCGTTGTCGCCCACGAACTGGATCATGGCCCGCAGGTCCTTCAGGTCGAGCAGGAGCAGGCCGTTGTCGTCGGCGATCTTGAAGACCAGGGTCAGCACGCCGGACTGCGTTTCGTTGAGGTTCAGGAGCCGCGCGAGCAGAAGCGGCCCCATGTCGGACACGGTGGCGCGCACCGGGTGTCCGGCGTCGCCGTACACGTCCCAGAAGACGGCGGTATTGGCGCGCGGGACGAACTCCTTGATGCCGATGGCCTCCAGCCTTTTGAGCATCTTCTCGGAGGCCTGACCGGCCGCGCCGATGCCGGAGAGGTCTCCCTTGACGTCGGCCAGGAAAACCGGTACGCCGATGGACGCGAAGGATTCGGCCATCTTCTGCAGCGTGACGGTCTTCCCCGTGCCGGTCGCGCCGGCGACGAGTCCGTGACGGTTGGCCATGTTGGGCAGCAGGACGATTTCCTTTCCCTGGGCCAGGGCGATCATGAGCGGTGCGGTCATGGAACCTCCTTTCGGCATGGGGATGGAGCCAGTCAACCCGCCTTCGGCAGGACCCCGCCTATCTATGAAAAACTATAAAAAAAGCGCGGCGGATGTCAATAAAGAAAACCCCGGGTGTTTTTATCGCTTGACAGATGATGAGCCTGTGCCTACCTTCAAGGAGTCAACGCCTCGGCCCATCGGAGGATTGCCGACGTCCTGATCCACGGAAGGATCCTGAAGATCAAACGCGGAGGGATTTTCGCGCCTGAGGCGGGCTTGAAAAACCATTCCATTCTCGAAGGTGAACATCATGAAGATTGCCTTGCCCTCATGCCGGAATCAGGTGGACGCCCATTTCGGACACTGCGAGTCTTTCACCGTCTTCACCATTGAAAACGGCGCCATCGCCTCCCGGGAAACGATCACCCCACCCCCGGGCTGCGGGTGCAAATCGGACATTGCGCAGACCCTGGCCGGGATGGGCGTCGAACTCATGCTGGCGGGAAACATGGGCCAGGGCGCGGTGAATGTTCTGGGCGGCCGCGGCATCCGGGTGGTCCGGGGATGTTCTGGCGATGTCCGGGAGGTCGTGGAGCACTGGCTCACCGGCGCTGTAAGCGACTCCGGAATCGCCTGCCGTCAACATGAACACGGGTGTCATGAGCCTGGATGAAGGATTTTCGAGCGACAAGATGAAGAAACGTCAATCCCCGGAAAAGCCTGCCTTGAATCCCGAGGATGGCCAGGGCGTCATTCTGGATTCCATTGCCGACGGCGTCTTCACCGTCGGCCCGGATTGGCGGATCACGTCTTTCAACCGGGCGGCGGAAAAGATCACCGGCGTTCCCCGGGACGAGGCCATCGGACAGCAGTGCAAGGATGTCCTGAAGGCGAACATCTGCGAAAAGGACTGCTGCCTCCGCAAGACGATGAAATCGGGAACGCCGATCATCAACCGGACGGTCTATATCATCGATTCCGGGGGGCGTCGCCGGCCCGTCAGCATTTCCACCGCCCTCCTCAAAGGCGCCGCCGGTGCCGTTCTCGGCGCCGTGGAGACGTTCCGCGACATCAGTGTCGAAGAAGACCTCCGGAAGACCATCGAAGGGAAATACGCCTTCGAGGACATCGTTTCCAAGAACCACCGGATGCTTCAATTGTTCGACATCCTCGCCGATGTCGCCGACAGCGGCAGTACGGTCCTCCTCGAAGGGGAAAGCGGTACCGGCAAGGAACTGTTCGCCCGGGCCATCCACAACCTGAGTCCGAGGAAAAAACAGGCCTTTGTCGCCGTGAACTGCGGGGCCCTGCCCGACACGCTCCTGGAGTCGGAACTGTTCGGCTACAAGGCCGGGGCCTTTACGGATGCGAAGCGGGACAAGGCCGGACGGTTCCGCCTGGCGGAAAAGGGAACCCTGTTTCTCGATGAAATCGGGGACATCACCCCGGCCATGCAGGTCCGCCTGCTGCGCGTCCTCCAGGAAAAGACCTACGAACCCCTGGGGTCCACCGAAAGCATCCGCCACGACGTCCGGATCATCGCCGCGACGAACAAGAATCTCGAGGAACGGGTCCGGCTGGGGCTGTTCCGGGAAGACCTCTTTTACCGGATCAACGTCTTCAAGATCACCCTCCCGCCCCTCCGGGAACGGATGGAAGATGTGCCCCTCCTGGCGGATCACTTTATCCGCCGCTTCAACGCCCTGCAGCAAAGGGAGATCGAGGGCCTGAGCGAGGAGGCCCTGGCCTGCCTGATGGCCTACGACTATCCCGGCAATATCCGGGAGCTGGGCAATATCATCGAAAGGGCCTTCATCCTCTGCAAGGCCGGGCGGATCGAGAAGATCCACCTTCCGGAATCCCTGTTCAAAATCGGCGGTGGCGATTCCCAGCCCGACCCCCTTTCTCTGCGGGAGATGGAGGCCATCCATCTGACGAACGCCCTGCGGTCGAACGACTGGAACCGTCCGCGGACGGCGAGGCAACTGGGCATCCACAAAACCACCCTCTACCGGAAGATCAAGGCCCTCAAGATCGTCACCCCCGAATAGCCTGCCCCTTTAGTTGCAATCATGCACCTCGTCCGCCCAGCGCGGTTGCAATTCCGCAACTTCCTGATTGCCCGCCTTTTCCTCCGATCCGGGTTTTGTATCGATGATGGCTGTGTTTTGATGATTGCCAGTCCTATGGCACGGATCTTGATATTCCCCTTGCAAAAGGTTTTCAAGCGGGTTCGTCGCGCACGACGAATCCGGGTCAGGGGAACCCGAATGAAGATTGCCTTGTCCGTCTGGAAGGATTCCATCTCGACCGTCTTTGACGCGGCCGAGGACATCCTGATCATCGAGGATGTTCTCGAGAGCGACGGCCGAAGAACCCAGATGAAACTGGGGGGAACGGATGGATCGGGGAAGGCCCTGCGGCTCAAGGAAAAAGGGGTCGGACTGCTGATCTGTGGGGCGATTTCCATGCCCCTGGAGCATCTCCTGGAATCGCTGGGAATCCAGGTTCTGCCCTTTGTGCGGGGTCGGGTCGAGGAGGTCATCGAGGCCTATCGGAGCGATCACCTGGGGCAGGTTCGATTCGCCCTGCCGGGTTGCCGGAATCCGCGGCGCATGGGCGGGCCCTGGCGAATGCATTCAGCGGGGGACAGGCGGAAGAGGGAGGAGGACACGATGCCAAGAGGGGATGGAACGGGCCCGATGGGCGCCGGCGGGAGAAATGGATCAGGTCGAGGGGGTCGAAGGGCGGGTCTCGCCACCGGCGCCTTTGCGGCAGGTCCCGTCGGCCGTTGCGTTTGCCCGCAGTGCGGGCAAATGGAGCCACACGAGCGCGGCGTGCCCTGCTCCAGCCGCAAATGTCCGAAGTGCGGGAGCGACATGACAAGGCAATAACGAGGCATCTCGAAGAAAGGGGGAGACAACCATGCCGGGAGGAAATGGAACAGGTCCCATGGGAATGGGCGCCATGACCGGACGTGCGGCGGGATACTGCGCCGGGTCGGGAATGCCGGGATATCTGAATGCGCGGTTCGGGCGGGGATGGGGCGCAGGTTTCGGGTTCAAGCGGGGCGTCGCCGGCCGTGGCGGCGTAGGCCGGGGGTGGCGGAATCGGTTTGCCGCCCCGGGGTTGTCCGGCTGGATGCGCCCCGGCGGCGATGAGGCTCCCTTCCGGAGCTTCGATCCGGAAGGGGAACGACAGGCGCTCAGGAACCAGGCCTCCGCCCTGGAAACGGAACTGGATAGCATCAGGAAGCGCCTGGATGAGATCGAAAAGGAGAATCCATGAAAATCGTTTTCACGACATCCGGGACCGATCTCGATGCCCCGCTGGACAAACGCTTTGGCCGGGCCCCGAGGTTTCTCGTCTACGATCTCGAGGGTCAGACCTTTGAAATCGTCGAGAACAGGCAGAATCTGAACGCCGCGCAGGGGGCGGGGATTCAGTCCGCGGAGGCGGTGGCCCGGCTCGGCGCGAAGGCTGTCGTGACCGGCCACTGTGGCCCGAAGGCGTTTCGCGTTCTGAGTGCGGCCGGTGTCGCGATCCTGACCTCCGGCGCCCCGACGGTCGCCACGGCCCTCGATCAGTACCGCTCGGGAGCGCTCACGGAGGCCCGGGCCGCCGATGTGGAGGGCCACTGGGCATGAGCGGGGCGATTCGGTTTACGCCGATCGGCGTCCTCCGCAGCGGGCATACCCTCGCGGAGGAGACGCCGATCCAGCCCGTTTATGCACAGGGGTCCTGGGGCCGAGCGGAGGTCTTTCCCGAGTATGCCGAGGGTTTGCAGGATATCGAAACCTTTTCGCACATCTTTCTGATCTACCACCTGCACCTCGCGGCGCCGGCCGGACTGATCGTGAAGCCGTTCCTCCAGGACAGGGACCGGGGCGTTTTTGCCACGTGTCACCCCGGCCGGCCGAACGCCATCGGCATGAGTCTCGTGACACTGCTTCGCCGCGAAGGCCATGTCCTGCAGCTCGACGGGGCGGACTTTCTCGATGGAACGCCGCTCCTCGATATCAAGCCTTACGCGGCCAGGCTTCACCGGATCGAACGTCCCAGAAGCGGGTGGCATGAGGAGGTCGATGAGGAGGAGGCGGTGCGGCGCGGCCGTCGGGCGCAGTCCGGCGCCGGCGGCGGTTCCCGCACGTGCGGGAGGTCGTCATGATTCTCGCGGTGGCCAGCGGCAAGGGCGGAACGGGGAAGACCACCGTGGCGGCCAATCTGGCGTGGACGGCCGCGGCCGAGGGGATGGCCGTTCAGTTTCTCGATTGCGATGTGGAAGAGCCCAACGGACACATCTTCCTGAAGCCGGTCTTCGATTCCCGGCGGTCCGTGACGGTCCCGACGCCCGAGGTTGTGGAGGAAAACTGCGACGGGTGCCGCATCTGCGTCGGGGTGTGCGAGTTCAACGCCTTGATCGTACTGAACGAACGCGCCCTGGTGTTCCCGGAACTCTGCCACGGTTGCGGGGCCTGCGTCACGGCGTGCCCGCGCAACGCCCTCGTGGAACGCGGCAGGCCGGTGGGGAAGGTGGAATCCGGCGACGCCGGGGGTGTCTTCTTCGTACAGGGCATCCTGGGTATCGGTCAGGTGCTGGCGACGGCCGTGATCCACGCCGTCAAGGAGGCCGCCCGGAAGGAGATGCCGCTGACGATCATCGACTGCCCGCCGGGGACGTCCTGCCCGGTCATCGAATCCGTCCGGCACGCCGATTTTGTCCTGCTCGTGACCGAGCCCACGCCGTTCGGGCTCCACGATCTCAAGCTGGCGGTGGCGATGCTGAGGGCGCTGGGGAAGCCCTTCGCCGTGGCCGTCAATCGCCATGACGCCGGCGACGAGGGTGTGGCGTTGTATTGCCGCGAAGAGGCGATCGAGACGATGCTGAACCTCCCCGATGACCGGAGGATAGCCGAAGCCTACTCCCGGGGGGAATTGCTCCTCGAAACCCTGCCCCGGTATCGGCCTTTTTTCAGCCGTCTGCTCGTCAAGCTCCTGAGCGCCGGTCAAAAGGAGGCGGCAAGATGAAGGAAATCGCCGTCGTCAGCGGCAAGGGCGGAACGGGCAAAACGAGCCTCGTCGCGGCCTTGGCCTCCCTGGTCCCGAACAAGGTCCTGGTGGATTGCGACGTCGACGCCGCCGACCTCCATCTGGTTCTCCGGCCCGAAGTTTTCACGGAGACGGAATTCATCGGAGGAAACAAGGCCCGGATTGTGGACGATCTCTGCACGGGATGCGGTATTTGCGTCGACCGGTGCCGCTATGAGGCCATCGCGCTTCCGACCGCCCCGGGAATGCCGCCCAGGATCCAGCCCATCTTCTGCGAGGGCTGCCGCGTATGCGTCCGGGCGTGTCCCGTGGAGGCGATCCTTTTCGAGCCCGTCGTCAGCGGCCGCTGGTTCGTCTCCGCGACGCCCTACGGAAAGCTGGTTCACGCCGAGTTGGGCATCGCGCAGGGAAACTCGGGCAAACTCGTTTCCGTGCTCCGGGAGGAAAGCCGGCGCATTGCCGAGCAGGAGCATCTGGATTTCATCCTGCTCGACGGTCCGCCGGGAACGGGATGTCCCGTCATCGCCTCCATCACCGGCGTCGATCTGGTTCTCGCCGTGACGGAGCCCACCCTTTCGGGTCGGCACGATCTGCTGCGCGTCCGGGAGCTGACGGCGCATTTCGGCATTCCCACAATGGTCTGCATCAACAAATGGGACATCAATCCCGAGCGGACAACGGCGATCGAGGCTGAGGCCGCGGCCCACGGTATCCTGTCGGCCGGCCGCATCCGTTACGACCGGTGCGTCACGGAAGCGCAGATCAGAAAGACGAACGTCCTCGACCGGACGAATCGGGAGATCACCGGAGACATCACGGCGGTTTACCGCCGCGTCGTGAAGGCGCTGAATGAACCGGGTCCTTGAGGAGGGATTCCTCCCGGACCCGCAATGCAAGGAAAGGGGTACCGCGTCATGGATTGTCAAGGCAAGGAAACGGGCTGTCAGGGGCATCAACAGCACCCCGACGCCCAGGATCGGAAAGAACAGCAGGAGCAGGAAGCCCTGACGGAGCGGATGAACCGGATCAAGCATAAGATCATGGTCCTGTCCGGAAAAGGGGGCGTGGGGAAGAGCACCGTCGCGGCCAACATCGCCGTGGCCCTCGCCCTGGAGGGCCGAAAGGTAGGACTTCTGGACCTCGATTTTCACGGCCCGAGCATTCCCAAGCTGCTCAAGCTGGAACAGGGACAATTGCGGTCGGACGGAAAATCCATCGCCCCGGTGGAGTATCTCTACGGGATCAAGGTGGTGTCCATCGGCTTCATCATGCCGGAACGGGATGCGGCGGTCATCTGGCGCGGCCCGATGAAAATGGGGGCGATCAAGCAGTTCCTGTCCGAGGTGGCGTGGGGCGAACTGGACGATCTCATCATCGACTTTCCGCCCGGCACGGGCGACGAGCCGCTCTCCGCGGCGCAACTGCTGCCGGACAGCGACGGGGCCGTGATCGTCACCACGCCCCAGGATCTGGCCTTGTCGGATGTCCGCAAATCCATCAGTTTCTGCCGGCAGTTGAAGCTCCCCGTCATCGGGGTCATCGAGAACATGAGCGGACTGGTCTGTCCGAACTGCCGGACGGTCATCGACGTCTTCAAGCGGGGCGGCGGGGAGGCCATGGCCAGGGAAATGGGCGTTCCCTTCCTGGGGCGGATTCCGCTGGATCCCGGGATCGTCGAGGCCTCCGACGACGGCAACCCGTTCATCTATTTCCAGAACAAGACGGAGACGGCCCAGGCGTTCATGAAGGCCCTCGACCCCATCCTGAATCTGAAGGACAAGCAGCCCGCGCCGGTCATCTTGCCGATGGCGTCGCGGACCGCCGCTGCCGCCACGAAGATCGCCGTCCCCGTTTCGGACGGGCTGTTGTGCGCCCATTTCGGCCATTGCGAGGTTTTTGCCCTGCTGGACGTGGACATGGACGGGAAAAAGATCCTCCGGCGGGAGGATGTGACGCCACCCCCCCACGAGCCGGGCCTGCTTCCCAAATGGCTTCATGAAAAAGAGGCCCGGATCATCATCGCCGGGGGGATGGGCTCCCGCGCCCAGGGACTTTTTACGGAGAACGGCATTCAGGTCGTCTGCGGCGCCCCGGCCGATGCGCCGGAGACACTGGTCATGGCCTATATGAACGGAACCCTCGCCACGGGTCCGAATGTCTGCGATCACTGAGCCGGACTTCGACGAAAAACGCTTCCCTAACGGCAGGGACCGGATTATAAGCAAAGATGTGAAAAAGTTCCAAGAGGCTTGAAGCATGCCCACGTATGAATATGAATGCGCTGAGTGCGGTTTGAAGTTCGAGCGCCGGCAGGCCATCACGGAGGCGCCCCTGACGGCATGTCCGGCGTGTGGGGGAGGCGTCCGCCGGTTGATCAGCGGCGGGACGGGCTTTATCCTGAAAGGATCCGGACATGGCCGGGCGGGCCGGGGAGGCGGGTGCGCCCTCGAAGAAACGGGCCGGACCTGCTGTGGAAGGGATGCGCGGTGCGGAAGCGCGTCATGCGGGGACGAGTGATGGGGCGGGGTGCCTTGCGATACGTCTATGGGCCGGTTCCCTCGCGTCGGCTGGGCCGATCCCTGGGGGTCGATCTCGTGCCGTTCAAGACCTGCACCTATGACTGCATTTACTGCCACGTGGGACGGACCACGAACCGGACGGTCGAACGGCGGGAATACATCCCGATCCGCGATGTTTTAACCGAACTCCAAGGGAAGCTAAACGCAGGCGCCGCTCCGGACTACATCGGCATTGCGGGTTCCGGGGAGCCCACGCTGAACAGTGGCTTGGGCGAACTGATTCGGAAGATCAAGGGGATGACGGCCATTCCCGTGGCCGTCTTCACGAACGGTTCGCTTTTGGGGATGCGGGACGTCCGTCAGGAGATGATGGCCGCCGATCTCGTGCTCCCGTCCCTGGATGCCGGCGAAGCTTCCTTGTTCCAATACGTCAACCGGCCGCACGGCGACATTTCCTTCGAAGCCATGGTTGACGGCCTGGTCGCCTTTACCGAGGGCTTTACGGGGGCGGTCTGGCTGGAGGTCGTGCTTCTGGGCGGTGTCACGGGCATCTCCGGCGAGGCCGAGAAGATCGCCGCCATCGTTCGGCGCATCCGACCGGCGCGGGTGCAGCTGAACACCGCGGTTCGGCCGCCCGCCGAGGAATTCGCCTTGCCCCTGTCCACGGCCGATCTGTCCGCCTTGAAAGGCTTCTTCCCGGGAGTCGTCGACATCGTCGGCGCGGGCGGGCAGAGCGGCCAGCCGGTCCGGGTCGCTTCTGAAATCAGCGATGCGGACGTCATGGCGCTCCTCAGGCGACGGCCATGCACCGTTGCGGATGTATCGGGCGGACTTGGGATTCATCCGGGCGAGGCGATCAAGCACCTCGACGGGCTGCGGATCGCCGGGCGGGTCGGGACGTATGTCAACGGCGGGGAACGATTTTTCAAGTCAAGGGAATACGAACCCGAAGGTGTTCCGGAGTCAGGGCCTGTCACCGTTTCCGGTTTTAGGATGTCGAGGCAAAGTTGAAAGAAGGGAGGACATCGCGTATGGGAAAGGAAATCAAGGCAGGATGCGCCCGGCCGACCGGCGGCCCGGTCGGGGAAAAAGCGGACACGCCCCAAGAAACCCCTAAGCATGCAACGAGCAAGGAGGTCAAGGCGATGATCACGGTCGGCAAAAAGGCGCCCGATTTTACGGCGCCGGCGTACCACAAGGGCAAGTTCGTCTCCGTCCAGCTTTCGGAATTCCTCGGCAAATGGGTTGTCCTGTGCTTCTATCCCGGGGACTTCACCTTTGTCTGAGCGACGGAAATTTCGGCGGTCGCCGAAAAATATCCCGAGTTCAAGAAGCTGGGCGTGGAGGTGCTCTCCATGAGCGTGGACAGCGTCTTCGTCCACAAGATGTGGGACGACCACGAGCTGTCCAGGATGGTCAAGGGCGGCGTGCCCTTCCCGATGCTGTCCGACGGCGGCGGCCGGGTCGGCTCCGTTTACGGCGTCTATCTGGAGGATGCGGGCGTGGAGGCCCGGGGACGGTTCCTGATCGATCCCGACGGCGTCATCCAGGGCTTCGAGGTCCTCACGCCGCCGGTGGGGCGCAACGTGGGCGAAACGATCCGGCAGATCCAGGCCTTCCAGCACGTCCGCAAAAGCAAGGGCACGGAGGCCACACCTTCGGGCTGGAAACCGGGGAAACTCACGCTGAAGCCCGGTCCGGGACTTGTGGGCAAGGTCTGGGAGGTCTGGAAAACGAAGATGGCGTTCGATTGAAAACGGTCAGGGCGAATCATGAATACGGCGCACGGGTGAGACCGTCCGTGCGCGCCGATGCGGGAGTGAGGTTGCGTGGAAGAGGAGTTGATGTCGGTCGAGGAGAGGCTGGGCCTGACCAGGACTGAAGATCAGCCGCGTTACGGGGAGAAGTTGCTGCATTATGGAAACAGCGCCGAGGCCATGGGTGTCATGGACAACCCGGACGCCCACGGCCGGGTGGACGGCTTCTGTGGCGATTCGACCGAGATGTTCCTGGCGATCCGGGACGGGGTGATCGCAGAGGCCCGCTTCACGACGAGCGGATGTTTTTTCAGCCGGGCGGCGTGTCATGCCGCGGTGGCCCTGGCGAAGGGGAAACCCGTCGCGGAGGCGCTCAAGATCGACGAAAACGCGATTCTGGCCGAGCTCGGGGGTATGCCGGAGGATCACGAACATTGCGCCTATCTGGCCTCGTTGACGCTCCGGTGGGCTGTCGAGGAATGGCGGGAGAAGCGCGGTCCCGGAGGAAGGGTGCGGCCGGATGCCGCGTGGTGACGAAAACACAGGGAGTGGAGAAGTGAACCATGGTGGCGAAGAAAATCTTTCTGACCAAGGGCGTCGGAAGTCACCGGGAGGAGCTCCACTCCTTCGAGTTGGCCCTCCGGGACGCAGGGATCGAAAAGTGCAACCTGGTCCAGGTGTCGAGCATCATGCCGCCGGGATGTCGGCTCATCACCCGGCCACAGGGATTGCAGGAGATCAAACCGGGCGCCATCACGTATTGCGTCATGAGCCGCTGCTGCAGCAACGAGCCGCGGCGGCTCCTCGCGGCGTCCGTGGGCCTGGCCATTCCGAAGGACCGGCAGGCGTACGGCTATATCAGCGAACACCACGCCTTCGGCCAGACGGAACGGCAGGCGGGGGATTACGCGGAGGATCTGGCGGCGGCGATGCTGGCCTCGACCCTGGGTATTGCGTTCAACGTGGACGAGAGCTGGGACGAAAAGAAGGAGATTTTCCGGATCAGCGGCAAGATCGTGGCGACGAAGAACATTACCCAGTCGAGCATCGTGAAGAGCAAAGGCTACACGACCGTGCTGGCGGCCGTGGTGTTCGTGCTTTGAATGTCATTCATTTTTAACGAAAGAAGGGAGACAAACGTTTTGAAGAAAATTGCCTTGAATGCCTTGGACCGGGTGGAGATCCTGACCCTGCAGGACAACACGATCGACATCACGATGATGGACAACAGCGCCATTGTACAGCGGGCGATGGCCATCAAGGAGGGACAGATCCGGAACTCCATCCTGGCGGAGCATGGATTTTCCGCCCTCGTGAAGACAACCGCCGCCGGGAAGACCCGCACGCTGCTCTTCGATTTCGGCTATTCCGAGGAGGGGGCCGCCTATAACGCCCGCGCCCTGAACGCCGACCTCACGCAGGTGGAGGCCCTGGCGCTCTCCCACGGCCACAGCGACCACATGGGCGGCTTTGCCGCGCTCACGGCGATGATCGGGAAGAAGGGCCTGCCCTTCTACGTCCACCCGGGGATCTTCAAGACCCCCCGTTACGTGAAGTACGGCGAGGGGCTCAAGTTCGACTTTCCCACGATCACCCGGGCAAGCCTGGAACAGGCCGGCGTGAACGTCGTCGAGGCGAAGGCGCCCGTCACGCTCCTGGACGGCGATGTGGGATTTCTGGGGGAGATCGAGCGGGTGACGGATTTCGAGAAGGGTTTTCCGATCGCCTTTTTCCAGGAGGACGCCGTGGAGAAGTGGGACCCGATCGAGGACGACACTGCGGTGGTCATGAATCTGAAGGGAAAGGGCCTGATCGTTCTGTCCGGCTGCGCCCATTCGGGCGTCGTCAACACGGTCCGCCACGCGCAGGCCGTGACGGGCGTCGAGAAGGTGCATGCCGTGATGGGCGGGTTCCACCTGTCCGGACCGTTTTTCGAGCCGATCGTCGGCCGGACGACGGAAGAGCTCCGGAAGCTCGCCCCCGATTACGTCATCCCGACGCACTGCACCGGGCGGAAGGCGATCCTCTATATGGAGAACGCCATGCCGGAGCAGTTCATCCTGAACATGTCGGGGACGAAACTGACCTTCGCCGCCTGAGGCGGTCCCGGCGGCGGGCATCCCTGCCTTCCGCTCGAATTCCCGTCAGCGTGCCGGGTGGGGCCGATTCGGACGCAAGATGAAAGGAGGACGCACGATGAGGAAGCATGGATGGTTCAAGATCCTTCCCCTGGTCCTGTTTCTGGTCGGCCTGCCGGCGGTCGGCGCCGCGCGGGACATCGCGCCGATCGTTTCCACCGCGTGGCTGCAGGCAAATCTGTCGATGCCCGGATTGGTCATTGTGGATGTTCGGAAGGTCGAACAATACCGCGAGGGTCACGTCCCCGGTGCCGTCAACGCCTTCTACCGCGCCTGGGCGTTCAAGCGGGGAGACCTCTATACGGAGATACCTGAGGAGGACGACCTGTTCGATCTGGTCGGTTCGATCGGGCTCTCCCGCGACAGCCGGGTCGTGGTGTACGGCCGGACGGATACGCTCCGGGAATGCTTTCACACGACCCGGGTGGCCTGTACGATGAAATACGCCGGCCTCGTCAACGTGGCGATCCTGGATGGCGGGTTCAATAAATGGGTGCAGGAAAAGCGGGCCGTGTCCCAGACCGTGACCCGGGCGGAGGAACGCCCCTACAAGGGAGCCGTCCGGAAAGACATGTTCGTCAACAAAGCCTATGTCCTGAAAAACTACGATCGCCTCGTGCTCCTCGATGTCCGCGAACCGGACTATTTCATCGGGAAGCGTAAACTCGACTGTATCGACCAGGCCGGCCGGCTGCCCGGCGCGGTCAACCTGCCGACGTCCTGGGCCTTCACCCCCGAGCGGACGTTCAAAAGCAAGGAACAATTGACCGTCCTCGCCGAAGCCGCCGTGGGGACCGACCGGTCGAAGGAGATTATCACCTATTGCGATACGGGCCAGTGCTGCCCGACCTGGGCGCTCATCCTGAGGGAGATTCTGGGTTATCCGAACGTGCGGCTCTACGACGGCGCCCTCCAGGAATGGATGCACGACCCCCAGGCGCCGGTGATCAAATAGACTGGGGTCCTGCCGGGCAAATCCCCGGATCACGGGGGATGCCGGCGGGCGAATCCGTCGAGGAACGATGTCGGAAGAGCTTCGCTGGGTGAAAACCCACTGTGCGCGCATGGACCACGGGGGCTGCGGCCTCCGGGTCGGGGTCCGGGGCAACGAAATCGTCCGGATCGAGGGGGATCCGGACGGGTACCTGAACCGGGGGTATGCCTGTTTCAAGGGGCGGGTGTCGGCGGAGCGCCTCACCCATCCCGACCGCCTGAAGCAACCGCTGAAACGGGCGGGAGGGCGGGGCGAAGGGAAATGGCGGGCCATTTCCTGGTCGCAGGCCCTCGAGGAGACGGCCGAGAACCTGCGGCGCATCCGGGAGACCTACGGCGCCCGGGCCGTGGGTTTCGGCGTCGGCATGCCGAAGGGGCTCGAACATTTCGTCCTGATCCGCCTGGCCAATCTCTTCGGCTCCCCCAACGTCGTCGCTTCCCAGGATGTCTGCCACGCCCCCCGGGAGATCACGGGCGTCCACACCTGCGGGTTTTACCCCGTGGCGGACCTCCATCATCCGACCAGGCTGGTGTTGCTCTGGGGAAGCAATCTCACCTCCACTCACGAAGAGGGGCAGATCGCCGTTCAACTCCTGGCGCGGGTGAAGGACGGCGCGAAACTCGTCGTTGTGGACCCTCGGCGAATCGAGCTCGCCGAGAGGGCCGACCTGTGGCTCCCGCTCAGGCCCGGCACGGATCCGGCCCTGGCCCTCGGGATGCTCCACGTGATCTGCGAAGAATCCCTGTACGACAAGGCCTTCGTCGAGACGTACACCTGTGGCTTTGAAGACCTGGCGCGGCAGGCGAAAGCGTATCCCCCCGAGAGGGTGGCGGGGATCACCTGGGTGCCCGCCGAGCAGATCCGCCGGGCCGCCCGGATGTACGCCGCGGCGAAACCGGCGGCCCTCCAGTGGGGCAACGCGGTCGAACACAGCGTCAACGCCTTCGACGCGGTCCGCGCGCTCGTCTGTTTGATGGCCGTCTGCGGCAACCTCGAGGTCCCCGGGGGCAACGTCAACGCCCGGGAACCGAAGATCATGGGCCTCGGACCGTTCGTCCGCGCCGACCTCATCCCGGACAAGCGCAAGGAGATGATCGGCGCCCACCATGGCGTCATCCCGCGGCTCATGACGGTCGCCCCGGCCTTCTTCCGTCAGGCAGTTTTGGAGGACGCGCCCTATCCCGTCCGGGGCTACTACGGGATGTGCACGAATCCGATGGTGGCCTGGGCGGACAGCGGGCGCACCTTCGAGACCTTCAAGCGCCTCGACTTCGTGGCCGTCGCCGATCTCTTCATGACGCCGACGGCGGCCATGGCGGACATCGTCCTGCCCGTCGCCCATCAGTACGAGATGAACGACATCGGGCACTACGGTCTCGGCCACGGCGTCATCTTCGCCCGTCCCAAGATCGTCGAGCCGCCCGAGGGCTGCTGGCCGGACATGAAGATCCTGAACGAACTGGGGAAGCGCGTCTCCTCCCCCGAGCTGTGGCCCGAGGATCACGAAACGTTCCTGGAGGACGTCGTCCGCCCGGCGGGACTGACCTACCGGCAGTTCGTGGAGATGGGATACCTCAAAGGGCCGGACCGCTTCCGAGCCTACGAAGAGAAGGGATTTTCGACGCCGACGGGGAAGGTGGAACTGCGCCTGAGCACCGCCGGGAAGTTCGGGCTTACGGCCCTGCCCGAATTTCCGGGATTTCCCGAGGAGGACGATCCGGACTATCCGCTGCTCCTGATCAGCGCGAAGAGCCGCTATTTTTTACACTCCTCCTACCGCTGGATGCGAAGACTCAGGGAAAGACGGCCCCATCCGACGGTGGAGATCCACCCCGCGACGGCCGCCCGTTACGGCATCGGCGACGGGGAGGCGGCCGTCATCGAGACGAGGCACGGTGCGATGACCCAGCGCGCCCGGCTGACCGATGGCCTCGATCCCAGGGTGATCTGCGCCTCCCCGGGATGGTGGTTCCCGGAGGGGGACCCGGCCCGCCAGTACGACTGGCGGGAAGCGAATGTCAATCTGTTGACGTCCGTTGAAAAACTGGGCCGGGAGTTCGGGACCCCCAATCTGAAGGGCCTGCCCTGTCGCCTGCGCGAACCGCGCCCTTGACCTTGTTCCCCGGATGCCCGGGCGAGGTCGTTCAGCGCCTTCCCGAAGGCCTTGACGGCCCGCACGTCCCCGTCATCCCGCCGATCGGGTCGGTGTCCGGGATCTCGCCTCCCTCCAACCCTACAGCCCCTTCTTCTCGAACCCGTAGAAAAGTCCGACAAAGGCCGCGATCAGGATGACGATCACGATCCAGTGGTTGACGCCCAGGGCCGCCGGGATGCTGATCTTGCCGAAGTTTCCCCAGGTGAGCACGGTCGCCTTGAGGAACGGGTACGCCTCGGCGAAGAGGCCCGCCCCGAGCAGCATTCCCAAAAGGCCGAACAGGCTGTCGTAGCGCCCCTCGCCCAGGGCCGCCATGGCCGTGGCCGGGCAATAGCCCACCAGGCCCCAGCCGATGCCGAAGATCAGGCCGCCCAGGATGTTTGCCCCCAGGATCGTGGACTTGATGGAGAGTTTCACCATCCCCAGGTCGAGCAGCAGGTAGATCCCCACCATGGCGACCAGGATGGCGCTCAGCATGAATTTGACGATGGTCATGTCCTGCAGGCGCAGGGCGCCCAGCTGACGATCGTAACGGATGACTTGGGCCTTCTGCATGATGAATCCGAAGAGAAGGCCCGTGACGGCGCCGGTCAGAAGTTCGTTCATGGCCGTTGACCTCCTCCATACAGGATTCTGGCCATGACGATGCCGGCCAGGAAGAAACAGACCAGAGAGATGTACCCGCTGACGGCTATCTGAGCCAGACCGCTCAGACCGTGACCGCTCGGTCACCCGTCCGCGAGACGCGCGCCGAACATCACGATCACACCGCCGAAGAACGCCAGCGCCCAGCGGCGGACGCGGGAAGACCCGAAGCGCGCCTCCCACATCGCGGGCACCGGAACCGCCCGCCGTTCACCGGACAGCGAGGCCGCCGCGAGAGAACCGAAGAGAACCGACAGAACAAACATTCCCTGCCAGTCGAGCTTCGCCTTCTCCTTGAGGAAATACTCCATGCCGGCCACTTTCTCCGGTGCGACGGTCTGCTCGACAAAGCCCGCGGCGCGGACGAAGGTCGTCGAGGCCCCGAAGTACTTCCCCGTGAGAAAGACCGACAGGACCAGCAGCAGACCGGCCAAGACGCCGGCAACGTAAGGGGACCACGTTTTTGCTCGCATGACGCTCATCCTCCTCTCCCAAGATGCCGCAATTTATGACATAAATCGCCTGCTGCGGCAACCTCAAAATAGCACGGCGCTGAGGGGCGTTTCCCCGGGGAAAAGAACGCTCGTCGTTCGCCGGCCGCTTCCCGACGGATCAGCCGTTTCCGAATGACACAAAGGCTTGCCAAATTCCTTGTTTTCTTTTAAAGTGAAAACCGGTTTCTCGGATCATATCTTGAATTCACGGGGAGGGAACGAACGATGCAGAGAGCGAGCGATCTTTTGAAGGGCAAATCGAAGCAGTTGTGGACGATTCTTCCGGAGGCTTCGGTGCTCGACGCCCTGAAGCTCATGGCGGAGAAGGAAATCGGGGCATTGGTGGTCATGGACAAGAAGGATAAGGTCGTCGGCATCTTCTCGGAACGGGATTACGCGAGAAAAATCAGCATCAAGGGTAAAAAATCCCTCGATACCCGCGTCAAGGAGGTGATGACGCCGTTTGAGAAGATGTACACGATCAAGCCCGATACGCCGGTGGAGGACTGCATGGTGCTGATGACCGGGAAACACATCCGGCATTTGCCCGTTTTTGACGGGCCCAAGTTTGTCGGCCTCATCTCGATCGGCGATGCCGTCAAGGCCCAGATCGCCCAGAAGGATGCGCTGATCGATCAACTGAGCAATTATATCGGCGGGAAGTACTGAGCCGGGCATCGCGGGTTTGACGGGTTTCTCTCCGGGGCAGGATCCTTACGGGTCCTGCCCTTTTTCGTCCAGAGGACGTCTTGTCTCACGGCTGAATAACAAGGGGGGCGCGATCGCCGCGCCGATGGTCGTCCCGACGGAAGGGGCGGGCCAGGTCGGCGCCCGACCCCGCTGGAGCGGGAAGCATCCGCGGACCCGAACGGGGGGACGACCCCCGCCGGGCCCGCGGCCTTGTTTCGGGAGGCGGCTACATGTCGTAATCCGTCTGCCAGTTGCGGTGGTCCAGATGGGCGTACTTCGGCAGGAACCGCGTGGGCAGCGCCAGGGCGTCCTTCCGGAACGGCGGGGCGAGCTGTTTACCGTCCACGACGAACTCCAGGACCGTGGGCCGGCGGACCTTGAGGGCCGATTTAAAGGCCTCCCCGATCTGGTCCGGATGCTCCACGCGGATGCCGCGGGCGCCCAGGGCCTCCGCCGCCGGGACGAAACTCGCGGGGTTCGGGATGTCGACCCCGATGAAGCGGTTGTTGTAGAAGTCCACCTGGTTTTTGGCCTCGGCGCCCCACCACATGTTCCGGAAGACGCAGGCGATGACCGGCAGGTTGTGCTCCACGGCGGTGCTGATCTCGTGGAGGCTCATCCCCCAGGCCCCGTCGCCGATGATGGCGACGACCGGCGCCTTGGGGCGGGCGAGCTGGGCGCCCAGGGCCGCCGGGTAGGCGAAACCCGTGTTGCCGAAGGTGAGGGCCGCGATATGCCGTCGGCTGCCCTTGAAGGTGAAGTAGCTGTTGGCGGTCGAGGACACGTTGCCGATGTCGGTGGTCAGGATCGCGTCCGCGGGCA
Source organism: Syntrophales bacterium (assembly GCA_035358035.1). GTDB lineage: Bacteria > Desulfobacterota > Syntrophia > Syntrophales > UBA2251 > UBA2251. Next base: position 58,418 of record DAOPOS010000005.1, on the reverse strand, counting down.
TCATGCGGGACATCTCCAGCAGGACGCGGCGGGGGTTGATCGGCGTTCCCTTGACCATCGCCAGCCGGACGATTTCCTGCTCCCATTTTTTCTTCTCCGCGGCGATTTTCGCCAGGCGCGCCGTATCCGGCTTCCGCCGCTTGTCCGTGGCCTGGAGGCGCTTCAGGATCTCCACCGCGGCCTCCTTCGCGTCCCCGATGATGCCGACCTCGACGGGGTGCGTCCGGGCGATGTGTTTCGGGTTGATGTCCACCTGGACGATCTTCGCCTTCTTCGGGAAGTAGTTGATGTCGTACTGGGGGAGGGTGCCGAAGACGGACAGGCGCGTGCCCACGGCGAGCATCACGTCCGCCTTGGCCAGGGTCCGCATCGCCGCCTTGGAGCCCATGTACCCGATGGGGCCGACGTACAGGGGGTGGTCCCCGTAGAAGGCGTCGTTGTGCAGGTAGGTCACGGCAACCGGCGCGGTCAGGTGCTCGGCGATGGCCTTGATCACGTCCAGGGCGTCCGCGTCCACGACCCCCCGCCCGGAGACGATGACGGGATTTTTCGCGTTCGCGAGGAGCTTCGCCGCCCGCTCGATATCGGCGAGCGATCCGCATCCCCGGGCGTCCACGCGGTAGCGGTGGGGCGGAAGGATCTCCTCTTCCAGCTCGCCGTAGAAGTAGTCCCGGGGGATGTCGTACAGGACCGCCCCGCGATCGGCGTAGGCGATCCGGAAGGCCGTCCGCAGGCAGTCGGCTGCCCGCTTGGGATGGGGCACGCGGACCGTGGCCTTCGTGATGGCCTTGAAGACGGAGACCTGGTCGCACTCCTGGAAGCCGTCCCAGCCGATGGTCGGCGTCCCCGCCGACGGGGAGATGATGACGAGCGGCGTATGGCCCATGTTGGCCGCCGCGACCGAGGTGACCATGTTCGTGATCCCCGGTCCGTTCTGCCCCGTCAAGACCCCGGCCCGGCCGGTGATCCGGGCGTAGGCGTCCTCCATGTGCCCCGCGCTCTGTTCGTGCCGCACGGGGATGAAGCGGATCCCCGCGGTGGGAAAGAGATCGAGCATGTCCATAAAGGCGCTTCCGACGATGCCGGTGACGTGATCCACGCCTTCGGCGAGCAGGGTTTCCACGATCGCCTCGCTGGGCGTCATTTTGATCTTAGCCATGGTGATACCTCCATTGAGTTGAATTCCGTTCGTTGTCCGGTTGACCCCGTCGCTTCCCCGGCGGGGCAGGTTGCCGCCGCCATCAGCCGGGTTCCCGCCCCGGATCGATGAGCTTCCGCGTTTCCCGGGCGATCATGCGCTCCTCGTCCGTCGGGATGACGTAGATCCTGACCCGGCTCTGTGGCGTCGCGACGTCCGTTTCCGTCCGGGCGAGGGCGTTCTTCCCGTCGTCCAGCGCGATGCCGAAACACGCCAGACGCCGGCAGATCCGCCGGCGGATGTCGGGCGAGTTCTCGCCGATGCCGGCCGTGAAGACGAGGGCGTCGAGGCCCTCCAGGGTCGGCAGGAGCGAACCGATCCCCTTGGCGATGCTGTATGTGAAGACGTCGAGGGCGAGCGTCGCCCGTTCGTTCCCCTCCCGCGCGGCCTTCAGGAGGTCCCGGAAATCGCCGGAGATCCCGGAGATCCCCAAAACCCCGCTTTGGGAGTTCAGGATGTCCATGACGGCGGCGGGAGACAGGTCCTCTCGCTCGGCGAGGAACGGGACGAGCGCCGGATCGATGTCCCCCGAGCGGGTTCCCATGACGACGCCCGCCAGCGGCGTGAAGCCCATCGTCGTATCGATGGAGTGGCCGTCGCGGACGGCGCAGAGGCTGCACCCGGCCCCGAGGTGACAGGTCACGATCTTCAGGTCCGCCAGGGGACGGCCCGCGAGTTCGGCGGCGCGCTCGGCCACGTAGCGGTGGGAGGTGCCGTGGAAGCCGTATTTGCGGATCCGGTAGGTGTCGTAGTAGCGATGCGGGATCGCGTACGTGTAGGCCAGGGGGGGCATGGTCTGGTGGAAGGCCGTGTCGAAGACGGCCACCTGCGGCACCTCCGGCAGCAGTTTCCGGCAGACCTCGATTCCCGCCAGGTTGTGGGGGTTGTGGAGAGGCGCCAGCATGCTGCACGCCTTCAGGTTGACGAGGACCGCGTCGTCGATGATCACGGGGGTCCGGAAATATTCGCCGCCGTGGACCACCCGGTGACCGATGGCCGTGATCGCCGCGGGATCGATGCTGCCCGCCCGCGGACCGCCGGGCTGCATCCCGAGGAGGATTTCCAGCGCTTCCCGGTGATCCCGCAGGGGGTGTTCGAAGGAAACGGCCGCCGCGCCCTCCGCCTGATGACGGATCCCGGCGCCCGCCCGGCCGATCCGTTCCGCAAAGCCGAGCGCCGCCACCCGGCCGCTTTCCATGTCGTAGAGCTTGTACTTCACCGACGAGCTTCCGCAGTTGAGAACCAGAATCTTCATGGCCATTTTTGCATTCAAATCTTTTCCCCGGGGTCGCCTGACCTGCGCCTTGAACTGTTCCCTTCGCCTTTCGCCGTTAACCGTTCGCCCTCAGCCCTGCCCCATCTCCAGCACCACCTTCACCGAGCGGCTGGACGCCTTCCGCACGGCGGCCAGGATCGCCTCCCGGTACCGTTCCAGCGGGAGGCGGTGCGTGACGAACCCCTCCGGCTTCAGCCGCCCCTCCCGCATCCAGCGGATGGCGAGGTCGTAGTCCCGGATCCGCTCCCCCCGCCACTCTTCGGCGGCGAAGGAGACGCTGCCCATCAGGTTCACCTCGTTGTACCACACGGGCGTCATGTCCAGCGTCAGGGGTTTCAGGGTGACGCCGATCAGGATGACGGTGCCGCGCGCCCGTGCGAGGCGCAGGGAGAGCCCCAGGGTGGCGGCGACGCCCACGCAGTCGTAGATCCGGTCGAAGCCGCCCAGGAGGGTCCGGCGGTTTGCCCGGCCGGTGACGACCCGCCCTCCCGTCCGCTCCGCCGTCCTGGCGAGGAGGTCGTCGCGGGCCAGCCAGACCTCGTCCGCCCCGCACCGCCGGGCCATGTCCTCCTGGAAGGGGAATTCGGCGATCGCCGTGATCCGGCAGTCCGGACAGACGATCCGGAGGACCTGCAGGACAAAGTAGGCGATCGTGCCCGCCCCGTAGACGAGGACCGACTCCCCGGGACCGGGCGGGGCGCGCAGAACCCCGTGGATGGCGCAGGCCGCCGGCTCGACCAGGACCGCCTGCGCGTCCGCGAGATCGTCGGGGACGGCCATCAGACCTCCGGCGGGGATGAACAGCTCGTCGCTCAGCCCGCCGCCGATGGAATCCTGAAGTCCCGTCCGCTCGCACTGGTGATAGTGGCCCGCCCGGCAGAACCCGCAGGGGTCGAGGCCGTGCGCCAGGCAGGAGCCGCCGCCGGTGCGCATCTGCCGGATGACCCGGTCGCCCGGCTTGAAGCCGCTGTCCGGGGGCGCGTCCAGGACGTGCCCCACGAGTTCGTGCCCCAGGTACTTGCGCGTGCTGCCCGGCAGGAGGGCCGGATGGACGCCCAGATCGGCATCGAGGAAGATCAGGTGCAGGTCGCTCCCGCAGATCCCGCCCTGGTGGTTTTTCACGTGGACCCAGCCGGCCGGGGGGGCGGGCGGCGTCATCTCCTGGTACTGGAGCGTGGACAGGCGGCTCCACAGCACGCCCGGCCAGAGCCCGCGGAGGGCCTTGACGGCGAGGAAGCGGGCGGGCGTGGTCTCGACGTAGAGGGTCTTCATGATCGCCTAGGCCTCCGTTTCCTTCCTGACGCCCAGCGCGATCCGGTAGAGGGCCGTCAGGATGATGAAGCCCAGCGCCCAGACGCCCAGCGTGATCGCGACCTCGGGGCCGGTGGGCGCGTATTCCGTGATCCGCCCCAGGGGGGAGGGGACGAACCCGGTGACGACCAGCCCCAGCCCCTTTTCGATCCACAGCGAGGCGAAGGCGGCGACGCAGGCGAGCGCGAGCCGGGCCTCGTTGCGCCGCAGCGCCGGAACGATCAGGATCACGAGGGCCAGGGCGGCCAGGACGGCCGAGGTCCACATCCACGGGACGAGCCGCGTGTGCCCCTCCAGGCCGGCGTAGAGGTAGCGGAACGGCTCCGCGTGACCGGGGATGCCGCTGTAGAAGGCCGTGAAGAGCTCCATCAGGACGAAGAAGAGGCTCGCCGACAGGGCGTAGGCGATGATCCGCGCCAGCGCCTGGAGCGGCTCGCGGCCCGCGTCGAAGCCGCCCCAGCGCCGCAGAACGAGGCACAGGAGCACGAGCAGCGCCGGCCCCGAGGCGAAGGCGGAGGCGAGGAAGCGGGGGGCCATGATGGCCGTGAGCCAGAAGTCCCGCCCCGGCAGGCCGGCGTAGATGAAGGCCGTGACCGTGTGGATGCTGATCGCCCAGGGGATCGAGAGCCAGATCAGGGGCTTGACCCAGGCGGGCGGCGCCGTGCCGTTGCGCTCGTTCTCCAGGACCGTCCAGCCGATGACGAGGTTGAGCAGGAGGTAGCCCGTCAGGACGACCATGTCCCAGAAGAGGATCGAGCGGGGCGAGGGGTGCAGCAGGACGTTGAAGGCGCGCTCCGGCCGGCCGAGATCGATGACGACGAAGCTCACGCACATGACGACGGCGGCGACCGCGAGGAATTCCCCCAGGATCGTGATCCGCCCGAACGCCTTGTAGTCGTGGAGGTAGTAAGGCAGGACGACCATGACGGCCGAGGCCGCGATTCCGACGAGGAACGTGAACTGGGCGATGTAGAGCCCCCAGGTGACGTCCCGGCTCATCCCCGTGATGCCCAGGCCGAATTCGAGCTGCCGGAGGTAGAAGAACGCGCCCGTGCCGGCGATGGCGGCGAGGAACGCGAGCCATCCCCAGTAGCGGCGATTTCCGTGCAGGGCCTTTTCTAACATGTCATCCCCCGGCTCCCCGTCTCATAAGGTGTAAAAAACCTGGGGCTCCGTCCCCAGTTCCGGTTTGCGCCGGAGGACCGTCCGTCCGGCGATGGCGCGCCGCACCGCCGAGCCGGGCGCCTCCAGGTCGCCGAAGGCGAGGGCCTTCTGCGGACAGGCCGCGACGCACGCGGGCGGCTTGCCCACGGCGAGCCGCTCCACGCAGAAGTTGCACTTCTCCACGACGCCCTTCGTCCGCGTCGGGAATCCGGGATCGATGCGGCGGATGAACGGCCGGGGATCGCGATAGTTCATGCTGCGGGCGCCGTAGGGGCAGGCCGCGATGCAGAACCGGCAGCCGATGCACCGGTGGTAGTCCATCATGACGATCCCGTCGGGCCGCCGGAAGGTCGCCCCCGTGGGGCAGACGCGGATGCAGGGCGGATTCGCGCAGTGGTTGCACAGGGCGATCACCGGCCCCGCCTGACGCCGGGGTTCGAGGTGCGCATGGACCTGTGCGGGGAAGATCCGGCCGAAGGTCTCCCGGCGGATCCACGCGATCTCGTCCTTCGGCCGGTCGAAGAACGGGACGTTGTGGGCCGCGTGACAGGCGGCGATGCAGTCCGTGCAGTCCGGGCGGCATTTCGCGAGGTCGACGGCCATCCCCCAGCGGGCGGCCTTGAGCGCGCGGACATCCGCGCGGTAGCCGGGCGCTCCCGCCCACGCCGGCGCAAGCGCGGCCGGAAGCAGCGCGTCGGGGACGGCGGCGCCGATCAGGGCGATGCCCGTCAGTTTCAGAAAGTCTCTGCGGCTCCTGTGCATGACCTTAAATCCTGCATTCCGGTTTGATCGGGGAATCGACCCCCGGTCTTGTTCCCGCGCGCGGCGACGTCAACGGGAAACGGGGGCGCGGCCCCCCTGTTCCTCCGTCAGCCGAGGCGTGACCGTCGGCGCTTCACGCCGCGCCTCCGGGACGACGTGGCAGTCCCAGCAGGCCGGCTTCACGCCCGCGTCGTCATGACAGCGGTCGCAGAAGCGGGTCTTGTCGCTGTGGCAGCGCAGGCACGTCCCGGACAGGCTCGCCTCGATTTCCCGCCCGTCCCGGGCGACGTAGATCCGCCGGCCGTCGCGGGTCGCGGCGTCCCGCCAGTCGGCCAGCAGCGTCATGTGGTTCGCCCTCATGAACGGGGTCGCCTCGACGCACTTTCTCTCCGGCAGTTGACGGATGGCCGGGGTGTCGAGATCGAGGACCGGCGTCGGCCTGTCCCACCCGCCGTACCAGAAGGGCAGGGCGACGAGCGCGAGGAAGACGGCGAGCCCCGCGAAGATTTTCCAGCGATCCGTTCCCTTCATGGTCCGACGATCCTCTCCCGGCGGTGGAGGCCTCCGAACGGGTCCGCCCCGCCCCACCCCACCGCTTCATCCCTTCGCTTCGTCTATCCCGTCCGCTTGCGACGCCTGGAGGAGGGGCTCTCCCCGCAGGTCGGTCGTCCGATCCTTCTCCCCCGTCAGGACGAGGGCGTTGCCCACGAGCTCGTGCACGCCCATGACGCCTACCCCGGGGACCCAGTAGTCCATCAGGGGCGGCAGCGTCGCCCGGTCGATGGCGCACATGCAGGCCAGGCGGTTCACGCCGTGCCGTTCCCGGACGTGCTTCACCGCCATCGCCCGGGGGTAGCCCCCGCGCATCCGCATCTCCATGTTCTCGTCCGTGCCCAGGCCCGCCCCGCCGCCGCAGCAGAGGGTCTTTTCCCGGATCGTGTCCGCCGGCATTTCGAAGAAATGGTTGCATACATTTTTCAAAATGGCGCGCGGCTCCTCGAAGAGTCCCATCGCCCGCGCGGGGTTGCACGAGTCGTGGAAGGTGACCCTCAGGTGGTCGTTCCGGGCCGGGTCGAGCCGGAGTTTGCCGTTTTGAATCAGGTCGGCCGTGAATTCGGCGATGTGGACCATCCTCGTCCCGGCGGCGTTTTCGAACCGCGTCCCCGTGACGGGCGAGATCGGCGTTTCGAGGAAATCCGCCGGGCCGTTCATCGTGTCCATGTACTGGTGGATGACCCGCCACATGTGGCCGCACTCGCCGCCCAGGATCCATTTGACGCCCAGGCGCTTCGCCTCGGCGTAGATCTTGGCGTTTAAGCGCTTGATCATCTCGTGCGAGGTGAACAGGCCGAAGTTCCCACCCTCGGAGGCGAAGGTGCTCATCGTGTAGTCGAGGCCGAGCTCGTGGAAGAGCATCAGGTAGCCCATACAGGTGTAGGTACCCGGGTCGGCGAAGTAGTCCCCCGACGGGGTGACGAAGAGGATCTCGGCGCCCTTCCGGTTCAGGGGAACCTCCACGCGGACGCCCGCGCGGTCCTCGATGTCGTCGGCGAGGAAATCGATCATGTCGCGGATCCCGTGGGGCGGGATGCCCAGGTGGTTCCCCATCCGGAAGCAGTTCGCCGCCGGTTCGAGAACCCAGTTGATGTTGCAGCCGACGAGGGTCAAAAGCTCCCGGCCGATCATCGTGATCTCCGCCTGGTCGATGCCGTAGGGGCAGAAGACGGAGCAGCGGCGGCACTCGGTGCACTGGTAGAAGTAGTAGAACCACTCCTTCAGGACGTCCTCCGTCAGGTCCCGCGCCCCGGCGAGAGGGCCGAAGAGGCGCCCGGCCGCCGTGAAGTAGCGGCGGTAGACGCTCCGGATCAGCTCCGCCCTCAGGACCGGCATGTTCTTCGGATCGCCCGTCCCGATGTAGAAGTGGCACTTGTCCGCGCAGGCCCCGCAGCGGACGCAGATGTCCATGAAGAGGCGGAACGACCGGTACTTCTCCAAGCGCTCCCGCATCCCGTCGAGGATGATCGCGCGCCAGTTCTCCGGGAGCTTCCAGTCGGCGTCGGATGGCTGCCACACGCGCGGGTTGGGGAGGTCCAGGGTGGTCAGGCTCTTCGGGGTGGCGCTGTAACACCAGGTCCCCGGGCGGAAATCCACCGGAGCGTTCCGCCATCCGGTCCCGGGAGGCCGGTAGTCGATATGGCTCAGTTCTGCGGGCGTCGGAAGTTTATCGATCGCCATGGTTGCAAGTCCTGCCGATGTTTTTGCGGGAAGTCTCCGCTTCGCCCTTCGCGACAAGGGGGTCTAACCGTCTCATGATCATTCCTCCCGCTCGACGGGGATGCCCGCCGCCTTCATCTTACCCCGGAATTCGTCCTCGTATTCGGCGTAGGGGTGCACCTTCACCGGCGCGTTCCACGGGTTCACGTGACGCCGCCGCCGGTTGTCGTTGGCGAGGTTCCGGGTGGGGCTCAGGAAAACGCCCGCCAGATGCATGAGCTTGCCGAATGGGAGATAGGCGGCCAGGGCGCACACCAGGAAGAGATGGACGAAGAAGAACGCCCCCAGCTCCGCCGGGACCGCCGGGGAGAACGTGGCCCAGCCCACCGCGAGCGCCTTTACCTGGTTGAGATCGACCTTGAAGACATGCCGCATCAGGAGGCCGGAGACGGCGATCGCGCCGATCAGCAGGAGCGGGAAGTAGTCCGCCGCCAGCGTGATGTAGCGAACCTGCGGGATCAGGACCCGCCGGAAAAACAGGAACAGAAGGGCCGCCAGAAGCGCCGCGTCGGACAGATAGACGGTCGGAAGGCCGACGGCGAAGAGCCCGTCCAAGGCGATCAGGCTCTCGACCCAGGCCGGAACCGGCGTGAGAAAGAAGCGCAGGTGCCTGAGCACGATTACCAGGAGCGACCCGTGAAAGAGCAGCGCGAAGAACCACAGGCCCTTGGCGCTGACGTAAACGGGTCGATAGACGCACGCGGCCGTCACCGGCTCCGCGGCGCTTACCGCCTTGCCCGTGGGCGCCAGGCGCTGTTTCGTGTTCCGGAAGAGCGACCGGAAGCAGAGGATTTCGAGCGCCATCCGGCCGAGGACGCCCCAAGCCGTCGTGGGGTTGTCGAGGCGGTCCGGCCTGATCCAGGCAAGCGATCGCCCCTGCCCCGCGGTCGTGGGGATCCGGAAGGGGACGGGTGTGTTCGCCCAGCGGACGACGCGCCGGACGAATCCGGCGACGAACACCGCCAGGGCCGCGTAGGGGACACTGACGGCGAGCCAGCCGTCCCCGCCCGCCGCCCGCCCCGCGAGGGGGAGGACGATCAGGAGGGCGACGGCTATGAGCGGCACGAAAAGGGTCATGAGGACGATTCCTTCTGCCTCGTTCGTTTGATCAGGTCTTCCACGACGGTTCGTCACCGAAGCGCAGGATCGGTTTCTTCATGTCCGCCATGGCGTTAACGATCAGTTCGACCAGCCCGCCGTAGTAAAGGCGGCTGCGCTCCTCCGCGTGGTAATGGCCGATCAGGTCCCGGATGGCGCCCTTGCAGTTCGAGCAGGGGGCGCAGACGTACTTCGGGACCTCCGCCGGCTCGTTGGCGAAGGCCGCCAGGATCTGCATGAATTTCTTGCGGGAGCTGACCCGGTTCCGCCAGTCTGCGAAGTTGTGTCCCGACATGAGGGCGAACCCGGAACCTCCGCCGCAGCAGTAATTCTCCACCCCATGTGGCGTCATTTCCCGGAAGCGCGGCGCGATCTTTTCCAGGATGCGCCTCTGGGGGGCCACGATCCCCATGGAACGCACGACATTGCAGGGATCGTGCAGCGTCACGGGAAAATCGTTTCTGCGGGGATCGAGCCGCAATTTACCGCTGAGGACGATGTCCGCGAGCGTGACCAGGGCCGATTCGCGCGGGACATTGAGATCGCCCGTCAGCAGACGGTCGGCGACGACCGTGAGCGCCTTGTGTGCATGGCCGCACTCGCCGATGACGATTTTCTTGACCTTGAGGCGGCGGGCGATGTCGGCATGCCGGACGGCGACGCGGGAAAACTGGACATCGTCGTACCACAGCCCGTAGTTGACCACGTCGTAACCGGCCGCCTCCGAAGACATCGTCCACGAAACGCCGGCCGCCTGAAATATGACGGCGAACGCCCCGACATTGTCCGGCCAGGCCAGCATCTCGCCGGCATTGTGGACGAGCAGGATCTCCGCGCCCTCCACATCCCAGGGGATGTCCACCTTCCAGCCCGTAATCTCTTCCATCTCTTCCTGGATGAACTCGACGCTGTCCTTCGCGCCCGGGGGTTTCATGCCGGTGGAGGAGCCGACCTGAAGATGCTGGACGGTTCCTTTTTCGTGGATTTCCTTGGGGGCGATGCCCATTTCCTGCGAGAAGAGCTTGCGGATCTCGTGCGCGATCAGGCCGTTGTCCACGCCGATCGGGCACGCCGCGGCGCAGCGGCGGCAGAGGGTGCAGCGGTAGGACAGTTCGGCCAGGCGCGCGATCGCCGTCCAGTTCAAATCGATGTCGCCGGTCAGCTTGGCCGTCATCTTCCCGCCCGGCCTCAGATATTTTCTGTAAATCCGGCGCAGGACCTCGGCCCGGAAGGTGGGCCGGTAGATCTCCTTCCGGCCGCTCATTTCAAAAACGGGGCAGGCGTCGGCGCAGGTCTGGCACTTGGCGCAGTGTTCCATGGACAGAAGCAGCGGCTGCAAAAACGTCCAATTGTTCTCCTTCTCGAAGAGTTTTTTCAGACCGGAGAGGAACTGGCGGACCCGCGCGTCCTCCTCTTCCGGACTTGCGGGCCTGGGGATGGCGAGGGCCACGGTATCGTCCAGGGACGTCTCGATGTGCCGGACCTTCTCCGGCTTGAGCGGGGGAATCGCCGTGGCGTTGAAATCCTCGTAGGGCGGCGGGAGGGGTGCAAGATCCCCCGCCTCGATGTGCGACAGGCAGTCGGACGGCCGGGAGATGTCTGCGGGGGCGAGTCTCGTTCTCATTTCATCTCTCCGGGTTCCGAAGCGGCGATCTCGCGCCAGGATTTCCGTCCGTCCGCCCCCACGTGCCGGGCCTGCCAGGTCGGCCTGAGCCCGAGGTTTTTCTGGACGGCCGCTTCGATCTTTCCGCCCCGGCGGTTCGGGGCGTCATCCCATTTGACGCTATGATAGAAGAAATACTTCATCACCATGTGGGACATGTGCGTCAGGGGGATGTAGGCGGTCAGGAGCGAGGCCAGGACGACGGCCGCGGCTCCGGCCGCGGACGGACCGGGGACGGATGCCTCCAGCGCAGATCCGGCGGTCAGCAGGCCGAGCGTATAGGCCCGGGCGCCCGCAAGCGACGGATCGCCCAGCCCCGCCGCGAAGGCGCAGAGGAAGAACAGAAAAATAAACCCGAGATTGAAGTAATCGGCGAAGCTCGCGTAGTCCCTCAATTCCGGATCAGCGAGCCGCCGATAGAAAAGCCCCAGGCAGCCGATGTTCCCCAGGATCAGGCCGCTCCATCCCGCCAGGCCGATCAGGCCATTCAGCAGGTGGCCGAGCGGATGGCCGTCCGCCAGGGCGAGCAGGGCGTGAAGCGTGAGCAGGCCGAAGGTGGCCACCATCAGATACAGGCCGAAGTGAAAGGGAAAGGAGACCCACCAGAGGCGCCGGTTTTCCTTCCACAGGCCCCGCATGAGCAGAATCTCCGGCGCCATGTATTTCAGTTCGTTCCAGAGGGAGCGCTCATCGGGCCTTTCCCACCAGTTCAACGCCTCGAGGTAGGAGCCGCCGTAGGCCACCCGTTCGGTGGTTTCGTGCCGGACGGGATAGAGCTCCCAGCGGACGTGGACGGGCAGCGCGATCTGCCTCCGGATCCGGAGGCCCACCGCCAGGACGAACACGAGCGCGCACACATAGGTTAAAACGTAGAGTCCCATGACCTGCCTATTCCTGCTTCATCTCCTCCGTGCCCTGCCGTGCGCCCGTCGAAAGACCCGGGCCTGGCGGAGCCGGTCTTGCCCCGCCTGCGGCCGGAAAGGGCGGTCGCGTTTTTACACGCAGCCGGTCGGTTTGGCGAGACCCGCGAGCTTGCAGGCGCCGTTGCCCGGCCCCGAGGGGAAGAGTTCGTAGATCCGTTTCAGATCGAGCCCCGTCTCGCGGACCACCTTCCGCACCATCGGGGCGATCCCGAACTCCTGGTAATAGCTTCTCAGGTAGTTGATCACCTTCCAGTGTTCCTCGGTCAGCGGCCCTTCGATGCCGTCCGCGTGGGCGTAGGCCTCGGCGAATTCCTCGCTCCATTTGTCGAGTTCCTGGAGGAACCCGTCCTCGTCGACCTCGTAGGTCTTTCCGGCTAATTCGATCGTTGGCATGTGCAAACCTCCTTATAGAACATGGTTTATGGTTGTGCTTGCGGCGCCGTTCCTCGGGGGCGCCCGGTTCCGGCACGATCTTCCAGGAAGGCCGCCGGTCCCCGTGCCGCGCGGTCCGCGTCCCGCTCCCGGCGGGATCGCGTCCGGCGGTGGCGGAACGCCTGCTTCACCAGCGCCTCCGCCCAGCGGGGCTCGCCCGCGGCGTGGAGATGCGTGAAGAGCGCCAGGCAGTTGTTTGCGACCAGGCCGTCTCCCCGGCCGTCGATGCCCCCGCCCCGGACGACCCGGCAGCAGGGCGCCGCGCCGCCCGCGCCTCCGTTCAACAGGCGGGCGTAATGAAATTCGTGACCCTTCAGCGTCGTTCCGACGGGGAAGAAGGGATTGGCCTCCGTCACCTCGAGCCGGGTGTAGCCGTGCCCCTGCGGTTTGCGCTCCATGCTGAAGGCGACGGGCAGAACGCCCGCCATCGGAAACGTTTCCGTTCCGACCGTCAGCGTTTCGCCCAGATATACGAGGCCGCCGCATTCGGCGTAGACGGGCAGGCCGTCTTCGACGCCTTGGCGCAGCGCCTGCCGGAAGCGCCCGTTTTCCGCCAGGATCCGGGCGTGGGTTTCCGGAAAGCCGCCGCCGATGTAGAGGGCGTCGATCTCCGGCAGCGCGTCCGCGGTGCACGCGCTGATCTCCACGAGGGAGGCGCCCTGGGCCGCGAGGGCCTCGAGGTTCTCCGGGTAGTAGAACTGGAAGGCCGAATCGCGGATGATCCCGATGACCGGACGTCCTCCGTCCGGGATTTTCGGCCGACGCCGCCGGTGCGCCGTCTCCGGATGGCGCGCGCCGTCGGCCAGGTCGGCATCGCCTGCCGCCAGGGGCGGGGCCGACCCGGCGAGGGACTCCAGCCGCTCCATGTCCAGACAGTCTTCCGCGACCGTTGCAGCGCGCCTCAGGGCGCCGGTCACGTGGTCGTGCTCCTGCGGCGGCGTGAGACCGAGGTGGCGCTCGGGGAACGGGTAGTCGGCCATCCGGGGGACGGCCCCCAGGACGGGGATGCCGCAGGCCTCCTCGATGGCGCGCCGCAGGATTCCCTCATGGCGGCTCCGGGCGGTGCGGTTGAGGATGACGCCCCGGATGTCGACCGCGGGATCGAGGTGCTGGCACCCCAGGATCATCGCCGCGGCGGTCCGGGTCACCTTGTCGCTGTCCATGACGAGGACGACCGGAGCCGTCAGGAGCTTGGCCAGCTCCGCCGTACTGTGGCTGCCGGCCGCGTCGAGCCCGTCGTACAGGCCCCGGTTTCCCTCGATCAGGGCGAGTCCGGACGGCGGCGCGTACCGCCGGAAGGACGCCCGGACCCGGTCCGCGCCCATGAGGAACGTATCCAGGTTGCGGCAGGAGATTCCGGCCGCGGCCGAGAGCCACGCGGCGTCGATATAGTCCGGCCCCTTCTTGAAGGGGGCGACATCGAGGCCCCGGCGGCGCAGGGCGGCCAGGATGCCGACGGCGAGCGTCGTCTTCCCCGCGCCTCCGCGCAGCGCCCCGATCACGAGACGGGGGACGGCGGCGGAGACGGGGGATGTCGGCCAAACGGTTTGCGTTCGATCCATGTCTTTACCTGCCGATCTGCCAGGCGGAAACCCGATGCGCACGGTTCCGCGGCGGGCCGTCATGCATCCTTCGGGAAGTATTCCGCCAGCATCAGGTACGTCGTGCTGCCGCTCGACCAGTATTTGAGGGCCTCCTCGTCGAGCAGTTCCTTGACGGCCTCATGGACGGCGTGCCGGTCCACGTCCGGCAGGCCCTTCACGACGTCCTTGATGTAGAACATCTTCTTCTCGCCCTTCGATTTTTCCCGGAAATAGGCGAGGACCCGTTCCTTGATCTCTGCGCTCATATCACCCCCATTTGAACTGTGTGGTGGTCCGGAAGGTTTCCGTGGCCAGCGTGAAGTCGTCGATGTGCTTGTCCGTGAACGCGATGCCGGTGAGCGTGAAGAACCGCTCCCAGCCCACCCGTTCGATCCACTCCCCGAGGCGCTCGTGCTTCCGGGCGTGCGCCGCATAGACCTCGACGATGTTCTTCACCGCCGCCACGACCTCCGGCCAGCGCGGCGGGTTGTTCGGCAGGAAGGGGATGGCGAGCTTGGAGAACATGGGGGCGCTCCGCGCGTTGGAGACCTTGCCCCCCACCCAGATGGAGATGCCGTCGTTGTCCGGGTCGGCGATGGGCATGGCCGGGCAGACGGTGTAGCAGTTGCCGCAGTACATGCACTTGTCGTCGTTGACCTGGACGGTCTTGTTCTTCATGTCCGCCCGGATGGCCCCGGTGGGGCAGGACGCCACCGTCGTCGGGAGCTCGCAGACGTTCGGCAGGCGGCTGTTGTCCGGCCGGGGGGGCGTCCGATGGATGCCCAGGATGGCGATGTCGGAGCAGTGCACCGCGCCGCACATGTTGAGGCAGCAGGCGAGCGCGATCCGAACATGGGCCGGCAGGTCCATGTGGGTGAAGTGATCGTAGAGCTCGTCCATGATCGCCTTGACCGGCCCGGAGGCGTCCGTGGCCGGGGTGTGGCAGTGGACCCAGCCCTGGGTGTGGACCATGTTGCTGATGGAGTGGCCCGTCCCGCCGACCGGGTAGTTTTTGGCCTGCAACGCCTCGATCAGGGGGTCGACGCGGCGCTCGTCCGCCAGGAGGAACTCGATGTTGTGACGGCTGGTGAACCGCAGGTAGCCGTCGCAGTAGGTCTCGGCGAGGTCGCAGATCTCCCGGATGTGGTCCGTGGAGAGCAGACGCGGCGAACCGGCTCGGACGGTGTACAGGACGTCGCCGTTTTCGCCCACGTGCCTGAGCACGCCGGGCTTCACGATTTCATGATACCGCCACTTGCCGTAATTGTCCCGGATGATGGGCGGCAGGAACTGTTTGTAGTCGGGAGGACCGATGTCTGTCTTGGCCATGTCACTTCACCTCCTTCTTGTCGATCTCTTCGGGCCAGAAGAAGACGTACGGGTTGGTCCGCGGATGCTTGACCATCTGGGGGACGGCGGGCAGGCCCACGGCCTTGAGGAAATGCCGCATGCCCAGCCGGTTGATCAGTTCGCCCAGGCGCTCCCGGGAGCGGCCGTTTTCGTCCCACCAGTCCTGGATGCGGGCGATCAGGTCGAAGAGTTCCGTATAGGGCGGCTCGAGCTTCATGAAGGGGACGATGACCCAGGACAGAAGCGAGCCCTGGACGATGGGGGCCTTGCCGCCGACGAGGATGGAGGCGCCCCGTTCCTTCCCCGGACGCAGCGCCTTCGGCATCACGTTCAGGCAGTGCATGCAGCGGTTGCAGTCCCCGTCGTGGATGACGAGGGTCCGGTCCGCCTCGCTCCATTCCATGCATTTCGTAGGGCAGAGGTCGCAGACCTCCCCCCGGATGTCCAGGCCGGCGTCCGCATAGGCCCGAACCTCGGCGGGGTCGACCTGGATCCGCCCCTTCCAGGTGCCCATGATGGCCAGGTCTGAGCGGGCGATGGCCGCGACGCAGTCGTTGGCGCAGGCCGACACCTTGATCTTGAACTTGTAGGGAAACATGGGCCGGTGGATCTGGTCCTGCAGGGTCATCGTCGCCTGGTAGCAGATGTCCAGGCTGTCGATGCAGGCCCATTCGCACCGGGCCGGGCCGACGCAGGCGCTGGGCGTCCGCAGGGCCGAGCCGGAGCCGCCCAGGTCGAAGCCGGCCTCCGACAGGTCGTCGAAGCAGGGCTGGAGGTGCTCCGTCGTCGTGCCCAGGAGAATCGCATCCCCCGTGGAGCCGTGCAGATTCGTCAGCCCGCTGCCGTGCTTGTCCCAGATGTCGCAGAGCTTGCGCAGGGCGTCCGTCTTGTAGAACCACCCGGTCGGGTGGTTGACCCGCATCGTGTGGAAGGCCTGGACGTTCGGAAACAGGTCCGGCCGGTCCGAGTAGCGGCCGATGACCCCGGAACCGTAGCCCTTGACGCCGACGATCCCCCCGTGTTTCCAATGGCCGATGCGGTCCTTGTAGGACAGCTCGAGCTGGTTGAGCAGGTCCGCCGCGGCCGGCTTCTTTTCCGCGGCCTGCTTCATGTCCTTGACGAAGCTCGGCCAGGGTCCCTTTTCGAGCTCGTCCAGAAGCGGTGTCTTGGAGTCAGTCATGTCTCCTATCCCCTTTCTTCGGTGTGCCGCCGAGCGGCCCCCACCGACAGTCGATCAGAAATCAGGTGTCGGGCGTCGGTGCCTCCTGCCCGGCGCCCGCCGTGCCGATGGCGTCAATGAAAAACTCGACGGCATCCGCGTAGATCGTGTGAAGGTCCTCCCCCCGGAGGATGGTGTGTCGCAGTTTGCGGAGCTGGGTGACGCCGTGGATCGTCGCCCAGAGGATCAGCGCGTATCGCTTCGCCGGCACGGGGCGGAAATCGCCGGAACGGATTCCGTCCGCGATGACGTTGGCCAGAATGTCCACGATCCGGTTGCCATGCTCGTCGACCTGCTCCTTGAGCTGTTCGGAGAAGAAAACCTCCGAAGAGGAGTTGAGGAAGAAGTTGATGATGTCGAAATAGCTCCGGTGCTCCTCCGCAAAGGTCAGGTAGGCCTGGGCGATGCCGCGGATCTTCGCCCGGGGGGTTCGCTTCCGCCGGATGGCGGCGGTGGTCATGCCGTGGAGGAGGTCCAGCCCCTCCTGCTGGAGGGCGACGTAGAGCTCCTCCTTGCTCTTGTAGTAGAAATAGAAAGCGCCGACGCTGAGCTCGGAGCGCTTTGCGATCTGGTTGATCGACGTCGCCTGCAAGCCCTTCTCCAGGAGCAGCTCCCGGGCCACGTCCAGGATCTGGTTCTTGCGCTGCTCCCTCTCGCGTTCTCTTCGTTCCTTCGATCCCATCTCAGTCTCGTTTCTTCATGTCCTGCGTTTGTCCAGGATCATTCCCACTCCAGGGCCACCTTTTCCACCTTGGCCAGATCGCGCGCGTAGAAGAGCGAACCGGCAAAGAACACCAGGGCCGAGGCCACCAGGAAAACGGGCAGGACGGACATCGCCGTCTGGATGCCGTAGAGATCGGAGAGTTTCCCGATCACGATGGGCGCCATGGAGGCCCCGAAGAGGTTTTGCACGACGACGCACAGGGAGTAGGAAATCGCGCGCAACCCGGGATGGATCGCCTCCTGGGTCGCGGTGATGGCCGCCGGGGCGAAGGCGGAGGCCAGGACGCCCATGAGCAGCAGCGTCAGGAATTGCGCCTGTCCCGTGAGGAGGGATATGCCGATGAAGATCGCGACGGCGTTGAGTGCGGTCGTAATCGCGGGAAACAGCAGCCGCGCCGACACCCGTTTCCTGAACCACATGTCGGCCAGCCAGCCCCCGAGGGGCAGGCCGACGAGCGCCAGAATCATGAGCATGCTCGTTTTCACGCCCGCTTCGCTGATGGAGATGCCGCCCGTCCGGTGAAAGTAGGTGGGCATCCAGAAGATGATGGCATTGTTGACGAAGATGCAGCCGATGAAACCGACGTTGGTCAGCATCAGCGAGGGGGTGTGGATGAACTCCCGGACGATGTCCATCTTGCTCATCTGGATCTTGCCTTTTCCGGTGTCGTTCGCTCCCGCCGTCTTGACCAGCTCCACCGTCTTGTAGTCCTTGACGAAGAAGAACAGGATGGCGACGATCGCCCCGGGGAGGGCCACCAGACCGAAGGCGTGACGCCAGCCCCAATGGGTGGCGATGAATCCGCCCAGCCCGATGCCGACGGCCGTCCCGAGGGGAATGGCGATATTCCAGAACCCCATCATGCGGGACCGTTTCTCCGGGGGGAACAGCCCGGAGAGCATGGCCGTGCCGGCGGGGGCATAACCGGCCTCGCCGACCCCGATGGCGCCGCGGGCCATCAGCAGCTGGGGGAAGCTCCGGGTGAAGGCGCAGGCGACCATCGCGAAGGTCCAGAGAAGGGCCATGACGCCCACGGTCTTTTTCCGGCTCCAGCGGTCGACGATGATCGAGACGGGAAAGACGAAGGCCACGATGGACCAGTAGACGACCGACATGAGCAGGCCCGACTGCATGTCCGTGAGGCCCCACTCGTCGCGGATGAAGGGCGCGACGGAGGTCACGATCGTCCGATCCACGTAATCGAAGAAATACAGTAGAAACAGCAGCGTGAAAATGTAGTAGGCGCTTCGGGTCGACAACTTGCTTCCCTCGGGGGCAACGGCGTCGTGGTTCATCGAAACCTCCTTATCCCGTTTCGGAGGGGGGAGGACCGATCCGGCGCCCCCCCTCTTGAAAGGATGACGTGAGCAGGGCGCTCATTCGCACTTGTACCCGCCGAGATTGGCCAGGGCGACGCTGCCCGGGCTGATGATGGACGGGTCCACCTTCACGTTGATGCAGGCCGTCTTGCCGGAGGCGAACGCCGCCTCCAGGGCCGGACGGATGTCCTCCGGTTTTTCCACCATCGTTCCGAAGCCCCCCAGGGCCTCGACCATCTTGTGGTAATCCACCCAGCCCAGTTCCGTGCCGTTCGGGATGTTGTGGCCCAGACGCAATTGCTGGCTGTGCGCGATCATGCCCCAGGACTGGTCGTTGCCGATGACGACGACGATGGGCAGCTTCTTGCGGATCGCCGTATGGAACTCCATGAAGTTGAAGCCGACGGATCCATCGCCCATGATCAGCAGGACGCGCTTGTCCGGGTGTTTCAGCTTGGCGGCGTTGGCGTAAGGGATGCCGACGGCGAGGCAGCCGTAAAGGCCGTAGTCCAGATAGGTGCCACCCTTGACGATGGTCCGGGTCATGCCCGTCCAGGTCGAGGTGTCGCCGCCGTCCGCGACGACGATGTCGTCCTCGCGGTTCATGAAATCGTTGACCTCCCTGGCCAGCCGCATGGGATGGATGGGCTGGACATCGCACTCCCACAGGGGCTTGGCCCCGTTCCTGCCGTCCGTGTCCGCCTTGCGGACCGTGTCCAGCCAGGGCTCGTACTGCTTCTTCAGGGTGTCGCCGATCCCCTCGGCGTCCAGCAGGCCGTTGAGTTCCTGGAGAAACGCCCGGGCGTCGCTGACGATGCCGAGGTCGACCGTCCGGTTGCGTCCGATCTCGTCGGGCGCGATGTCCACCTGGATGAATTTTGCATTCGGGGGGAAGATTTCTCCGAAGATGTAGAACAGGCTGAGGCGCCCGCCGAGGAAGAGGACCAGGTCCGTGGTCATGAGCGTGGCCATGGCCGCCCCGGGCCGGATGGCGAGCGAGGACCCGAAGCACAGGGGATGCGTGTCGGGGATGACGCCCCGTCCCGCCCCCGCCGTGAAGGCCGGGATCCCGATTTTCTCGACGAACGCGATCATCTCCTTTTCCGCGCCCCCGTACCAGATGCCGCTGCCGCCAATGACGATGGGGTTTTGGGCCGCCTTCAGGAGATCGACGACCTTCCGGGTGTTTTCCCGGTCGACCGGCTGGGACGCGAGGGTCGTGCGCATCTTCTTGACGAGGGCCGGATTCACGGTGGCGTTCAGGACGTTGCAGGGAAGCTCCAGGTAGACAGGCCCGGGACGCCCGGCGACGGCCGTCCGGAAGGCCATGTCGATGAATTCGGGGATGCGCTCGGGGATGTGGCACACGAGGGCCTTCTTGACCATCGGCGTAATGACGGGAAGCTGGCTCATGTCCTGAAGATCGAGCTTTTCCGTCGCCTCGGTTCCCACGCAGCCCGAGATGAGGATCACCGGGGCATTGGACAGCCGGGCGCTGGCGATGCCGGACAGGGCGTTGGTGAACCCGGGCCCGGCCGTGACCATCGCCACCGCGGGCTTGCGGTTCATCCGCGCCCAGGCCTCGGCCATGAAAACGGCCGCCTGCTCGTGGCGCGTGTCGAAAATCGTAATGGGTGTGTTTTCCAGAAACTGGTAAATGGGGGTGATGTGTCCGCCGCTCAGCGAAAAGATGTAATCTACGCCCCGGTCGACCAGGGCGTCCGCAACGAGTTTGCCGCCGATGATTTTATCCATGAGCATTCCTCCTCAAACAATGATGTCCGGTTACAGCTCCATGCATTGGCCGCCGTCCAGGTTGATCGCCTGGCCGGTGATGTACCGTGAGGCGTCCGAAGCCAGAAAGGCGACGAGATGACCTGCATCCGCCGGCGCGCCCAGGCAGCCCAGCGGGATGGTCTTGCACATTTCCTGCTCGCGCTCCTCCACCGTGGTGGCGAAGAATTTCGCCTCCAGGCCGAAGCGCCATTTTTCCAGGTCCGTCCGGATCTGCCCGGGGCAGATGACGTTGACCCGGATGCCCATTCCCCCCAGCTCCTTGGCCATGACCTTGGACAGCATGATGACGCCGGCCTTGGCGACGGCATACGCGCCGTTGAAGATGGGGGGGACCTTGCCGGCCCGCGAGGCCGTGTTGATGATGACCCCCGGCGCGCCCGCCATGAGCGGGATCACGGCCCGGGAGATCCGGAAGACGGAGTGGAGGTTGACGTCGATGGTCCTGAGCCAGGCGGCCTCGTCGTAGGTCAGCACCGCGTTCGGCACGCCGAAGGAGGCCCCGGCGTTGTTGCAGAGGATGTCGACGCGGGGGAAGCGCTCCCGGACGGTCGCCACCATCGCGGCGATCGAGGCGTTGTCCGTGACGTCCACGGCGACGGCCAGGGTCGCCACGCCGAAGCGTTCCGCGAGTTCGCCCGCCAGCCGGGTCATCTCCTCCCAGGCCCCCATCTTGAGGTCGCCGTCGATCACCTCGCCGCGGCCGAGATCGGCGATGATGACGTTCGTCCCCGCTCCCGCAAGGATTTCCGCCATGGCGTAACCCATGCCCGTTCTTTTTCCCGACCCGGTGATCAGGGCCGTTTTTCCTTTCAGGTCCTCGTACATGGTGCATCTCCTTAAAAAAGTTCTTGACAAAAGCACCGTTCGTTAATTGAATAGTATTCAAATTCTGAGAATTGTCAAGCGAATTTTTTTGCGGGGAAGATGGATTGCGATATCGAGGGGATGAGTTGTCCATCCCCCGGGTTTGAAAAGAAGACGCCAGGGAGACGTTATGGGAAAGCGGTATGAACTGATCTACGGGTATCTCCACTGCATCGGCCGCACCACGTACAGCGCGGGGTTCGTCGAGACGGAGGACGAAGCGCGCGCGTGGGTCGAGCGGCAGCAGGCGCAGGGAGGCGGGCGCATGAAACCGCCCCGGGAGGATCCGATCCGCCGGTGCGGCGTCTCCTATTGCCCCCTCAAGGTCCAGCGACCCTGGTTCGCCTGGCGGGTATGCGAGGAATGAGATTTTCCTTGCCACGGCCGGGGATATCCGTATACTCGCGATAACGGAGCGTGATCGCGCCGCGCCGGTGTTACGGGCCGTTTCAGCGACGCTTTCCGGATGACGGATGCCCCAGGGGAGAAACGGTTTTTCGGCGGTTGTCCGCCCAGGAGGAGATCGCGTACCGGCGGCGGGTCCTCTACGATTCCAAGGTGGCGCCGGCGTGCTCGCGGTTCTTCCGTGAACAGGGCTGCCGTCTTAAGTGATTCGGGTTTGCCACGGAGGTCTTCCCGTCCATGACTGCGGGCGCAACAACCGCTCAGAGGGTTCCGGAGGCCCTGCGGAAACAGTATGGGCGCCTGACGGATCGTCTGAGAAAACAGGGCCCCTGCGCCGTGGCCTTTTCAGGGGGCCTCGACAGCGCGTTTCTGCTGCTCGCGGCCCGCGAGGCCCTGGGGGAGCGGGTGCTGGCCGTTACGGCCGAAGCCGTGTACATGGCGCAATGGGAGCTTCAGGAGGCGGCCGGGATTGCCCGGGGGCTCGGCGTCGCGCATCTGCGGCTTGACGTGGCCATGCCGGAGGCGATCCGCCGCAATCCTCCGGATCGCTGCTACCGGTGCAAACGGCACCTGATGGGCCTGATTCTCGCGGAGGCGCGGACCCGGGGCTTTCCCAGGGTCCTGGACGGGACGAACGCGGAGGATGCCCCGGAGGACCGGCCGGGGATGCGGGCGCTCCGGGAGCTCGGAATCGTCAGCCCCCTGCGGGAGCTGGGCTGGACCAAGGCGGACATTCGCTCGGTGGCGCGGGCCCGGGGGCTGGTGGTCTGGGACAAGCCGCCCTACGCCTGTCTCCTGACCCGGCTGCCCCACGGACGCGCCGTGACCGCCAAAGGGCTCCGGCGGATCGAGGCGGCGGAGCGCCATCTCGCCGGGCTCGGTTTCCGGGCGGTCCGCGTCCGCAGCCACGGCGATCTGGCGCGGCTCGAGGCCGCGCCGGCGGACCTGGAGCGCCTCCTCGATGCCGACCTGCGGCGTGACGTCCACCGAACCCTGCAGGGGCTCGGCTTCCGTTACGTCTCGCTCGATCTCGAAGGCTACCGTTCGGGAAGCATGAACAGGGGCGGGAAGAAAAGAGAACCCGAATGAACGTTTTGCTGAGCGGCGCCACCCGCGACGGCCGGACCGGATTTGCCGGCCGGCTGGCGGACGAGTTCCGGAGGCAGGACCTCCTGCCCGGAGGGTTTCTCTGCCCGCCCGCCGAGCGGGACGGGTCGGGGCCGGCGTACGTCATCCGCGACCTTTTGAGCGGTCAGGCGCGGCCCTTCGCGCGCCTGCGCAACCCCGAACGCACCCCCGCGACCGGCGAAACGGCGATCGGCCGCTGGTGTATCGACGCGGCGGGATTCGCATTCGGCGCCCAGGCCGTGGGAAGGGCCGTGACGCTCAAGACGCCGCTCGTGTTTCTCGATGAAATCGGCCCCCTCGAACTGGCGGGAGGCGGCTTCCGCTGGCTGGCCGATCTGCTCATCCGGGGGCCGCTGAAGCCGCCGGTTTTTGTCGGGATCGTCCGGGAGGAGGTGGTCTCCGGGGTTCGGGGCCTGTATCCGGATCAGGCCTTCGATGTGGTGCGCGCCGACGGGCGTCCGGCGGCGGAGGTCTATGCCGACCTGCGCCAGTCGATGCGGGGACTGGGGACACAACTCCGCGAGCTCCGTTGAGAGTCCGGGCGCGTCGGGAATCCCGATCCCGCTGCATGCCTGGCCGGTTGTTTGCGCGGGTGCCGAGGCCGCGGTACATCGACGCGATCAAGCCGGCGGAGAAGAACGTTGTCTTCGCGCGCGCCGAGGCCGCGGGGGCAGGGGTTCGGGGATGTCTCCCCGGTGTGCCTGAAGGGATCCGATTTGAGGGCCAACGCCAAGGTCTCGGTTTTTGTATCGGAGGACGCCATGTCGTGGAACAGGAAACAACCATCGGACGAGGAGGGAATCCGCCCCCCCGTGGTCGCCGGGAGGTTCTATCCCGGGGACGCGCGGGTGCTGAGGACGGCCATCGAGAAGTTCCTGGCCGACGCCGCGCCGGTTCAGGTGAAGGACGCGGTCGCCATCGTCGCGCCTCATGCCGGATACATCTACTCCGGCCAGATCGCCGCCGATGCCTTCCGGCAGGCGGCGGGCGGCGGGTATGACCTCGTCGTGCTCCTGGGGACGAATCACACCCAGCCGAACTACCGGAAGATCGGCTTCCATCCCGGCGCGGGTTTCCGGACCCCCCTCGGCGTCGCCGCCGTCGATCAGGAGGCGGTTTCCGCCCTGATCGCGGCCGACCCGGACGGCGTCCGGGACGCGACCGTCCACGAACGGGAGCATTCGGTCGAGGTGCAGGTCCCCTTCGTGCAGGTCCTCTTCCCGGAGGCGAGGATCGTTCCGGCCGTCGTCGGCGAGGCGGATCCCGGTCTCTGCCGACGGTTCGGGGAGGCCCTGGGCGCGTTGCTGCGGGACCGCCGCGCCCTGATCGTCGCGAGCTCCGACCTGTCCCACTACCCGGCGGCGGAGGATGCCGAGCGGGTCGATCCGGCGGTTCTCGAGGCCATCGCCGGGCTGGACCCCGCCCGCGTCCGGGAGCGGATCCGGGCCGAAATGGCCCGCCGGGTTCGCGACCTCCACACCTGCGCCTGCGGCGAAGGGCCCATCCTGGCGGCCATGACGGCGGCGACCGCCCTGGGGGCCGGGACGGGGCGGGTCGTCAGCTATGCCCACTCCGGCCAGGTGGCCGTGGGCGACCGGAGCCGGGTGGTGGGGTACGGCGCCGTGGCCTTTGCGAAAGGCGCCGTCGAAATGAATGCAAAACCGCGGAGAGCGGCGGAGGAGGCCGGCGGGCTCAGCGTGGAGGACAGGAAGGCCCTGCTGGCCCTGGCCCGGGAGACGATCACGCGCCTGCTGACGGCGCAGACGGTGCCCCTGGCGCGGGGGCTTTCCCCCCGGCTCGAGGTCCGTCGCGGCGTCTTCGTGACCCTGAAGAAACGCGGCCGGCTCCGCGGGTGCATCGGCCGGATGGTCGGGGACATGCCGCTGGGTCAGCTCGTCGGGACGATGGCCGTCCAGTCCGCCTTCCACGACAGCCGCTTCGACGAACTGAGGGCCGAGGAGCTCAAGGACGTGGAGATCGAGATTTCCGTCCTGACCCCGATGACGCCGGTCCGCGGTCCCGGGGACATCGTCGTCGGACGGGACGGCGTGCTGATCCGCAAGGGGCGGCACTCGGCCGTCTTTCTCCCCCAGGTGGCGACGGAGCAGGGCTGGGATCGGGACGAGATGCTCGACAATCTCGCGATGAAGGCGGGCCTCGCGCCCGGCGCGTGGCGGGAGGGGACGGAGTTCCTGACCTTCCAGGCCGAGGTTTTCGGAGAGGCGGAGTTCGGCGGCCCTACTTCAGCTTGAAGTCGACGCGGCTGTTCTTCTGCTTCTCCTGCTTCGGGGGCGCCAGCGACCGGGGTTCGACGATGAAGATCCGCTCCGGCGGGATCTCCCCCGATTCCAGGAGGGCATCCTTCACGTTCGCGGCCCGCCGGGCGGCGAGCGCCTTCAGGTCGCCGTCGCTGACGGGAGTGTTCGTCAGGATCAGTTTCTCCATCTCCGCGGGCGGGAGGCCCTTCGGCACGCCCACGGCGGTCCGGGGCTTGGGGAACGTCTCCGCCCGGTAGGCCAGGGCGAGGTATTTCTCGTATTCCCCGGGCTCGATCCGGATATCCCGGAGCGTCGCCGCCTGTCCCCGCCCGATCAGGTCGTTCAGTTTCTGCGCCCGCAGCTTCCGGTTCAGCTCCGCCTTTTTCAGCCCTTCCCGGTCCTGCTCGGGATCCACATACCCCTCGATGTCCATCCTGAGGCCGGGACGGTCGTAGAGGGCCTTGGTCAGGCTCTTGAGCTTGGCCCGGCCGGCCTCCGTGATCCCGGCGCTGCCGGCGTCGAATTCGAGAAAACTCAGCTCTTCCCCGCCGCCCATCAGGGACGACAGGAGCGCAAAGGGGGCGGTCGCCGCCTTGGTGATGAGGTTGACGATGACCTGCCAGACGATCGGCCAGACGCGGAATTTCGGGTCGTCGAGGCTCCCGGAAACGGGGATGTCGAGGTGGATCTCGCCCTTCCGGTCCTTCAGGAGCGCGACGGCCAGGGTCACCGGGACCTTGATGGCGGTGGGACTCTCCACCCGGTCCCCGAAGGTGAGCTGGTCGAAGAAGACCTTGTTCTGGGCGTCCAGCTTCCGCTGGTCGATCCGGTAGGCGACGTCGAAGGTCAATTTGCCCTTTTCGATTGGATGCCCGATGTACTTGCCGGAGTAGGGGGTCATCGGGCTCAGCTCGATGTCCTTGAAATTGAGCTTCATGTCGACGAACGGATCCTTGATCAGGGGGTTGATCCTTCCCGCGACCTCCACGGGCGATCCCCGCCCGAGATTGCCCTTCAGATCGACCGCCGCCCGGGAGGCCTGATTCGTGGAGAGCCCGGTGACGCTTCCGGCCATGCGGAGCATCTTGACCGAGTAGTTCGGCTGGATGTAGCGGTCGGAGAAGTCGATGGTCCCCCCCTGGAGCGTGACCTTGCCGATCTTGATGTTCGAAGCGGCCTTGGCGGGCGCCTTCTTCGCCGTCGGGGCCGGGGCCGGCTTCGGTTCCGCCGGGGCGCCGGCGGCCGCCCCCTTCTTCTCGCCGGCGAGGATGTTGGTCAGGTTCAGGGTCCCGTCCGGGTTGATGATGATCCGGGCGTAGTAATCGGCCAGGGAGATCCCCCGGATGTCCGCGAAGAGCGGGTTGACGCCCGCCCGGACGCCTTCGAAATAGAGCTGCTTCCAGTTCACGAAGCGGTTGGCGTGGGTCTGGTCGAGGGTGGCGAGGTTGGAGACGTAGATCTTGCCCGCGTAGGTCAACCGGGGTTCGCGGTCGCGCTCCCGGGACAGCTTGACGTTCCCGGCGGCGGACAGGGCGCCGCCGGCCACGTGGATCCGGATCCTGTCGGCGAAGTAGGGCTGAAAGGTCCGGATGGCGAGCTGTTTGACGTCAAGCGCCAGATCGGCCCGGAGGGGTTCGATGCCGAACGGGCCGGCGACGGCCACCGTCCCCTGCCGGTCGACCGTGAGCCTGAGATCGACGGTGCCGGTCGCCCTCTTTTCCGTGGACAGGTTCGCGACCCGGAGGTCGAGCGGCGCCACCCGGATGTCGGCCGTCTGGGCGGGCACCTCGTCCCGGAAGGAGAGCTTCGCCGCTTCGAGCGCCACCTCGTCGATCCGCAGCTTGAGCGGCGTTTTCTTTTCCGTCTTCGCCGCCTTCTGAACCTCCCGGCTCTCCGGTTTTGCGGGCGTGCGGGTGAGGTTGAGCAGGTTGATGCGGCCGTCCCGGTCTCTCCGGACGGCGATCTCGAGGGACTTCAGCGTCACCTTCGCCAGGTGGATGTCAGGGACGAGCGGCTCCACGGCGGCCAGGTCGACGCGTAGTGACGGCAGGCGGATGACGGGGACGCCCTTCGGATCGTTGAAGACCACGTTGCGGAGCGTCGCATCCCCGCCCAGCCGAAGGGCCGGGGGCCGGGCCTCCGGCATGACGAAGGCGATGTCCAGGTTCGTGTCCAGGACGGCCGATACGAGCGCTCCGTTCAGCTTCACGGGGACGTAGTTCAGGTAGCGGGGCAGGTCGAGGTCCCGGATGTTCAGCGTGAGGTGCGACTCCTTCGATTTGTGGAACACCTTCGATTTTCCGGCGAGGGCGAAGGCGTTGCCGTTGACGACGGCTTCGAGACGGGGCTCCACGTCGTGGTTGACGTGGACCTCCGTGTTGGAGAGGAAGGGAAGGCCGAGATTCATCCAGCGTACGGTGTGGCGGGTGTTCATCGGCCGATCGTCGAAATCGACGCTGCCGTCGACCAGGGCGATGTTGTTGAGGGAGAACCGGAGCGGTTTCTTCTCCGGTTCGGGCGGCTCCTTCTCCTTGGGGATGAGGTCCGAAAAATTGTAGGTTCGGTCCGGGTTGCGGACGAGGTGCACGTAGGGACGCGTCAGGCGCACCTCCTCCAGGACGAGGGCGCGGTTGAGGAGGGAGGACAGACCGCCGACATTGACGACCAGCGCGTCGAAGGAGACGAAGGGATCCGTCTGCGCGGGCTCGCGGATCGCGACCCCCTCGACGGTGCAGGACAGACGGAACGGGTTGAGCCGGATGCGCTCGATCGCGACGTCCCGCTTGAGGGCCTCCCCGATCTTTTCGGAGATCCAGGGTTTCAACAGGGGAGGCAGAACGAAGAAGCCGGCGATGCCGATGACCACGACCGCCGCGACCAGACCGACAACGATTTTCCCGATGCGACCCATCACGATCCTCCACGAGATGCCGGTGCTTGAAAAAGCGCGATTCCGTTCAGGAAGCTTGGGAAAACCCTACGCCATTGGCTGCGGGAGGTCAAGATCAAACGCGCCTTCCCGGGAGGTATCGGGCGATCCCGCCGGCGAGGACGCGCGGTAACCGGTCCCGGCCGCGGCCGTGATTGCCCTTTACCCGGGGCGGCAAAACGTGATAGAGGACGCCGCGTACGACGGGCCGCGGGGCCCGTCACGCCAATCGGGGCGCGAGCAATGGGCGACAGAGAAAATTTCCGGAAGGCCGAGAAGCCGAGGCCTGCGTTCGGAATCGAGGCCCTCCACCGGGCGGTCCGGGTCGTTATCGCCCTGGTGATCATCGGGGCGGGCGCCGTGTCGTATCCCGACCGGACATCGGAGCCGGCGGCCTCGCCCGTCGACAAGGCGAAGGAGGACCTGAGCCGTTTCGAATATCCCAGCCAGGTCCCCATCTCCTGGCGGCCCCACTTCCTCAGGCCCCATGACAGCCTGGAGCGGCTCTTCGGGGCGGACTGGGCGACCGTGGCCCGCTTCAACCGCCTCGACCGCCGCCACGCCTACCCGGGCATGACGATCAAGGTGCCCGTGGACATGGCCGCGGCGCGGACCTACACGCCCCTGCCCGTCCATTACGAACCGGCGGGTCCCTACCCGAAATACATCCTGCTCGACCTGACCGAACAGTGGCTGGGGGCTTACGAATACGGCGTGCTCAGGCTTTCCATGCCGGCGGCCACGGGAACGGCCGAGCACCCCACGCCCGCCGGTTTTTTCCGCGTGACCGCCCGGGACCGGACGCACACCTCCTCCCTGTACAAGACGGAAAAGGAGGACGCCCAGTACCCGATGGACTATGCCCTGATGTTTTACGTGGGTCCGGACGGCGTGGCCTTCTGGATCCACGCCCGGGATCTGCCGGGCCGGCCCGCCTCGCATGGGTGCGTCGGCGTCTACGACGAATTCATGCAGCTCAGGACCTACGGGACGCCGGAGGTCCCCGTGCTGTTCGATTCCCGCACCCTGTACGACTGGGCGGTGGGCGACGAAAGGCACGGGATCGATTCCGGAACCCATCAGGACATCTTCGGCGGCCCGGTCGTCGAGATCCGGGGCGAGCTGCCCCGCCGCCTGGACAAGCCGCCGGACATCCCCCCTTATCGCCCGCCCGACTGAACCGGTTGTCCCTTCGCCGGTGCGAAATAAAAAGCGCGACCTCGATCGCGCTTTTTCCCGGTCCGATAAAAGATTTCCTGTTTAGCGGCCGGGGCCGGCGCTTCCGGATCGATCCCGCGGGGACCCCCGTGCGGGCAAAAAAAAAGCGCGGCTCTCGCCGCGCCTTTTCTTGTTCAGAAACGGGGTTGACTACTTGGCGGCCGGGGCCGGAGCGGCCTCTGCGGCGGGCTTGGCGGCTTCTTTCTTCGCCTTCTTGGCGGCCTTCTTCACGACCTTCTTGGCGGCCTTCTTCACTTCCTTCTTCTCCTTGGCGGGGGCTGCCTTGGCGGGGGCTGCCTTTTCCGCGACGGGTTTGGCGGCCGGGGCCGGAGCGGCCTGCTGCGCGAACGCGGTGCCCACAAACAGGAACACCAGACTGACCAGAACAACCATGAAACGTTTCATACCCAAAACCTCCTGTCGTTTTTCTCTGGGTTTAGCAACCGGCATGCCAGGGCGGCATTTCCCCGTCATTCCCGGGTAACTGATTGATAAGGCTTCGATCGTCCGGGACGGCGCGCCTGCCACCGGACGGTTGGGGGCGGGGATTGGAGAATTTCTCCCCTGCCCGTGTGGAATTTTTCATCACCGCGCGCCAGGCTGGTCCGGGGAGCGACGGATCGGCAGGGGAGAGGGGCCCGTCCCGTTTAAGGGCCGAAGGACGGTCCCGGGTTTCCGCCCGGACGGAACGCCGGGGGACAAGAAGTGCTTGCTTTGGCGTGCAGGAAACATTAATGAAAAAGACAAATACGCATTCAGGAGGTGAGGCGATGAAGGGGAAGGAGATGGATTATTTCGCTGCCCTGTATGACGTGGCCAAGGTCATCAATGCCTCTCTGGAGCCCGCCAGGGTTCTGGAGAAGATCGTGCGTTGCGTCACCGAGGCCATGCAGGTCAAGGCGTGCAGCTTGCGGCTCCTGGATGCCCGGGAGAAGAAGCTGGAACTGGGGGCCGCCTTCGGCCTTTCCGAAACCTATCTTCACAAGGGACCGATCATGGTGGACGAGAGCGGCCTGGACCGCAAGGCCCTGAAAGGCAAGACCATCTGGCTGAAGGACGCCCAGACGAACCGGGATTTCCAGTACGGCGCCAAGGCCCGGTCGGAGGGGATCAAGTCCGTCCTGGTGGTGCCGCTCCTGCTGGAGAAGAAGGCCGTGGGGGTGCTCCGGGTCTACACGGACCGGGTCCGGGAGTTCCAGGACCGGGAGGTGCGCTTCCTGGAGGCCGTGGCGAACCTGAGCGCCATCGCCCTCGACAACGCCCGGATGCACCGCACCCTCCAGTACCGCTGCGATCTCATGGCGGCGCATAAAAACCGCATCGACGACAATTGAAAGGAGGTCCCCATGATTCGCCTTGGCATTAACGGATTCGGACGGATCGGGCGGCAGGTGCTGAAGGCCGTGCTGATGCGGTATCCCGGGACGCTGGAGGTGGCGGCGGTCAACGATCTGTTCGATGTGCAGACGAACGCCCACCTCTTCAAATTCGACACGAGCTACGGCGCCTATCCCGGCGAGATCAAGGTCCGGAAGGACGCCTTCGTCATCGACGGCAAGACGATCCGGAATTTCGCCTTCCGGGATCCGGCCGCCATCCCCTGGGACGGGGAAGGGGTGGACATCGTGATCGAAAGCACGGGGCTCTTCGTCACCGGCCCCAAGGCGGCGGCCCATCTCGAGGCCGGCGCGAAGAAGGTCATCATCTCGGCCCCCGCCAAGGAGGAGGACCTGACGGTCGTCATGGGGGTCAACCACAAGGCGTACAACCCGAAGAAGCACCACATCGTCTCCAACGCCTCCTGCACCACCAACTGCCTCGCCCCGCCGGTGAAGATCGTCCACGAGGCCCTGGGCATCGAGAAGGGGATGATGACGACGGTCCACTCCTACACGAACGACCAGCGGATTCTCGACCTGCCCCACAAGGACCTCCGCCGGGCCCGCGCGGCGGCGATGAACATCATCCCGACGACGACCGGCGCCGCCCGGGCGCTCGCCCTCGTGCTTCCCGACCTGGCCGGGCGCTTCGATGGCTATTCCCTGCGCGTGCCGACGCCGACGGTCTCCATCGTCGATTTCGTGGCCGAACTCAAAACGCCGACGACGACCGAGGCGCTCCGCGGCCTCCTGGCGAGCGCGGCGAAGAAGTCCCTGAAGGGCATCATGGCCTGCGAGGAGGCCCCGCTCGTCTCCTCGGATTTCAAGGGGAACGTCCACTCGTCCATCGTCGATCTGGAATTCACGCAGGTGCTCAGGGACAACATGGCGAAGGTCGTCGCCTGGTACGACAACGAATGGGGGTACTCCTGCCGGGTGGCGGACCTGGCCGATTTCATGGGCCGCAAGGGCTGGACGTGAGAAAGGGGAGATCCGGATGAAGGCCTCCCGGAAGGTCCGCATTCTGGCGATCGACGACGATGCC
This sequence comes from Syntrophales bacterium, assembly GCA_035358035.1. Taxonomy (GTDB): domain Bacteria; phylum Desulfobacterota; class Syntrophia; order Syntrophales; family UBA2251; genus UBA2251. The sequence continues at coordinate 27,099 of DAOPOS010000005.1, read as the reverse complement.
GTGGCCGGCGAGTTCCTCCAGGAGGCCCTGTCCCGGGCGGGGCACAGCGTGGACGCGCTCACCTCCGCCCGGGAGGCGATGGAGACGGATCTGTCCCGGTACGACCTGCTCCTGTCGGACATCCGCATGCCGGGCGTCGACGGCCTGCAGTTCCTCCGCCAGGTCCGCGAGAAATGGCCCGAACTGCCCGTCATCCTGATGACGGCCTTCGGTTCCCTCGAGACGACGATGGAGGCCCTGCGCCTGGGCGCCTGGGACTACATCAGCAAGCCCTTCTCGCCGGACGCGATCCGCGCCATGGTCCGCAAGGTGCTCGAGGTGCGGGACCTCCGGCGGCGGAAACTGGAGGCCCAGCCCGCCGCGCCGGGCGATCCCCAGTTGATCGGCTCCTCGACCACGATGGTCGATTTCTACAAGCAACTGGCCCGGGTGGCCGACGCCTGGGCCAGCGTCCTCATCGAAGGGGAGAGCGGGACGGGCAAGGAGCTGACGGCCCGCTCCCTGCACCGCCTGAGCTGCCGCCGGGACAAGCCCTTCACCGTCGTGCACTGCGGCGCGATTCCCGACAACCTGCTGGAGTCTGAGCTGTTCGGCTACGAGCGCGGGGCGTTCACCGGGGCGGACCACACGCACCCGGGGCTGATCGAGTCCGCCCAAGGGGGGACGGTCTTCCTGGACGAGATCACGGAGATGTCCACGGCCCTGCAGGGGAAGCTCCTGCGTTTCATGCAGGACGGCGAGATCCGGCGGCTGGGGGGAAACGAGGTCCGCCACGCGACCGTTCGGGTCGTGGCGGCGGCGAACCGCGACGTCGATCAGGCGGCGCAGGAGGGCCGCTTCCGGTCCGACCTGCTGTACCGGTTCGTCGTCCGCCTCCGGGTTCCGCCGCTGAGGGAGCGGAAGGAGGACCTGCCGCAGCTCGTCGAGTCCGCGCTCCGAAAACTGGGGTACGCGGGCGTCCGCGTCTCCGACGAGGCGATGGAGCGCTTCCTGGCCTACGACTGGCCGGGGAACGTCCGGGAACTGGAGAACGTCCTCCAGCAGACCCTGCTGCTGTCCCCCTTCCTTGTCATCCTGCCGGAGAACCTGCCCGACAAATTGCGCGTGCCGCGGGAGGAGACCCCCCCCCCCCCCGATCTGACGCCGCTGGAAGGGGCGGAACGCCGGCAGATCCTGCAAGTCCTGAACACCACCGCCTGGAATCTGAGCCGGGCGGCCCAGGTCCTGGGCATCGACCGGAAAACCCTGCGGACGAAGATCGACCGCTACGGACTGGTCAAGGCGGGCCTGCCCTCCGCCGGGTCCGCGAGCGTCTGAGGCCGGCGCCGGTCGGACGTCATGCGGCGGCCCCCGGTCCCGCGCCGGACAGCGGGAAATACAGGATGATGTCCGCGCCCCTTCCCGGTTCGCTCCGGATTTCGATGTCTCCCCCGTGAAACTTGACGATGTCCCGGACGATGGCCAGCCCCAGGCCATGCAGGGCCTCGTCGCGGCGGGTGCTGAAGAACGGCTCGAAGACCCGCTCCCGAAGCTCGGCGGGGATGCCCGGTCCCGTGTCCCGGACCGACAGCGCGACGGCATTCCGGTCGGGGGCCACGGCGGCCGCGATCTGGATCTGCCCCGGTCCGTCCATGGCTTCCAGGGCGTTCTGGATCAGGTTCAGGAGTGCCGTCTGGACCCGATGGCGGTCCAGGTGCAGCCGGGGCAGGTCGGGGGCGATGTCGACCTTCAGATCGATGCCGGCCTTCCGGATCAGGGGGTCCACGAGGGGCAGGGTGGCGTTCAGCATGTCGGAAACGCCGACCGATTCCAGGTGCGGATCGGGCGGGCGGGTGGCCCGGCGGACATTCCGGATGATCGTTTGGAGCCGCTGCGTTTCCTGGACGATCAGCTCCAGCTTGCGCTGGATGTCCGGCGGCCACGCCTGCTGTTCCAGGAGCAGACTGGCCAGGCCGCCGATGGAGTGCAGCGGCGTCCCCAGGTCGTGCGCCATCGTGGCGGTCAGATAGCCCAGGGCCGTCAGCCGCTGCAGTTCGTTGACCTGGTTCTGGAGCTGGACAACCTGCCGGGTCGCCTCCCGAACGCGGTCCTTCAGATGGCGGTTCAGTTCCTCCTCCCGGTCCAGGACGCGGGCGATCTCGTCGGCCATGGCGTTGAAGTGGGCGGCCAGTTGACCCCATTCGTCCGTCGTTCGGATGGGGATGCGCTTCGTGTAGGTGCCCCGCTCGAATTCGTCGATCGCATGGGTGATGGCCTGGAGCGGGCGCCCGATCAGCCAGCCGTAGCTGACGGCGAGGACGAGGAAGACGACGATGAGCAGGCCGAGGCTGCTGACCACCATCAGCTTCTGCGCCCGCGCGAGGATCTCCGCCGTGAACTGGGAAAAGATGATCACGCCCACCCAGATCCGCGCCTTGGAGCCCTTCTCCGGCATGAGGGGGTAGAGCAGGCCGACGGCCGGTCCGGCCTCCGTCCGGATCTTCATGGTCTGGGGCTTGCGGGTTTGCGCGGCGGCATAGACGGTCGCGTCCGGCCACTCGTCGTGCACGCGGCTGGCCCCGGCGAGGGTATCCACGTCCACGGCGGTCACGGAGAAGATGTCGATCCGGGCCAGACGGGGATCCAGCTGCAGGTTTTCCTTGAGGGTCGTATCAAGGGCGGTCAGCCCGCGTCCGGAGGGGAAATGGAGGTAATAGGTGCCGACGGTCTCCGCCACGGCGCTGATCCGCTTGCCCTGCTGTTCCACAAGAATCCGGTCCAGCGCCCGGACCTGGACCCATCCCCAGAGGGCCATGGTCACGGCCAGGCCGGTCAGGGTCACGATCAGCAAACGGCTGCGCAGGCTCATTTTCCGCTACCCGGCGGCGCGGGGACGGGGAGGACGGGAGGTCGGGTCTCTTTTTTTGCCTTCTTGGGGTCGATTTTTGCCGCTTTGTAAACCCGGACGGCGATCAGCCGGTCTTCCCGTGTGACATAGCTGATCCGGACCTTGTCGCCGACGGCGATCCGCGGGACCGGTTTTTCAAGGGCAAACTCCATGATTTCCGCGGTACCCTTGACGGTGCGCTCGACCTTCATGGCGGTGTCCGAGATTTCCAGGACCTGGGCCGTCGCGATCATCTTGGTCGTCCGGACCGCCGCGGCGCCCTTGACGGCCATGTCCGGCGGCGCAGGCTTCGGCGCCGTCTGTGCCAGGCCCAGAGCCGGCGCGAGGAAGACGAGCAGCCATCCCATCCACCCGTAGAAGACGCGATGTTTGTTCACGGGACACTCCCTCTCAGGAACTTTTTCTCCGGCATCATCTGCAAGTGATATACCACGGCGAACGGATGCCGGAAAGCGCGAACCTGACCGTCAACGGGGAGGCGCTGCCCGCCCGTGACGTCCCGTCGTGGAGAATTCCTCCCCAGTGGATGGGGAGAATTTGTCCAGGCGCGGGGGGCGCTCCTCAGCCCCGCTGGGTGATCATCCGGATGGCGGCCGGCACGATTTCGATCGTCGCCGGCAGGAAGCCCGGCTGTTCGCCGTCGACGTCCAGAAGGACGCGGTCGGACGAGGTGGCGCTGACCGTTTTCCCGACGACGGTCGACACCTGCCGGATGGTCTTGATCTTGCCGTTGTAGAGCTTGGGCAGATGGGTGAAGACGCGGGGCAGGATCATGTCGCTGACGATCGTGATGTGGAAGAGCCCGTCGTCCACCAGGGCGTCCGGGGCGACAAGCATGCCGCCGCCGTGGAAGCGGCCGTTTCCCACGGCGACATGCCAGATGGCGACCTCCCGGTCGAAGTAGTCGTCCACCTTGAGCCGGACCCGCTTGGCGTGGTAGTGCATCAGGGAAACGAGGGTGCCCCACATGAAGGAGACAAACGGTCCCAGGGCCTTGGACGTGTGATTGACGCGGTCCACGACCTCGCCGCCCATGCCGAAGCTCGCGATGTTGTGGAAATAGCGGAGGCCGGTCCCGCCCCGGTGGTCCGCGAAGCGGAGGCGGCCCAGGTCGAGGATGCGGGTATGGCCGGCGCGGATCGTGTTGAGCGCGCTGTCCAGGTCGGCGGGGATGGGGACCGTGCGCACGAAGTCGCAGCCCGTCCCGTTGGGGACGAAACCCAGGACCGCCTCCGGCCGGATCGGCCCCTTTTCGTCCATGAACCCGTTGACGACCTCGTTCAGGGTGCCGTCTCCGCCGATGCAGACGATCAGCTCCGCGCCGTCCAGGAGCGCCTGGCGGGTGATCCGGGTGGCATCGTCGGTCCCGGCGGTCAGTTGGGCGCGAAACGGCCCCAGCCTCTCCCGGGCCTTGGCCTGGATCAGCGGCCACTGCCGGCCCGTTTCACCGTTGGCGGCGTGAGGATTGACGACGAAGAAGATTTTCCCGGTTGGCAACGTTCTGTCCTCCCGTATCGGATGGCGCCCGTTCCCGGAGTCCCTTACGGCGCCGTTTCACCAAGAAACAGGGCCTGTCTCGAAGGCGCACTCTGCATAGCATATCGGTTTTATGAATACAAGCGCGGCGGCGCCCGGCTTGACCCGGCGGCGGGTTCCGTGATAGGGCCTTTCGCTCGGAGAGAAAAAATGGAACGGAAGGCCTACCGCTATGCCGATCTGATCACGGTCCTGTTCGTGGTCGTGCTCGTCATGAGCAACATCCTGTCCTCGGCGAAGATCGTGGACTGGGGCGTCTCGCTCGGGGGGGTCCCGCTCGCCTTCGACGCCGGCACGCTGCTGTTCCCGGTCAGCTACATCTTCGGCGACATCCTGACGGAGGTCTATGGATTCAAGCGCTCCCGGCGGGTCATCTGGATGGGGTTCTTCGGCCTGGCCGTCTGCAGCCTCCTCCTGTACGGGGTCCGGATTCTGCCCGGGGAGGCCCTGTGGGAGCAGTCGGTGGGGCAGCGCGCCTTTGACGCCGTGTTCGGCGGGATGACCTCCGGCGGCATCGTCGTCGCCAGCCTGCTGGGCTACTGGCTGGGTGAATTTTCCAACTCCTTCGTCCTGGCCCGGATGAAGCTGATGACCCGGGGGCGCTGGCTCTGGACGCGCACCGTCGGCAGCACCCTCGTCGGCGAAGGGATCGACACGGCGGCCTTCGTCGGCGCGGCCACGCTGTTCGGCGTCTTTCCCCCGGCCCTCTTCGTCACCCTCGTCGTCACGAACTACCTCTTCAAGGTCGGCGTCGAGGTCCTCATGACCCCGTTGACCTATGTGATCGTGGGCCGGCTGAAGGCCGCGGAGGGGG
>DAOPOS010000005.1:0-21762 GCA_035358035.1 Syntrophales bacterium | reverse complement strand
CGCTCCGCCAGCAGATCGAAGCCAACGGACTCATCCTCATCGCCATCGCCATGGTCCTCATCTACTGGGTGTTCGACTCCATGGCGTCCGAGCAGGTTTTCACGCGGGTCGTCATCGTCTGTCTCGTCATCGTGTACGGGGTGATGACCCAGTCCCTCATCAACGGGCGCAAGGCGGCGCTCGCGGAAAAGGAGAGGACGCAGGAGCAGTTGATCCAGTCGGAAAGCCTGGCCGCCATCGGCCAGCTCGTCGCCGGGATCGCCCACGAGCTGAACAACCCGCTGGCCAGCGCCTCGAGCCTCATCCAGACCGACATCGAGCTGCTCGAGGAGCAGGAGGAGACGCGCCCGGTCTTCGAGGAGCTGAAGAAGGATCTGGCCTACTCCCTCAAGGAGCTGAACAAGACCAAGGGGATCGTCAAGAGCATCCTGGACCTGTCCCGCCAGACGCAGACCTATCTCGAGGACGTCAACATGAATGCCGTCATCGACGAGGCGCTCCAGGTTCTCTACAACCAGTACAAAGCGATGGACGTCGTCATCGAAAAGCAGTATGATCCGGACCTGCCGACCCTCCAGGGCAATTTCTCCAACCTCGGCCAGGTGCTCATCAATATCATCAACAACGCCCTGCAGGCGCTGCCCGAGGGCCGGGGAACCCTGTGGCTGTCCACCGCGTGCGACCCGCAGTCGGAAAGCATCGTCGTGGCCTGCCGGGATACCGGCGCCGGCATCCCGCCGGAGATCCTGAAGGATATCTTCAAGCCCTTCTTCACGACCAAGGAGGTCGGGAGGGGAACGGGGCTGGGGCTCTATATCTCCCATGAGATCGTCCACAAGCATGGGGGCGAGATCCGCGTCAGCAGCGAAGTGGGGGAGGGCGCCACGTTTACCATCAACCTGCCGTGCAGGAGGTGCAGCGCGTCGTGAAGATTCTGATCGTGGACGACGAGGAAGGCGTCCGGATATCCCTGCAGAAGGTCCTCGAACGGGATGGGTATGAAGTCCTGCTGGCCGAGCGGGGGGCGGACGGGATCGACCTCGTCCGGAAATTTCCCGAAGACATCGAGGTGGTGATCTCGGACTTCAAGATGCCCGGGCTGGACGGCCTGGAGACGCTGACGGAGATCGGCCGGATCAATCCGGATATCATCCGGGTGATCCTGACCGGCTATGCGACACTGGACCGCGCCATCGACACGGTCAACCAGGGGATCGACGGGTTTCTGACGAAGCCTTTCGAGAACAAGGAAATCCGGGCCAAGATCCGCGAATTCATCACCAAGAAGCGCCTGAAGCAGTTCGTCTCGGAACAGGTCCTCCAGGAGATGCACCGCACCGGCGAGAAACTTCTCCCGAAGCGGCGGACCGTCAGCGTGCTGTTCACGGACATCCGGGGGTTTGCGGACATGACGGCCCGGATGTCGCCCCAGGACATCGCCGACCTCCTGAACACATACTATTTCCGGCCGCTCGACCGGATCGTCTTCGAATTCAACGGCACCCTGGACAAGCACATCGGCGACAGCATCATGGCCATCTTCGGGGCGCCCCTGTCCTACGACGACGACGCGTTCCGGGCCGTCTCGTGCGCGCTCAAGATGCGGAGCGCGATGGCCGAGATCAATCAGAGCCTGGGCGGGCGCAACGCCCGGCTGCCCGTCGGCATCGGCATCGCGACCGGCGAGGTGATGGCGGGCATGTTCGGTTCACCCATCAAGCGGGAATACACGGTCATGGGAACGGCGGTGAATCTCGCGGCGCGGCTGGAGCGCATGGCCAACGAGGGGCAGATCCTGATCTGCAACGACACCTTCCGGCTGGCCGGCGCCGCGTTCAGAACCGAACAGATCGACCGCGTGAATCTGAAGGGAATCGAAGGGGAGAAATCCGTCTTCGATGTGATGGGAACGCGCTGAGGGTCTTGCCCGGCTACCGGATCTTGGCCCCGATTTCATGGATCAGCTCGTCCAGCTTGACGGGCTTGAAGATGAAGAAATTCCCCCCGAACTGATATTCCGTCGAGCCCACTTCCCCCCGTTTGACAATCGCCGTCAGAAAAATGATGGGGATATCCTTGGTCGCCTTGTTGCTCCGGAGCGCCTCGGCCACCTCGGTGCCCGTCATGTTCGGCATGATGATGTCGAGCAGGATCAGGTCCGGCTGGTAGCGGATCGCCAGGTCGATGCCGTCCGGGCCGTTATAGGCGGTCAGCACCTCGAAATACTTCGTCTCTTCGAGGTTGAGCTTGACGAAATGGCAGAAGTCCTCCTCATCGTCGATGATGAGGACCGTTTTCTTGGTCACGGGAACCAGCTTCTTGAAGAAATCCATGTTTGCCCTCCCTTTTCTTCGATCCGCGAAGATCGCCCCTCAAACCAGGCCAGCCGGCAGCCCGATCACGATGCGCGTTCCCCGGCCGGGTTCGCTCTCGATCTCGATGGTGCCGCGATGCTTGTCGATGATCCCCTTGGTGATGGACAGCCCCAATCCGGTGTTTCTCTCGCTCTCCTTCGTCGTGAAAAAGGGATCGAAGATCCTGCGGATCCGGTCTTCCGGAATCCCCTCGCCGGTGTCCGAAACCACCACCGTCACCGATGCCTGTCCGTTCCCCCCCCCCGCCTGTTCGGTCCGGATCCCGAGGATGCCTCCCCCGGGCATCGCCTCGATCGCGTTCGTGAACAGGTTCGTGAACACCTGCTTGATCTGGTCGCCGTCCATGATGATCTTCGGCAAGCCCGGCGCGTACTGCTTTTTCACGTTGATGCGCTTCTGCCGGAGCTGATGGTCCACGAAGGTCAGGGCCTCGTCGATCACCGGCTCGATGTCCGTCTCCTCCATCTTCAGGGCGATCTCGCGGGAGTAGCTGAGCAGCCCCTTCACGATGTTGTCCGCGCGCAGGGCGGACTTTTCGATGCGCTCGGTCACATCCAGCAGGCGGGCGTTGTCACGCAGGGCCATTTTCAGGAATTCGACGCCCTGGACAATGATCGCCAGCGGATTCTTGACTTCGTGCGCCACGCCCGCCGCCACCGCGCCCAGCGCCGCCAGCTTCTCGGACTGGGCAAGCTGCTTCTGCGTCCGCTGCGTCTCCTCGAGCGCCGCCTTGCGGGAGTTGATGAGCGACTGGATGAAAAACCCGTATACGATGACCAGGACCGCGATCAGCGTGCGCGTCAGGTAATGGCCGGAGGAGACGTAGTCAAACGCCCAATAAATTCCGACCATCATCACGGCGATCAGGAGCAGGCCGTTCTTCTCGATCTGTTGGCGAACCGAAAGTTTGGGCATCATCCTCAATCAGCGGTGCTGTCGGTCTGTTCGTTTCCGCGATGTCCGGAATGGCCTATTCCACACGAAACGGCGTAATTATACACGTTTTGCGCCACAAGGGAAAGGAAAAATTGTGGAAATATGGATGTGCAAATGCCGCGTGATCTGTGCCGTCGGGGCGGGAAATGCGGTGCGGGTCGTTTTCCGGGGGCCTTATTTATCTGTGCCGCTGAAATACACGGCGCAATTCTTGTTGGTGTCGGCGGTTGAAGCCTGGCTGAAGGAAAGGGATGATGGCGACGCAGCGATGGTACACGCGGCGTCCGTGAACCCATCAATGATTTCCGATGCCCCGATATTGCCGATAAAAGAATCTTTGACGACGCCGATGCAACCCGAACCGTTGATCTTGAAGTAAGAGGTGCTTCCGCTTCCTCCCAAATCATTCCAGACCCCATAATTCACGCAAGAGCCGGGTTCTTTGATAAAATAGATGCCGAAGGATGATATGGTTACATTTTCAGGACTACCCGATCCGGCGGCGAATCTCCATCCCCAGGCAAATTTTTCAAACAGGGTGTGGTTGTCAGAGTCCAGTTCAATGGTTCGGTCCAAGGTCGGAAGGTCCGTTGAATGAAGTTCGTTATAATCCACTTTGACATTGTCGAAATCAGCGTTCCCATACGAGCAGCAGTCGGTTTCGCTGATGTCGCAAGCCGATCCGTCACTGCGGACGCATTTCTTGATCCATGTTCTTGTCCGATAGAAGTATTTCCCGTTGCTGTTCGGTGTTGATCCCCTCGATACCTCCACGCGGACAGCAAAAGTCTGGGCCGGGTCGTACAACCATGTGCTGGACCATCGAGGTGACTGGTTGTAGCCTGTAAAATAGTCCTCTGTATCTGCGGAATTGCTGGCGACGGAGTTCCTCGGTATCGTGGCGCTTCCAGCTGTCCCACTGCCATGGCGGTTGTCGTCATATGTTGGCGAGTTTTCCCTGTTGCCGCATGTGCTCGAATCGCCCCAAAAGTGATAGGCCATATGGTTTCTTGATCCGTCACACCGGCTGGAATAATAACAGGCGCCTGAAGAACCGCATGAGTGCTCGCGCGCGTCAAATTCAATAGCCATCTTTGGCGGTTGAATTCCCTTTCCTGATCCATCCAGCCAACTCGTGCATACTCCGGATGAATTCCTCGTTATACAGGAACTTCCGGCATATCCCAGCAGTTCCGGCATATCGTTTGTTATGGCTCCCCCGATACCTTTGTCACCCCCAATGGCCGTGCTCAAATTCCCCACGCCAGTGCTGGAGTTATAGCCGTGAAAGAATGTAAAAACGAACCCGTGCGGTTCCCCGGAACTTTCCTTTACTAATTTGAAGCGGAAATACGCCCTGAAGCCTCCGTTAAAATCGCATATGCCGTTTTGACAATTTCCCGAGCTTGCGTCTCCTCCGTAAGAGATCCCTCCGAATGACAGCGTTTTCGCTTGTCCCATTTCTATTTGGCCAAGTGCATTTTCAATGACGAGTCCCGATTGGGTCTGCAATTGCGGGATCGTCTCTGTAAAATCGGCAAGATTGCGTGCAAAAACAACGTCGGCCTGCGAACTGAAGCCGGATATTGTGATGGTGACGGTCCGTTTCACCTCATAGGGGGTCCCGGATTTGACGATGCCCGTTGAGGTAATCGTGTCGCCACTGACCACGAGGCGGAAGATATCGCCATTGCTGAACGTGAAATCCCCCGACATGTTGCTGAGATTTTTTGCCAGGGCGTAATCTCTTCCGGCCAGTGCGAGCTGATAGGCGCGATGGTGGTCGTTGGCGCTGACACCGCTAAAGGTGCTCGTGGTGGTCGCGAAGTAAATCCCCGTCCCCAAGACGGCGATCAACGTCATTCCCACCACGATGAAGAGAAGAATGTTCCCCTGTTGATTCAGTTTCTTCATAATTTTCTTCTGATCTTATATCGCCACCCGATCTGTAAAGACGAGCGTTGTATCATTGCCCCCCAGAAGCTCCAGCGTAATTTGAATGATCGCCGTTGCCGATGAATAGGTTGTGGGGCTGGAATCGTTGTATTTGTTATAGTAAGTCAAGCTGAAGTTCTGCACTTTATCGATGAGGATGTCTCCATCGAGTGTGAGGGGCTGATTGACGCCTGTCCAGGCGATCGCGTGAGCAGCGCCATTGCGCACATAGGTCAACGAAGTCGATGTGGGCGTGGGTGAGGCGGAAACGGATTGAAGCGCGGAAAGTTCCTTCGACAGGCGGGTTAGAGCGATCTGGGCCCGCTGCGCGATCACGGCGTTTTTCTTCGCAAAGGCATAGCCGTTGGCGATCTGTATCAGTCCCATACCCGCCAGGGCGCTGACAATCGTCATGATCACGATGGCCGAAATCGCTTCGATCAGCGTAAATCCCCGGGGATCTTTCAACACAGGCCTCATGATGACATTTCTCAGTCGGACACGAACAGCGCCGTCAGGCTCTCTCCGGTTTCGTTTTCCAGCTTCACTTTCAGGATGTTCTTGACGGTTGTGTCAGTAACCTCACCGTTATTCACAAACTGGATGAAGCGATTCTCGAGGACGTGGTATTTGCCGTAATCGTTTTCTTTGTCGGATCCTTCGTTTCCGACGTTCCCCTTCAGCGTTTCCAGAGATAAGACGGCCCGCAAGCGGCCGCTCTCTTGCCAGGTGACCCCGTTGTCTGTCACAGTCGCCCCGCTGCTGGTCGGCCAGGCCGGCTCGGCATTAACGGCCCCGCTTGTTCCGCCCACGGTGCATTTGTAATAGTGTCCGTTGTAGACCGTGGGGATCACATAGGATGTGGTCGCGGTATAGGTTGTAGCACCCCGCCATTTCGGATACTGGTCGTAATCGGCCGTGATATTTTCCATGACCCGATGGAGATTCGCAGAAGCCTTCAATCTCGTGATCGGTGTGACGCTTTCCGAAAAGGCGGTTCCGAAATAGGTGATGATCATCGATCCCAGAATGGCGGCGACCACCAAGGTAATGATGATTTCGATCAGCGTAAACCCCTTTGGGTGATAGCGCGCTCGCGTCATTATTGAACGTATCCCGTGTTCTGGGTGATGGTAATGCTGTTCGTTGAAGTTTCTTGCGTGAGGGTAATCGTCTGCGTACCGGTAAGCTCTGCACCCACGGCGTTTACCGGTTTCCCCCATTCATTGAAATTGTGCCTTTCGAGGCCGGCCGTGATGGTAACGCCCGTTGGTAACGTATGCGTCTGACCCGATTCGCCGGGCAGGATGTCTGGGGCCGGGCCAGTGCCCCTGTATAGGGTGTAGGAGAAGGCATCATTGACATTAATGCCCCAGGAAACGGTATCGTTCATGGCCCTGATCTGGGCAAAGCGCAGATGAAATTTCAGGACTTCTGTCTCGACAATCAGCTCGTTGCCGGTCGTGGTTACCCGGCTGCTGATGCCCGCAACCATGATGGCCATGACGATCAGCACCGCCACCATCTCGATCATGGTGAAGCCCCGTTGTTTGATGCGGGATATACGCCTCTGTTTCATCATTTCCAAGCCGATCAATGCGCGAGGATAAAGGTCTTAAAATCACACCCCCGTCGGTCGTCATCGGGGGCGGCAGAATGGTGGCGACATCTTACCCTGAAAATCACTCATGTCAAAAGGGTTTTTCAGTGGGTGGTGATACATCAAATCTTGTGTCAGAATGAAAAGACAATGCATCCCCCCGTGAACCACGGCCCTATGCTGGCTGACCCAGAGAATTTCAGCGGCATGATGCTTCATTTCTGCAACAGATATACTAATTCTATGGGAACGGGTTTTGCTCCCCGCGTTTCGCGCTCCATTTCCTCCGAGATGGCCATTCGGTTTGCCAGGATGGTACTGCTTTTCTTTTTCATATCGAGAGCTCTGTCCAAATATTCCAAGACCTTGTCTTTCTTCCCGAGATGATAGGTGGCAATGGCCAGATTGTTAAGTGCTTCCGGATTTTTGGGGCTGAGCGCGATGGCCGCGCGGAACAGGCGGGCGGCACGGTCGAAATCTTCGGACATCGTCATGACCAGACCCACGTTGTTATAGCTTTTTCCGTTGATCATGTTCAGGGCAATGGCCTTGCCGAAATTTTGTGTCGCTTTATGCGGGTTTCTTTCATTCGTATTTCTGACGCCCGCTTGGAAGTATTTCGATTCTTTATTCCGTGTGTCGGTGTCACGGTCGACCAGCCAGGTAACATCGAATGATGGATATTTAACCCGAACCTGTAAGAGGCTCACCGCCAGGTTTTCGATTGCCAGTATATAATCAGGCTTCTGATGGATGGCTTCACGATAAAGGAAAATCGCCCCGATGATATCTTCTTTATGGATCTCGTTACCCAGATTGTTGCGGGTCCAGTAGCCTCGGGGGTTGATCTTGATGGCACTTGTATAGAGCGTGATTCCATCATCCCATACCCTCGCCTGGACGTAAGTGGCCATTGCCAATACCAGCACGATGAGAAACACGGGTGCCAGATGCACGGGGCTCCGTTCCTTTTGCAAGAAAACAGCCGCGGCAAGCGCAGGCCCCAGCATTGCGAAGTACATGTATCGGTCGGCTACGGTTGAGAAATACTGAAAGATGAAAGGCAAAAAACCGGATGTTGGAAGAAAGCCAATCAGGAAGAGGAGATAACACGCCAGATAAAGAGGGTATTTCTTGCGCTTGAGCAACAATAGCACCAGAATGCCTACAGACAGGATTCCGCTTGCGTAACCCCACCAGTGACTTAGAACATATTCGGGCGAACGTCCGTAATCGACGCAAAGGTTGTGGGGGATAAGAAGCTTCCATAGATAAAAGGTGGCAGCATCAAACGCGATGAATGGGCGTTGCCAGAGTGGTATGATGAACTGGAGCGGATCGGGTGGCTGGGCCTGGACCGTCAAGACCGCCAGGGCTGCGGCGGCGATGAACCAGATTGCCAGTGACTTGAGAGAGCTTCGCAGGCTCCGGTGGAGGAAGAAATGGTCGATGACGAGCAAGAAGATGGGAACGATGGTGCTGACGGGTTTCGAAAGGAGCGCCAAGATGAAGAATGAAAATGCCGTCAGTGAGTGCCTGTCCTTGAGCCATCGACGAACCCCGGATTTGGTCAGAAGCTTGGAATCCCCGTTTTCCGAAGATGCACCATAGGACCGTTCGGCCAGACGCCTTGATGCCCCTTGGGCTTCGAGATGCTGATGCATAGCCGCGAGCGAAAAGAAAAAGGCCAGCAGGGTTCTCCACTCCGAAATAAAGGAAACCGTTTCCACTTGCAGGGGGTGTAGACCGAACAGCATGGTGCCCAGAAGAGCCGCCAGTCGATCGTCGACCATTTTCAGGACAATTGAAAAGACCAGTAGCGCGTCGAGGATGTGGAAAAGCAGGTTCAGCAGGTGTAGGACCCGGGCATGGATCTGATAGTCTGGATCTACAGGTGCCAACCAGGAGATCGCCTGCCAGACCACGGACCAGGTGGTGTAGGTGACCGGGATGTAGAGTTTCAGAAACGGACCTGTCCAGTAGGCTAGGACGTTTTCAAAGGTCAGTGACTTGAGACGCTCGTTATTGATTAAGTTAAAAAAATCATCCCAGACGATCATGGTGTTGTCGAAAAGCGGGATATAGGCGATGGCGATAAAAATGGCGAGGATAGCGATGGGAAGGAAGGTTTTTCGGCTTTGCACAGGCGCATCCTTATATTTACATATCGACTCTTTTCATTACTGTTGGTTGAGCCGTTTCCTTATCATAGATATGAGCCGCTGCAAATCAGGTTCATAGGCGTGGTCTGCCTTTACGTTCTGGAAGTCCTCAATCAGGGCATGCCAGCTTTGCGGTCCTTTTAACAACATAACCCGGGCAATGGTTTTGTCGAGTTTTTCTGTCTGCCCGGTGCGCGTGTAAAGATCGATCAACGCGAGATGGCCTTCGATATCGTCACGATAATCCCTCAGGTAACTTTCCCAGAGATGGACAGCACGATCGATCCGCCCGGTGCGACGATATGCTTCAGCCAGAACCCGCATGACGTCCGTGTATTCCGGGTCGATGGTCAGCGTTTTCCAGCCGTATCGGATGGCGTCGGCGTTAGCCCCCTGTTTCAGTAAAACGAAACTCAGCATGGCGTTCAGTCTCAGATTGTCTGCTCCCCTTCTGAGAGCTTTGCGGGTGGCGCTCTCGGCAGCCTTCAAGTCGCCCAGTTGGATCTGGGTCTGGGCGAGACTGACCCACATGTTCGAATAGCGGGGCTCCATCCTGACGGCGGTCTCGAAATGGCTCAGCGCTTTGGGGTAGTCCTTTTTGTAAAAATGATAGCGACCCAGGTTGTAGATGGCTGAAGGGGCTTGGGAAAGACGATCGAATCGCTGGAGCGACCATGCCTTTTGGTAGGACGCGTAGGCCTCTTCATACAGCCCCTGATCCATGAGAATGTTGCCCAGGTTGACATGGGGGCGGCTCAGATTGGGCGCCTTGGCGATGTTATCGGACCAGAGGAGATAGGGCGCCCGAAAAATGAAATTATACATGGTCACGGTGTGTCCCTGGGCGATGAGGACAAACGCGACCAGCGCGGCAATCGAAAATTGAAGGATCTTTTTGTATGAAAAATACTCCAGGGCCCGGATGATGAAAATGGCCACCGGCAGGAACAGGAGCATGGAGGGGATGTAATTCCGGTGTTCATAGATCAGTTCCAGGGGGATGAAGGAGCCTTCGATGAGGTGATTGAGGAAAAAGAAAAGGATGCAGTAGGCCGGCAGGGGTTTTCTCCGGGCCACCCAGACGGCCCATCCGGTACAGATCGCGATCGTCAGGATTGCCGGCCATGTCGTCCAGGGTTCCAGAAGCGACCTGGAGATCTCAAAATCATGGTTCAGCATCAGACGGGAATAGGTAGGGTAAAGGAGCAGGGAGATATAAAACAGGATCACCCGGGGTTCCGTCAGCAATCGTTCCGCGAGGGTGAAGGGGCGTTCGGAATAGCTGGAGGCGAGGGAGAGGATATCGAAGGAGAACACGAGCCAGAGCGAAACGAGAATCGCAGCCGGGAGAATGAAATATTTTAAATGTTTGAAAAAAATCTTTCGGGTGATGTCCTGAATCAAAATCAGGTCATAGAGGTAGATACTCGCCGGAATCATGACGGCGTTCTCTTTGGTGCCGACGGCCAGGGCGGCGGTTGCGGCGCAGAGCGAAAAGAAGAGAATCTTTTTGCACCGGACTTCCGATGTCCGGCCCAGAAGATAGAGGTACAGGCTCAGGATGTAAAACAGTCCGGCCAGGGATGCCATGCGCTGGACGATATAGGTGACGGCCGTCACCTGGACCGGGTTGACGGCCCACAGAAAGGCGGTCAGGAGGGCGATGGCATAGGCGTCACGCCCGTAAGACGACTTTAGGCGTGGGAGGGTGAGCGTACTGTAAATGAACAAAAAAAGAAGAACAGCGGCCAGATAATGAATGGCGAGATTGACAATATGGTAGCCCACGGGATCCAGGCCGCCTAAATAATGGTTCAGCCCAAAACTGAGATAGGCGACAGGGCGATAGATTTTTTTCTGATCGAGACCATAGAAGGTTTTGACGATGGATTCCCTGTCGAGAGATCTTAAGTGGACCGACGGGTTGTTGACAATGTTGGGCTCGTCGTCGAATTGCCAGACACCGTTTAGGCTGTTGGCATAGATGACGATAAGAGCGAAGAAGAGGGCGATAAAAGGGAAGAAAGTCGGTCCGACTGGGAGGAGAAACGGACCAACACGCGATTCAGATCCATTGGAATTGCATGTCATTGTGACTCATCTTGAGAGCCCTACAAAGTTAAGGGGAAACCACTTGTTTCCCCTTAACTTTATTGGAATTACATCGTTAATGAACTTTCAAGATATGATCAACTACCGACCTCGACCAAAACGATAATTTATCGCACTATTATGTGCTGTCCCCAACTACACCTAATTTCCAACTCGCTGGCGTATTTTTGTCAGTTGATGCTGTTTTAACTAATGTCACGCTCTTCCCCTTGAAATCGTTGAATGTCAATGTGCCTCCCGTATCTCCTGCTTTTGATATATCAGTCCCGCCAGTTGCCGACCAATCATCGCCCAAGTTATAATCTGAAACCGTATACCAGGAATTTGCTGTTGCGTCTTTTAACTTGCTCTGAGCCAAGGCCAAACGCTCACGGGCATTCAATTCCGAGACCGCGCCCTTGGCTGCATTCGTTATGGAATCTTCACGCATGTCGAGATACTTCGGAATAGCGACGGCGGCCAAGATCCCCAGAATGACGAGAACGGCGATGATCTCGATCAGTGTGAACCCCTTCTGATTCTTTTTTGTCAACGTTTTCATTTTATTCCTCCTGTTCTCCCGGTTGCGGGCTTCATTTTTATATAATAATGGCTTCTTTTACGGTCCCCTTTGACCTGTTTCATAAGCACAGGCCATGCCAGCTTTTATATTTTTCAATGGAAATATTCAACAATAAAGCTGGAACGGTTTAAGCATTTGTTATCTGATGGGAAATTAAGATTTTTGCTGGAGGGGGCGGGTAATCGATCAATGGGAGGATGATAAATAGCAGGTTTATGCTGCTTTTCAAAAGCAACAAGATTTAGTGGATCATCTACATTTTTTGTTGATTCTTCAGGCCATCCACGTCGATATGGAGTTTCTTGATGCGGTGCCAGAGGCTCCGCTGGTTGATCCCAAGCAGTTCGGCCGCCTTGACCTGGATGCCGCCTGAGCGGTTCAGGGCTTCGATGATGAGCCCCTTCTCCACCTCGTCGATGCGTTCGTCAATGGATCTCGGTTGGACGGTATCCGATTGCTGAACAGTCTGGGCAGGAATTGCGCCGATGAGGTGGCCCGGGAGCAACGAGGGCTTGATCAGGCCGTTCTCCGCCAGCACCGCGGCCCGCTCGAGGGTATTCTGAAGTTCACGAACATTCCCCGGCCAGGCGTAAGCCGTCAGGATCTGGAGAGTTTCGTCTGAAAGCTGAACCGGATGGGGGGTCCGCTCGAGGAAATGCGCGGCCAGAAGGGGGATGTCCTCCTTCCGTTCCCTCAAGGATGGGAGATGAACGGAGAAGACGTTCAGACGGTAATAGAGATCCTCGCGGAAGGTTCCCTGCCGGACCATCTCCATCAGGTTTTTGTTGGTGGCGGCGATGAAGCGCACGTCGACGCGGATGGTCTGGTTGCCGCCCACCCGCTCGAATTCCTTCTCCTGGAGGACGCGCAGGAGCTTGGCCTGGGTGGCGAGCGGCATGTCGCCTATCTCGTCGAGAAAGATCGTCCCGCCGTTCGCCAGCTCGAACTTGCCGATTTTCTGCGTGACGGCCCCGGTGAACGCCCCCTTTTCATGGCCGAAGAGTTCGCTTTCCAGGAGGCTTTCGGGGATGGCGACGCAGTTGAGTTTGATGAAGGGCTTGCCCCGCCGGAAACTGTGTTCGTAGAGGCTCGAGGCCACCAGCTCCTTGCCGGTGCCGCTCTCGCCTTCGATGAGCACCGTGGAATCGGTCCGGGCCACCTTCAGAATCTGGGAAAAGATCGCCCGCATGACCTTGCTCTGGCCGATCATCCCCGGGAAGAGCTCCCTTGCCTCCACCTTGCTCAGGATCGAGGTGATCTGGTCGAAGACCTGTGAATAATGGGCGATGGCGTCCACCGGCTGAGGGGTCTCCTTGTCCTCTGGCGGCCGGGGATAGACGGGAAGGGTTTCCGCTTTCCGGATGAATTTGCTGACCGGGTTGAGGATGATCCAGGTGACGAGCAGGCTCAGGAGATAGGTTGCGATAAGCACCCCCAGTTTCCAGAGGGGGGAAACCCAGGAGGAAACGCCACTTTTCGCGACATATTGGATGACCTGCTCTGTCAGCAGCACCCAGATCAGCGCGGCGCCGCTGGTGATGAATGGCACCAGGATGTACAGGCTGACCTGGACCTGATAGTTCTTCTTGGCCATGGGGCGTTTACCTTGCAAGTTTGGTCATGTCCCACATGGGCATGAAAATCGCCATCGCGAAAAAGCCGACGACGGCCGCCAGCCCCACGATGAGGATCGGCCCGATTGCGTCGGACATTCCCTTGACGCTGTAGGCCACCTCGTCATCGTAGTGGACGGCGACCTGCTGGAGCATTTCTTCGAGGTTCCCGGATTCCTCGCCGATGGCGATCATGTCGATGACCATTGGGGTGAAGTATTTCGCCTGACTCAGGGGGACGGAGATCCCCCGGCCCTCGTGCATCTGGTCTCGGACCTTGCCGAACTCGACGGCGACGGCCTGGTTGCCGATCGCCCCGGTCAGGACCTTCATCGACACCATGATGGGGACGCCGCTGGACTGCAAAATCGCGAAAATGCTGGCAAAGCGCGACATGATGGCCTTGACGAAGAGGGGGCCGACGAGGGGCAGACTGAGCAGCAGCGCATCCTTGACGTACTGGCCCTGTTCGGTCTTGAGGAAGTATCTCAACCCGACGACGAGGGCAATCAGGCTGCCCAGTCCGATATACCAGTAATCATTGATGAGCCTCGACAGCGTCAGGGCGATCTGCGTCGGCACCGGCAGCTCCAGGCCGGCCCGGCCGAACATGGTCGCAAACTTGGGGACGACGAAGGTCAGGAGGATGAAGAAGGCCCCGACCAGGGCGATCAGAACCATCATCGGATACTGGAGGGCCGACTTGATGTCCGCTTTGATCTTGGCCTCGTGCTCGATGATGTAAACCAGCCGGGACATGACCTCCGGGACATTGCCGCTGACCTCGCCGGCCTTGACCAGGTTGTAATAGAGGGGCGGGAAGATATGGCTGTTTCGCTCCATGGCCGTGTGCAGGGTCGACCCCTCCTTGACGCTCTCGGCGATGTCGCCGATGGCCCGTTTCAGCGCGACGTTCTGCGTCTGCGCCTCCAGGACCTGCAAAAGCCGCATCAGGGGCACCCCGGCGTGCATCATGGACCGGAATTGTTTCGTGAACAGAATCAGGTCCTTGGCCGGGACCTTCTGCGTCATCCGGAGCAGCCGCGCCCACAGCCCCGACCCGGTGTCGATGACCTTTTCCTTGACCGAGGAGGGGACGTACCCCTGGGCGAACAGCATGTCCGCGGCCATCTGCTGGGTTTCCGCCTCGACGACGCCGGAAACCGCCGCGCCGCTCGCGTTGAAGGCCTTGTAGTTGAACGTGGGCATGTCAACCTCACATCATGACGGCGGTGGCGGCCTCTTCCAGGGTGGTGATCCCCTGCAGGACCCTGTTTTTCGCGTCGTCCTGGAGGGTTTGCATCAACCCCGCGCGCTTCGCTTCCCGGGTGATTTCCTGGGCCGACCGTTTTTCGAGGATCATCCGCTGGATCATCTCGTCGTTGATCAGGACCTCGAAGACGCCGGTCCGCCCCTTGAAGCCCGTGTTCATGCACTGGTTGCACCCCCGGCCGCGCATGAAAGTGCCCTTTTCGGCGTCTTCCCCGTGGATTCCCACCGCGGCGAGCGCCTCCTTGAGGGGGCGGTAGCGTTCCTTGCAGTAGGGGCAGATCGTCCGGACGAGCCGCTGGGCGAAGGACGCCAGCAGAACCGAGGAGATGAGAAAGGGCTCGACATCCATGTCGATGAACCGGCTGATGGCGCCGGCGGCGTCGTTCGTGTGCACGGTGCTCAGCACGCGGTGGCCGGTCTGGGCCGCCTGGACGGCGATGGCCGCCGTTTCCGGATCGCGGATTTCCCCCACCATGATGATGTCCGGGTCCTGGCGCAGGATCGACCGGAGTCCGCTGGCGAAGGTCATGCCCGCCTTGGTGTTGAGCTGGACCTGGCGGATGTTTTCGATCCGGTATTCCACCGGGTCTTCCAGGGTCATGATGTTGCTGTCCGGCCGGTTGAGCTCGTTCAGGATGGCGTAGATGCTGGTGCTCTTGCCGCTCCCGGTCGGGCCGGTGCTCAGGATCATCCCGTAGGGCTTGTTGATGATGGACTGGATTTTCCGGATGTTCTCCTTGGTCATGCCGAGGCCGTCGAGCGAATAGACGCCGCTGCTCGTGTCGAGGAACCGCATGACCATGTTCTCCCCGTAGATCGTGGGGATGGAGGAGACGCGGACGTTGATCTCCTTCCGGTCCATGATCAGGGTGAAGCGCCCGTCCTGGGTCTGGCGGGAGACCGTGATGTCCATGTTGGCCAGGATCTTGATGCGGGCGACGATCGGCAGGAAGGCGGTCTTGGGGGGAGACGGCACGTCGTGCAGCTTGCCGTCGATCCGGAAGCGGACCTGGACGGTGTGCTGCTGGGGGCTGATGTGAACGTCGCTCGCACCTTCGCGAACGGCCTGGGCGAAGATGGTGTTGACCAGGCGGATCACCGGCGCCTCGCCGGCCATGCTCTGGAGGGAGGTCAGGAGCACGTCCTGTTCCTCTTTCTCCTTTTCCTTCTCCGCCTTGATGTCGATCTCCATCGTCTCCAGCATGCCGCCCAGGCCGGACTGGATGCCGTAGAGGCCGCTGATCAGTTGCGCCATCTCCCGCTCCGTGCAAACCTCCGGCTCCACCTCGCAGTTGGTCAGCATCTCGACGGCGTCGAGGGCGGCAATGTCGAGCGGGTCCGTGGTGCAGACGATGAGCAGGCGCCCCTTCTTTCTCAGGGGGGCGATCTGGTGCTTCTGGACGAAGTCCAGCGGGATGAGCTGGGCCAGGCTGGGATCGATGGGAAAGCTGTCCGGCTGGTATTTCCGGATGTTCAACTGGCGGCTGAGCATTTCGACCAGGACCTGCTCGCCGACCAGCCCCTTGCGGGTCAGAAACTGCCCCAGACGCAGGCTGTTCCCGCCCTTGGCCTGTTCGAGAAGCGCCTGCTTGAGCTGCTCGTCCGTCAGAATGCCGGCGTCGATCAGCATCTGGCCTAGTTTGTTGCGGACTCTCATGTCTCCTCTACCGGCTATAGAAAACGGTGCCCGGTTCCGGCTGTGTCACGACCCTTGCCCCGGAAGCGAGCGCCGCCGGCAGGCGGGCGATGCTCCTCCGCGCCGAGGCCTCATCGGGCAGGCCGTTTTTCAGGAGGACACTGAATACCATACCCTGGCGGGGATTCCAATAGGGAAGAAAACGGAGCGGCGGCGAGGCGGCCTTGTGGGTCCGGTAGAATTCATAGATCTCTTCGAGATTGTTCGAGGCGCGGATCTGCACCCAAAAAGGATTCGACGCCAGGGGATTCTTTTCGACGGACAGGGCCGGCAGGTGGATCACCGCTCCCGCCGGCACCCGGCTGAAATTCCCGATGTGCGGGTTGGCCAGGGTCACCTCCTGGAACAGGGTCGTCGTGCATTGGCCGTAGACGTCCCTCAGCATTCCCCAGACCGCCCTTCCTTCCTTCAGGGTCATCCTGCCCAGCAGGGGTGGCTTGCGTTGAGCAAGGCCCTTGTCCCAGGCCGCGGACGGCACGGCTGTTGGGGGAGCCGCCGGGGCCGCGGGCGGGACTCCAGGGGGCGTTGCGGTCGCGGGTATCGCCGGGGCCGGGGTCGTGGGCGCTGAAATCTCCGAAGCCGTGAAGGTCAGGTCGGCCGCCGACGTTTCGGGGGCCGCGGGGGCTGAAGGCGCTTCGGGGGCGGGGGGGACCGCCGTCCTGGTGGGGGCGGTTTTCAGAACGGGGAGGGAAAGCCCCTTAACCCAATCGGTTCGCGGGGGATAGACCGCGAGCAGGACCAGAAGTCCCGCGAGGATGGCCAGCAGTGCGGCCCGGCGCAACGACCGGGGCCGCCACGTCGTGTCCGCGATGGCCAGCCGCGAAGCGCAGGAGCGCACCAGAAACCAGCCCGCCTTGGACCGGTTCTGGATGATCATCGCCAGCATGACCTGGTGGCAGAGCGTGATGATCTTGCGGGGATAGCCGCCCGTGGCCTGATAGACCGCCCGTAGCGCCGGCCGGGTGAAGAGCGCGGGGATGTGTCCCGGTTCGCTCGCCTGGTTCAGGCGAAACTGGATCAGGCCGCGGGTTTCCTTGAAGCTCAGGGGCTCCAGCATGTGGACCAGGTTCACCCGGTCCGCGACGTTTTCCATGCGGTTCAGGATCTGCTGGAACTCCGGCTGGGCGAAGATGACGATCTGCAGGAGCTTGTTTTCGTTCGTTTCGTAGTTGAGGAACTCCCGCAGGATCTCCAGGCAGAAGTCCGGCAGCTTCTGCCCCTCGTCAATCAGCAGGACGACGATCTTCTTTTCGCCCACGCCCCTGGTGAAGAGGTAGTTTTTGATGTTCTCCTTGAGCTGCCAGTCGGTGACGTCCGGGTCGGGGCCTGTCCGCCTTTTCCGCTTGCCGTTGATGCCGAAGCCCAGGGCCACGGTGGACAGGAATTCCAGGGGGGTGCTGAAGGCCGGGTCCATCAGCAGGTGCGTTTCCACCGCGTCGGCCTCCTCGTTGGCCTGGGCGAACTGGGCGATCAGGTGCCGGCACAGGGTCGTCTTGCCCGTGCCCACGCGGCCCATCACCACGTTCAGGCCCCGGCGCAGCCGGATGGCGAGTTCGAGCTTCTGCAGGCAGCGCACGTGCGTCGGCGACTGGAAGAAGAAATCCGGCTCGGGAGAGTTGGAGAAGGGTTCCCGGCTGAGGTTCAGGATTTTGAAGTATTCCATCGGTTGCGACGCCGCTCCCCGGGTCTATCTCGCCGCGCCGGCCGGCTTGTCCCCGCCCGGCGGCTGAACGGCCGCCGTCTGCGGCGGCAGGATGGTCGGCGTGATGAAGACGAGGACCTCCTCCATGGCCTCCGATTTTCCGGTCGATTTGAAGAGCCAGCTCAGCAGGGGGAGGCTCTTCAGCCAGGGCAGCCCGCTCTCGGAGTCGACCATCCGCTGTTTGGTCAGACCCGAGATGACGATGGTTTCCCCGTCCCGGACGATCAGGGTGGTCTTGGTCTCCTTCTTGATGATGTACGGATTGCCGAGAACGTTCCGCGAGGTGTCCACCTCGTTTTTCTTGACCAGGACGTCCATCTTCAAATACTGGTCGCCGATCACGTGAGGCTTGATCTCCAGTCGGAGGACGGCATCTTCGAACGAGACGTCCTGGGTGGTGCCGGTCGTGCTGGTGCTGCTGGAGACGAACGGGACGCGCTCGCCGTTTTCCGTGTAGGCGGTCTGGTTGTCGAGCGTCGTGATGGACGGACTCGACAGGATGTTGATCTTGCCGTCCTGCTGCAGCGCCTGCAACTGCAACTCCAGGATGTTGCCGCCGATCGTTCCGAAGAGCACCCCGAGGGCGCCCCCGCCGGCCGCCCCCACGGCGGCCGCGGGGAAGTTGATGCCATAGCCCTGGCCCGAAATCCCGGCCGCACCGGAGAGCGGCGTATAGGCGCCGGTGATCGGATCGGCGGTGCCGGCCGATCCGCCGGGCGTGACGTACAGGCTGCGGTTGTCGAGCGTGCCCGAATACATTCCCCCCCACTGGACGCCCAGGTCACGCGCGGTGCTCTTCGTCGCCTCCACGATGTTGGCCCGGATCAGGATCTGGTGGGTGGGCTTGTCGATCTTTTCGATGATGGCCATCATCCGGTCCAGGTCGTCGCGGATGGCGGAGATGATCAGGGAATTGCTGTGGTCGTCCACCTTGATCGATCCGACGGGCTTGCCGTCCTTGTCCTTGGTGAGGAACTCCTGGAGGTTGTCCCGGATGTCCTTGGCCTTTCCGTACTCGATGGGGACCACCAGCGTGACGGTCGGCTCCATCTGTTTTGCATTCATTTCCTGGGACCTGCGCTTGAGGTCGCGCTCCTGGTCCTCCATGGAGATCACCCGTAGGATGCCGCCGTCCCAGGGGTTCGGCTCATAGGCCAGGCCCTGGTTTTTGAGGATGCTGCCGAACGCCTGGTCCCAGGGGACGCCCTTGAAATCGACGCTGACCTCCCCCTTGATCTCGTTCTTGATCAGGATGTTGAGCCCGGCGGCGAGGGCCAGCGAGCGGAGGACCGCCTTCACGTCGGCCTGGTTCATCTTCAGGTTGATTTTCGTCGTGGGAAGGCGCCTGACCACGGCGGCGGGCATCGCCTCCACGGGTTCGGTAGCGGGTCTGGAAATGATCTGGGAGGCGTCGATCGTGCGCGGCGTCGCGGTGGGGGAAGCGCCCGTCGCGGTTTCCGACAGGGTCTTCCATTTTTCGAAGAAGGGGTCCTTCTTCAGGGCCGTGTCGCTGGAACAGCCCGCGAGGAGGCACAGTCCGAGCAGGATGCCGAACGCCCGGCGGAAGATTGATGGATCGTTCTGTTGATTCAAGGCCTTTCCTCCATCGCAGGTCATTCCTGAAGGGGAACGTCCAGGGTCCGTCCGCTCTCGCGGTTGAAGAGGGTGATCCGGGACGGGGTGACCCCCTTGAGCACGTATCCCTCGACGTCCAGGGCATCTCCCGCAGCATAGGCGTTCCCGTTGACAATGGCAATTTTTTTATGGCCCATGTCCACGTAGCCGGTATAGTTGAAGGACGCCTTCGCGGGAACGGCCGCGGCCGCGGCTGTTGCTGCGGCGCCGCCGGCCTGGGGCGCCACCTTCGCGGTGGCCCATTGCGGGTCGCTCCGGGGCGGGGAAAAGGGGTTGCGGA
The DNA here is from genome assembly GCA_035358035.1 of Syntrophales bacterium. Lineage (GTDB taxonomy): Bacteria > Desulfobacterota > Syntrophia > Syntrophales > UBA2251 > UBA2251. Next base: position 1,882 of record DAOPOS010000005.1, on the reverse strand, counting down.
GCCAATCCGCCTCCGCGCGCTGAATCGCCTGCGCATCGATCTGCGAGGGGGCGTCCTTGCCCAGGACCGCGCTCATGTCGGTGATGAACGTCGTCAGGTCCGCGCCGCTCTGCGCTGTCACGGGGGCGGCCGGACCCTTCCGCCCGGTGAAGAGGAGCTCGTAAGCGCCATAGAGGATCGCGAGCATCATGATGCCCAGGATGACGATCTGTCTCGGTTCCAGTTTTGGCATAATCTTGCCGATCCCGTTCTCAACCCATGGCCAGCCGGATCTTCAGTTTGTATTCCATGGCATAGGGGTCCGGCTGGATCTCGATGCCTTCGACGCGCTCCAGGTAGGGCAGTTGACCGACGCCGACCAGAAACTTCCGGAAGTTCATGAAATCCCCCCGAACGACCAGGTGGACCAGAAGCTGTCCGGGCTGGCTCAGGAGCGACGGGACGTCGGGCGTCACGGAGACGGCCTCCATCCCGGATTCCCGGGCGATTTTCCGGAACGTGAACGGAATCGTGCTGACCAGCCTCCGGGAGAGTTTGCTTCGCTCCGGCGTCGGGAGGGCGCCGGCGGGGGCGGTCTGGTTCCGGACCTTCAGGGCCTCGTAGATCGGAAGCAGGGCCTTTTGCTCGTCGAGCTGACCCTTCATCTGCTTGATCTCCCGGTCGAGGCGGACCGCCGCCCGCTGCATCGGGTAAATCGCCGCGAGGAAGACGAGCAGCAGGGCGCCCAGCCAGGAAAGCTGAATGATGACCGTCCGCCGCGGGACCAATTTCAGGGTTTTCAGCATGGCCTCTCAAAGGACCTTCAGGTTGATCGTGAACTTGAGCACGTCCCTTTTGCCGACGCGCTCGACGCTGTTTCGCTGCAGGGAGACCTGCCGGAAGATCGGCGAATCCTGCAGCCTCATGACATACTCGGCCAGGGATAATTCCAGAGAGCGGGGGTTTCCGAGGATGACGCCCTCGACGCTGAGTTGACCCGCCTCCCCCCCCGCCGGAGCGGTTGGTCCCTTGGGGGCCTCTTTGGGTGTCGCCCCGGCCTTCTCCTCGGCGGCCGCCCCGAAATCGGCCTTCAGGTTCATGAGCTGGATGTGAACCGGGGTCAGGGCGGACAATTCCCCGATGACGGCCATCCCGCGGTACCGTTCGCTGTAGATCCGGGGGGAGTACTTCTGCTGCTTCGCCCGGGCCGCCATCTGCAGGAGATCGGCCTGGGTCAGGCGCGGCTGGTAGCGGGACATCTCCATCTTCAGGAGATCCAAATCGCTGCTCTTCCGGTTGACGATGCCGAGCTGATAGAAGAAAAACCCGGCGGTGATCACGGTCGCGACGACCAGGGCCGCAACGATGCCCCGGTTGAACCAGTTGATTCTGTCGATCTGCCGTTCGTCTCCGGCCGTGAACAGCAGGTTGGGGGTGTAGGCGTTGTCGGAAAGCGCCATCCCCAGGGCCGGTGTCAGTGCGATGCGTTCGTCGATCGCCCCGTTCCCGGCCGCTGGGTCGAAGCAGGTCTGACCGGGCTCGAAGGGATCCAGGGGGCCGCTTTCGAGGTCGAGCTCTTCGCCCACATGCCGGATGAGGGGGGGGTATACGCCCAGGGCGCTCGTGACGAAGATCCGGCTCACCGGATTGTTGTACTGTTCCAGGGTCCTTTCGACCTGGCGGATGATCCTGTCCAGGGCCGGAAGAACCGCCTGGATTTTCTGCTCTTCCGTCAGAGCGTAGCCGGGGTCCCCCTCCGTCAACGCCCTGCCGCCCGGGATCAGGCTGAAGAGGCATTTCCGGGCCTGGGCGAGGCTGATCTCCGGCGGGGGTTCTTCGCCCTCCGAGAGGGTGTTCCGCGGGTCCGGGGGCGCCAGGGCCTCCTGCAGGGCCTCGATCATGC
>DAOPOS010000004.1:0-119259 GCA_035358035.1 Syntrophales bacterium | reverse complement strand
GCGTACGCCCACTAGACCCTGAACCTAGCGCGTCTACCAATTCCGCCACTTCGGCTCGCCCTCGACAAAGAGCGGCTATTCCCTACACTGAGCGGGCGAAACTTGTCAAGTAAAATTGGGGTCACCCGGACGGCGGCAGCGTTTCGCGGGGCATCAGATTTGCCTTGATATTCCGGCCTGCAGTGCATATGTTAGCCCCGCAAAACGCAGTGGAAGGATACGAAGTCCTCATGAAAATCTTCAACACCCTCCAGAACGTTCCCCCGGATCTGAAGGGCGCCGTCATCACCATCGGCAACTTCGACGGGGTCCACATCGGCCACCGGCAGATTTTCGAGAAGGTCATCGCCGACGCCCGGCGCTTGGGCGGCCCCGCCGTCGTGATGACGTTCGAACCGCACCCCAAGCAGGTCCTCCACCCGGAGCGCCGGCCCTTCTACCTGATCACGACGCCCACGGAGAAGCTCCGCCTCATCGAGGCGTCCGGCGTGGACGCCGTGTGGCTGGTCCCCTTCAGCCTGGATTTCGCGGCCCGGACGGCAACCTCGTTCGTCGAGGACATCCTGATCGGGGGGCTCGCGATCCGCAAGGTGACGATCGGTCACGACTACACCTTCGGACGGGGACGGGAGGGGAACGAGGCGTTTCTCAAGGCGATGGGGCGGAAGCGGGGGTTTGAGGTCGACGTCGTCAACGCCTTCAAGATCGGGGAGACGATCATCAGCAGCACGGCGATCCGGGAGGCGATCCTGGCCGGAGAGGTTTCCCAGGCCGCCGCCATGCTCGGCCGGCCCTACAACCTCGCGGGCCGCGTGGTGGTGGGGCACCGGCGCGGCGCCGGACTCGGCTTCCCCACGGCCAACCTCGAACCGGAGAAGGTCCTCGTGCCCGCCCGGGGCGTCTACGCCGTCCGGGCCCGCGTCTCCGGCGGGTCCTACGCGGGCGTCCTCAACATCGGCGAGAATCCCACCTTCGGCGACAGGCGCCGGTCCATCGAGGTCCACCTCCTCAACTTCGCCGGCGACATTTATGGCGAGCCCCTCGAGGTGCAGTTCATCGAGCGCCTGCGGGGGGAGGTCAAGTTCGACGGTCCGGATGCGCTCGTCGCCCAGATCCGCGGGGACATCGACCGGGCCCGCCAAATCCTGGAATAAATCCTCCCCCGGCGTTTGCTTCGGAAAGCCGGCGCCCGCCGGGAGAGGGGGAGAAGACCAAGACCCCTGAGGTTATTGCTCCTGATTCGCCTTCCGTAGCCCGAACCGGTACATGTCCGCCATGACCTCCGTCGCCATCTCGACCGTGGAGTAGACGGGGATGCCCGCCTTTTCCATCTTGATCACGTCGTCCATCATGAACTCCTTGCAGGCAACGCAGGACAGGATCGGCTTGCCCTTGGTGTCGATGGCCCTGAGCGGCTCGACGAACCGGTCCAGGATTTCGCCCTGGATGACGACGATGAAGCCGCCGATGTCCTCGCTCTCGACGCCGATCTCGATCGTCTTGACGAGCTGTTCCGGATCCATGCTGAAGGAGTAGTCCACGGGGTTCAGCGTCTTGACGTAGTCGGGCAGGAGCTCCATCAAGCGCGTCTTCAGGTGGGGTTCGAGGTCGCCCAGGCGCATCCCGTTCAGGTACGCGACGTCCGTCGCGGCCACGCCCAAGGAGCCGGTGTAGGTGATGACGAGGATCCCGTCGCCCTTCGGCAGGGGCTGCTTGCTGAAGGCCTTCATGAGGCCGAACATGTGCTCGTTGTCGCGGGCGCGGATGGCGCCGGACTGCCGGAAGGCCGCCGTGTTGATCGTGTCGTTGCCGGCGAGCGACGCCGTGTGCGAGGAGACGGCCTTCTTGCCCGCCTCGGTCCGGCCGTTCTTCAGGACGATGAGGGGCTTCTTCTTCGTCACCTCGCTCGCCACGTCGATGAAGCGGCGGCCGCTCTTCATGTCCTCCATGTACATGGCGATGACGTCGATGTGGTCGTCCTGTCCCAGGTATTCGAGCAGGTCGGCCTCGCTGATGTCCATCTTGTTGCCGATGGTGGCCACGATCCCGAAATCCAGGACATGCCGGAGCCCCGTGATGATCCCCGCGGCGTACACGCCGGCCTGGGCCACCATGCCGACGTTGCCCTTGCCCAGCTCCTCGATCAGGCCGATGGACTGCACCATGTTGTGGTGGGTGTTGATGACGCCGGAGCAGTTGGGGCCGAGCACCCGGCAGCCGTTCGCCTCGATGGTCTCCTTGATGCGGGCCTGAACCTTCTTGCCCTCTTCGCCCGTCTCGGCAAAACCCGCCGTCTCCACGACGAGGAACTTAACGCCCTTCTTGCAGCAGTCCTCCACCGCGGCCTGGGCGGCGCCCGCCGGAACCAGGACGATGGCCAGATCCACGGGATCGGGCACATCCAGGATGTTCTTGTAGGCCTTCACCCCCTGGACGTAGTCGTTCTTCGCGTTGATGGGGTAGATCTTCCCCTTGAATTCATGGAAGATCAGGTTGCGGAAGACGTTGTAGCCGAGCTTGCCCGGCACGCCCGAGGCGCCGAGCACGGCGATGCTCTTGGGGTAGAAGAAGTCGCGCATGTTCTGTTTCTTCGCCGCGCGGGCCGGTGCGGTGTCTTCCGCGTCCCGGACGAAGATCCGGGCGTCCACGGCGACGTTGCCCTCGGGGTAGAGGAAAACCGGGTTCAGGTCGAGTTCGCCGATCTCCGGGAAGGCCATGACGAGCGCGGAGATCTTCATGAGCAGGGCCTTCAAGGCCGGGATGTCCACGGACACGCCCCGGTGCCCCTTGAGCAGGGGGTAGCCCTTGATCTCCCCGATCATCTCGTCGATGTCGGCCTCGGTGACGGGCAGGACCCGGAAGGTCACGTCCTTCAGGACCTCCACGAACACGCCGCCCAGACCGAACATCAGGACCGGGCCGAAGCTGGGGTCGCGGGTGACGCCGATGATGGCCTCGACGCCGGGGGCGGCCATCTTCTGGACGGAGACGCCAACGATGTGCTGATACTTGAAGGCGCCGACGATCGCCTGATAGCCCCGGCGGACGTCCTCGGCGTGCTTGAGGTTGAGCTTCACGCCGCCCGCGTCGGTCTTGTGCACGACGTCGGGGGAGACGATCTTGAGGACGACGGGATAGCCGACGGCGTTGGCCATCTCCACCGCCTCGTCCTCAGAGCCGGCCACGAGGTAGCCCGTCGTGGCGATCCCCATGCCTTCGAGAAGCTCCTTGCACTCATGCTCCATGAGGTAGGAGCGGTTCTCCCGGTGCGCCTGGATGAGGATTTCCCTGAACTCCGACGCCGGCTCCCGCCGTTTGGCGCGGCGGGGTCGCGCCTGGCCGACCGGCTGCGACGTCCATTCCTGAAGTCCCGCTTTCGCCTCCATCCCGTTCGTCCTCATGGCTTTCGTCCCCCTTTTATTGACCCCGCGGGCCTCGCGGGTGTGTCTTTTGGGTGCATTTTTAGCATGGGGGACGGGGTCCCGCTATCGGCCGGGCGCCATTTCTCGCGTCGGATTCGGGATGATTGTCGTGTCGGTCTTTGTCCGACAAGCGGGGGATAAAGGTTTTAGAAGAAGATGGAGTCGTTCAGGTTGGCCTGCTCGTCATAGGCGATCAGGTGGTGCTGGATGGCGTAGAGGGTCAGTTCGGCGTTCTTTTTCAGGTTCATCTTCTCCATGATCCGCGTCCGGTAGGTGCTGATCGTCTTGACGGACAGGCACACCTCATCGGCGATCTCCTTGACCGTCTTGCCCGAGGCCAGCATGATCATCACCTGGTATTCGCGGTCCGACAGGGTCTCGTGCGGCGGCTTGCTCGCGTCCGCGTCCAGTTCGACGGCGAGCTTTTCCGCGAGCGACGTGCTGACGTACTTCCGTCCGGCGGCGACCTTCCGGATGGCGCCGATCAGTTCCTCCGAGGCGCTCGCCTTCGTCAGGTAGCCGGAGGCGCCGGCGCGCAGGGCGCGGATGGCGTAGAGCTCCTCGGAATGCATGCTGAGGATGAGCACCGGCAGCTTGGGTCGCAGGGCCTTGATGTCCTTGAGCACCTCCAGGCCGCTCCGGCCGGGCATCGAGATGTCGAGCAGGACGCAGTCGTATTCGCTTTTCCCGATCTTCTGGAGGGCCTCCTGGCCGTTGCTCGCCTCCTCGACGACGTTCATGTCCTTCTCCTCGCCGAGGATCTGCTTCAGGCCCTGCCGGACGATCGTGTGGTCGTCGACGACGAGGATCCGGATCATGCCCCCGCCTCCGCTTCCCCCAGGGGGATGGTCAGCCGGACGGTGGTCCCCCGGTCCCGGTTGCCCGAAATGAGCACCTCCCCGCCCCAGGAGTGGGCCCGCTCCCGCATCCCGATGATGCCGAAGGAACGGGGGTCGTTCATCTGCTTTTTCGTGATGCCCCGCCCGTCGTCGCTGACCTCGAGGATCAGCCGCCCGCCGGAGGCGGCGAGGCGGACCTCCACGCGGCGGGCCTCGGCGTGGCGGGCGACGTTGGTCAGGGTTTCCTGGAAGATCCGGAAGATCGTCGTGGACATCTCCTTGTCCAGGGCGAGATCGTCGACCTCGAGGCGCGCCCGGCAGACGATCCCGGAGCGCTTCTGGAAGTCCTTGGCGAACCACTCCAGGGCCGCGACGAGGCCGAAGTCGTCGAGCAGGCCCGGCCTGAGGTCCGCGGAGATCCTGTGCACCATTTCGATGGTGCCGTCGATGAGCTTCCCCATCGACCGCGTCTTGTCCAGGAGCGGCTCGTTGTCCGTCAGGCGCTTCCCCATCCAGGTGAGGTCCATCTTGAGCGCGGTCAGCGACTGCCCCAGCTCGTCGTGGATCTCCCGGGCGATCTGAGTGCGCTCCTGCTCCCGCACCGACTGCAGGTGGCTGGAGAGGTTCCGGAGCTCCTCCCGGGAGCGTTCCAGTTCCTCCTCCGCCCGCCGGCGTTCCGTGATGTCCTCGTAGGTGACGACGATCCGGCGCTCCCTCAGGCTCTCGCCGATCCGCGAGGCCCGGACCATGCAGAGGATGTCCTCCCCGTCCTTCCGGCGGCAGGGGAATTCCATCGCGAACGTCCGCTGGGTCTCCAGGGTCGCGTAGAACTTCCCGGCGATCGTCTCGGAGTCCTCGTCGCTACGGTACAGAAGGCGCACGCCCTTGCCGATGAGCTCCTCCGGGCGCCACCCGAACACGGACCGGACGGCGTTGTTGGCGAAGATGAACTCCCGGTTGTGCAGGCCGATCACGGCATGGGGGATGGCGTCCAGGATGGAGGACTCGAGGGCCTCCAGTTCCTCCAGGCGGTTGCGGGCCTCTTTCTGCTCGGTCACGTTCATGGAGTTGCCCAGGACCGCCGGCCTGCCGTCATAGGAAATGGCGGTGACCGACTCGAGGATCCACTTGATGCGGCCGTCGCCGGTGATGATCCGGAATTCGTACGGCGAAAACCGCTGCCCCTTGAGCATCCGAACGGCGTTCTTCCGGGCCTGGGCGCGGTCCACGGGATGAATGATGCTGACGGGGTTCATCCCCAGCATCTCGGCCTCCGAGTAGCCGGCGTAGTCCTGGATGTGGGGGTTCACGAACTGGAACTTGCGATCCTGCATGATGTAGACGCCGGCCTGGGAGCTGTTGGCGAGCGTCTTGTAGAAATTTTCGTCGAAGCGGGGGGCGCCTCCGGCCTGTTCGAGGGTCTCGATCTTCTGCCGCAGGTCGGCGATCACGATCAGGAGCTGTTCGCGGGACATTTCTTCCTTCGGCATCGCGCCTCCCTTCCGGCCCGTCAGTACTCGATGCCCGCCCGGTCCTTGACCCCGGCGGCGTAGTGGTGCTTGACCTCCCGGATCTCGCTCACCGTATCGGCCCGGGCAATCAGCTCCGGCGCGGCGTAGCGCCCGGTGAGGATCAGGTCGAGGGCGGGGGGCTTCTCGGCGACGAGGTCGAGCACGTCCTTGAGCGGGATCAGTTTGAAATCGACGGCCACGTTGATCTCGTCCAGGATCACCATGTCGTATGCCCCGGAGCGCACCGCCTCGCGCGCCAGCGCAAAGCCCTCGCGCGCCATCTCCACGTCCACCGGCGCCGGGTTATCCCGCATCACGAAGCTGTCCAGGCCGCAGAGGCGGATGGCAAGCCCGGGCAGAAAGCGCTCGGCGGCCAGGAGTTCCCCGTATTTTCGCCCCTTCATGAACTGGAACATGGCGACGCGGTAGCCGTGTCCCAGCGCCCGCAGCGCCTGCCCCAGGGCCGACGTCGTCTTCCCCTTACCGTCGCCCGTCACGACCAGGACGAGGCCCCGGCGCGGCCGCCCCGGCGACGCTGCAACCTCCGGAGCGGCCTTAGGCCGGGGCGTCTCCGGGCCAGCCGGGCATCGGGAGGTGCGGCACTCCCCGGCCCCCGCCTGCGGCATTGCGTTAGCGGCCTTGCGCCGGACAGGAGGGGGGGCCTTGAGTGTTTTCCTGCTCCGGTTCGGGTCCGTCACGGAAGGAACTCCTTCTTCAGATACCGTTTCGCCGCCCGCTCGGCCAGGGAGTAGGGGTCGGACTCCTTCTTGAAGAGCGCGGACATCATCCGGTCCAGTTCGCCGCTTGCGACAAGATCCTTCAGCACGGGCTCCAGGATACTCGCCCGGATCGCCTCGTTGATTTCCACCAGGACCTGGCGGCGCATCCGGTCCTCCATCCGTTCGCTTTCGATGAGGTACCGGTAGTGCGCGTCGATCTCGCGGGACGCCTCCTCCACCTGCCCGGTGAAGGCTTCCGGCTTGAAGACGTTCTCCACCATGACGATCGGGGGGCGCCACGCGCCGGGTTTCAGATTCGCCATGTCGAGCATCATCTGCAGCTCCCGGTGGAGCTGCCGCGCCCCGTCGCGATCCGCCTTGTTGACGATGAAGATGTCGGCGATCTCCAGGATCCCGGCCTTGATGGCCTGGATCTCGTCGCCCATGCCCGGCACCATCACGACGACCACCGTGTGGGAGTGGTTGATGATCTCGACCTCCTGCTGGCCCGTGCCGACGGTCTCGACCATGATGACGTCCTTGCCCATGGCGTCCAGGACATGGACGGCGTCGCCCACGGCCTTCGAGAGGCCGCCCAGGGCGCCGCGCGTGGCGAGGCTGCGGACGAAGACGCCGGGATCCTCGGCGTGGCGCTGCATGCGGATGCGGTCGCCCAGGATGGCGCCGCCGGTAAAGGGGCTCGTCGGATCGACGGCCAGGACGCCGACGGTGCGATCTTGACGGCGGAAGGAGGAGATGAGGGCGTCAGTCAGGGTGCTCTTGCCCGCCCCGGGGGCGCCCGTGATCCCGATGATGTGCGCCCGGCCCGTGTGGGGGAAGATGTGCTTCAGGGTCTCCGTCGCCTCGGGGAGCTGATCCTCCAGGTTCCGGATCAGCCGCGACGCCGTACGGACGTCCCCGGCCCTGATTTTCGATGCCTTGTCCATACCGCCATCCCTGCGCGCCGCCGGCCAATCCGTGCGGGGCCGCTTCAACCCTGGGGCTTCACGTTTTCCCGGACCCAGGCGACGATCTCCTCCAGGGAGGCGCCGGGGGTGAAAATGGCCTTCAAACCGGCGTCCTTCATCAGCGGGAAGTCCTGCTCCGGAATGATGCCGCCGCCGATCACCGCGATGTCCGACGCCCCCTGCTCCCGGAGCAGCTCCACCACCCGGGGGAAGAGATAGCGGTGGGCCCCGGACAGGCAACTCAATCCGACCAGGTCGACATCCTCCTGGATGGCCGCCGCGGCGATCTGTTCCGGCGTCTGGTGGCACCCGGTGTAGATGACCTCGAAGCCGGCATCCCGGAAACACCGGGCCAGGACCCGGGCGCCCCGGTCGTGGCCGTCGAGCCCCGGCTTGGCCACCATGATGCGTATCTTTCTCGACATAGCTTACCTCGATCGTTTCTCTTTAAAACCCGCCGCCGTCCCCCGGCATGCCGGACCTCTTTCGACCCTGCGCCGACGGGAAAAAACCGCGCTGACCGTTTTCCCGGCGAGCGCTCCGCTGCGGGGGCATCCCCCCCAAATCTCCCCTTAAGCGCAGGCGGGATCGGGTTTCCCCGGGCCGCGCCTAAAACAACCCCGGGTCGCGGTACTCGCCGTACACCTCGCGGTAGACGTCGCAGATCTCCTGCACCGACGCCAGGTTCTTCACCGCCTCGATGCAGTAGGGCATGACGTTGTCCCCCTGCCTGCAGGCCCGGCGGATGTCGTCGAGGCTCCGGCGGACGGCGTTCCCGTCGCGCTTCCGGCGCACGGCCGCCAGGCGCGCCACCTGCTGCTTCTCCACCGCCTCGTCAATCTCGAGATAGGGGATCTCCTGGGCCTCGCCCGTCGCGTAGCGATTGATGCCGACCATCGCCTTCTCGCCGGACTCCAGCTGCTGCTGGAAATGGTAGGCCGCGTCGGCGATCTCCATCTGCGGGTAGCCCTTGTCGATGGCCGCGATCATTCCGCCCATCTCGTCGATCTTGGCGATGTACTCCAGCGCCTTGGCCTCCATCTCGTTGGTCAGGGCCTCGACGAAGTACGACCCGCCCAGGGGGTCGATCGTGTTGGCCACGCCCGTCTCCTCCGCGAGGATCTGCTGGGTGCGGAGCGCGATCTCCACGGCGTGGTCCGAGGGCAGGCACAGGACCTCGTCGAGCGAATTTGTATGCAGCGACTGGGTGCCGCCCAGGACCGCGGCCAAGGCCTCCACCGCCGTGCGGACGACATTGTTGTAGGGCTGCTGGGCGGTCAGCGAGCAGCCGGCCGTCTGGGTGTGGAAGCGCATCCACCAGGAGCGGGGGTTCTTCGCGCCGAAGCGTTCGCGCATCACCCGCGCCCAGATCCGGCGCGCCGCCCGCATCTTGCAGATCTCCTCGAAGAAATCGATGTGGGCGTTGAAGAAGAAGGAGAGCCGCGGAGCGAACGCGTCCACGTCCAGGCCCTTGCGGCGGATGACATCCTCCACGTACTCGATCCCGTCCCGGAGCGTGAAGGCCAGTTCCTGGACCGCCGTCGAGCCCGCCTCGCGGATGTGATACCCGCTGATGCTGATCGTGTTCCACTTGGGGACGTGCTTCGTCCCGAACTCGATGGTGTCGCTGATGAGCTTGACCGAGGGCTCCGGGGGGCACATGAAGGTCTTCTGGGCGATGAACTCCTTGAGCATGTCGTTCTGGATCGTCCCGCCGATCCGGTCCAGGGAAACGCCCTTGACCTCCGCGGCGGCGCAGTACATGGCCCACAGGACCGTCGCGGGCGGGTTGATCGTCATGGAGGTCGTTACCCGGTCCAGCGGAATCCCGTCGATGAGGACCAGGAAATCCTCCAGGGTGTCGATCGCCACGCCGCACTTGCCCACCTCGCCCCGGGCCTTCGGGGAGTCGCTGTCGTAGCCCATCAGGGTCGGGAAATCGAACGCCGTGCTCAATCCCGTCTGCCCGCTTTTCAGCAGCAGGTGCCACCGCTCGTTCGTATCCTGCGCGCTCCCCATCCCCGAAAACATCCGGTAGGTCCAATAGCGCCCCCGGTATCCCGTGGCCTGGTTTCCCCGGAGGAAGGGATATTCGCCCGGCGCGCCGATGTCCCGCGCAAAATCCATGTCCCGGAGGTCTTCCGGCGTGTAGAGCCGCTTGATCTCCAGGTCGGACACCGTCGACCAGCGGGCCTTCTGATCCGGATTCTCCGCCACCGCCCGCCGTACCTCGTCCTCCCATTGGCGGGTCAGGCGCGCGGATTGTTCCAGCGTCTCTTTTGCATGCAACACGTCTTGAATCCTCCTTGGGCTTCCTTGAAACCGATGCGGGGGCATGCCGGCGGGTGGGAATCGGAGCGGCTGCGCCCCGTTCAGCGTGGTTACGTCAACGAACCGTTTCCGGAGGGTTTTTTCACCAGGGAACAGACCAGACCGTCATTCCTGCCGTCCGCGCCTGTTGAACAGGCGTTTTTTTGGCGCCTACACGTAACGCAAAGGTCCCGGCTTGTCAAGCCAAATATCGTTTTCTCCCATCCTCACACGACTTTGTAACCTGTTGATTACCAAAACTAATCCGGACAGGTCGCGCGCCCGAGCCCGGCGGGCGCGGGCCGGCGCCAGGGGCATCGCGGACCCTTCAGAAGGATTCAGCCGGGGCCTGCCGGACAAAGGAAACCCGGCCCTGGGGCCGGGTTTCCCCGAATCGATCCATTCATCCCGTCACTGGGACTCCCTACCACAGGAAGCCCCAGTCCGCGTTGCTCAGATAGCCGCCGTGGATGTCGATCGAGGCGCCGTTGATGTAGGACGCCTTGGGCGAGCTCAGAAACAGGATGCAATGCCCGATGTCCTCGGGCCTGCCGATGCGGCCGGCCGGAATCCTGGGCAGCGCGTGTTCGTAGACGAGCTTGATCGTCGCCTCGTCGAGGCCGGCCCGGGCGTAAATCGGGGTGTCGATCCACCCCGGGAGGATCGTATTCGCCCGGATCCCCGGAAGGTCACGGACGATGTGTTGCGTGAATTTCAGCATGGCCGCCTTTGCCGTCGAGTAGAGGAAGTGGTTCTGAGTGTGCTCCACCCGCGCGGCGCTCGACGAGATGTTGAGGATCGACGGATTGGCCGATTTCCGCAGCAGCGGCGCAAAGTGTTTCACCATGAGCATCGGCCCCTTCACCAGCACATCGTAGTGCCAGTAGAAGTCCGTTTCCTGCAGGGCCTCCATCTGGACCAGCGTCCCCCGGCCGGCGTTGTTCACGAGGGTGTCCAGCCGGCCGAATCTTTCCTCGACGAACCGGGCCGCGGCGGCAATATCGACCTCGTTCGACACGTCGCCGGGACGCGAGACGAAATGCTCCCCCAGATCATCGCTTGCCCTGGCCAGGGCTTCCGCCTCGAGGTCGAAGCCAACAACGGTCGCCCCTTCCGCGATGAACAGCCGTGCGGTTCCGAATCCGATCCCCGACGCCGCACCGGTAATCAAGACAACGGTATCCTTGAACATCGCTTTCCCCTCCTCTTCATGAATTCCCGTCAATCCACGACCGCCGCGACCACCATGTCGGAGAGGCGCTGGTGCCGCAGGAAGCTTCTCCCCTCTTCCATGAGACCCGCCGAGAGAAAGACATAGGTCAGATCCCGCTCCGGATCGACCCAGAACATCGTGGAACCGGCCCCGATACCGGCAAAGGTGTCGGGCGACGTGTTGATGCCGAGCGGGGTCGGAAACACGCCCTCGCCCCGCAGGAAGAAGGTCAGGCCGAGGAACGCGGGAATCTCCGGCCAGCCGTACATCTCCCGCATATAGTCCATCAGGTGGTTCGGCTGATCCCCCGTCTGGTTGGTCGTGGCGAGGATCACCGTTTCGGGGGACAGCAGGCGCCGGCCGTTGAGCTCCCCTCCCCGGCGAAGCATTTCCGCGAAGAGAAACACGTCATGAGCCGTCGAGACGCCGCCGCCCGAAGGCATCTCGGTATCCTCCATGGCGATGTAGTTCAAGGCCTCGATGAGGTCGGGGTCGAAGATTCCCCGGGTCTTGTCCCGGACGACGACCGGCACGATCCGCTTTCTCAGGCGGTCCGGAAGGCCCAGGGCCGTGTCCTTCATGCCCAGCGGCGCAAAGACGTCTTCGGCGAGGATCCTGCGGAAGGGCCGCTTCTTCGCGTCGAGCCGCTGGACCATGGCCGCGACGAGGGCATGGGCCGTGGTGGGGTTGTAGGTGACGATCGTTCCGGGCATGAAGAGAACCCGTTCGTTGCTCAGGCAGGCGACCACGGCCTCGATGTTCCCGAGCTTGTCCACGGGCAGCGTGAAGGGGATTTCCGTGTTCAGTCCGGTCCGGTGCGTCAGGACGTGACCCACGGTGATGTTCTGCTTTCCCTTGATGCCGAACTCGGGGAGGATCTCCCGGATGGGCGTCGTCAGGGTAAATTTCCCCGCCTCGATGTCCATGAGCACCCGGACCACCGTCATCTGCTTGGTCAGGGACATGATAAAGAAAACATCGTCCTTGCGCGCCGCGCGCTTCTGCGCCAGGTCGGTACGGCCCACCGCCTCATGCAGGACGATTTCGCCGTGGCGGGCGACGATGAAAACCGCGCCGTCATAAAGACCCTGGGCGGCGTCCGCCTCGATGGCCTCCCGGATGCGAAGCAGCCGATCCGGATCGAGTCCCAGTTTCCGGGCATGGCCCACGTCCGTCTTGCTCGCTTTTCCCCTTGCCATAAGATTCCCTCCTTCCATCCCTCAAGTTGTTCACTCGCGCTGAGACCGTCGCTTTCGGCGGTGCCCTGTCTTCGCCCGACCCGTCCGGACAGGCCCCACCCCCTTTCAACCGGATGAATGTTTCGTCTGACGACCCCGGAGGGTCACTTTTTCTTTTTCTGCTCCTGCTCGTAGATCCACCGGTCCGGCGTCACAACCTCGGCGTACCCCTTTCTTTTGGCCTTTTCACGTGCCAGACTTTTCATCCCCGTCTTCGTCACGATTTTATGAATCTGCCCGGTCAGCCCGGGGAAGGTCCCGCCGAACTTGCACAGCCAACCCCTCCACGGGGGTATGGCGACCTCCAAGGCCTTCTTTTTCAATATCTTGTCGAGGAAGACCGCTTCCAGATCTTCAACGCTCAGGATTCGCGGCGCGGAGAAGCCCACGGCGGCCGCGTCGTCGCCGTAGATCAGTTGCGTCTGCAGCTTGGCCGTATCGACCAGGTCCGGTTCGACCAGAGAAACGTCGATGCCGTAGGGCTTCAGTTCGTAGGATGCCGCCAGGGAGAATCCGCGCAAGGCAAACTTGGAGGCCGTGTAGAGACTGATCCCGGGAACGGGAGCGAGACTGGCCAGGGAGCACATATTGACGATATGGCCGGAACCTTGTTTGATCATCTGTTCCGCGGCAAAGCGCGTGCCCAGAATCGCTCCTTTCGTGTTGATGTCGATATGCAGATCGATGTGCTCCAGAGGAAATTGATGGACGAACCCCTGAATGGCGAATCCCGCGATATTCATGCAGACATCCAGCCGCCCCCACGTTTTCACAACCAGGGCAACGGCCTCTTTCCACCCGTCGGCATGACGCACATCCAGCGTGTGAAGGACGACCCGATCCCGATCCCATTTCAGATCGCGGGCACTGTTTTCCAGAGACTCCCGATGAATATCCGTTGCCAGAATGCGATAGTCACGACGCGACAAGACGGTCGTCAGATGCCGTGCAATGCCGCTCCCGCAACCCGTGATCAACGCCACCTGCCCTCGCTCCATAGTCCCCCCTTTCCGTTTTGCGGTCGGACCCCGAGGATCGGAGATCCTGCCCAAAGGCATGACGTCATGATCCCCGGGACCGACACCCGAAAAGAACGGCCGGCGACGGTGTCGGAAACCCGGCTGGTCAAGGGCTGCTGGCGAGCCCCTTCAGGATCATGCGCATCTGCGTCCGGATCAAGGCGGCGATCCCGAAACCGGTGTTTTCCAAAAGTCCCCGCCTGTTGATCGACAAGGCCCCCTCGATGCCGCTCCAGAGGGCGTAGGCGATTTGCCGACGGTCGCCGACGGGCTTCATCTCGCCCTTCCGCATGCCCTCTTCAATCACCGACTGGACGAGGGAGATGGCCCGGGTGAGGGCCTGATCCAGCCGTGACGCCAGCTCTTCCTTGAGTCCCACCCGCTTCCAGCCCAAGTCGCTGAAGGCGAACAGGTCGAAGTACTCCGGATGCTCCAGATAAAACCGGGAAAAGGCGTCGGCCATGTTTTCAAGTTTCTTCAGGGGGGAGGCCTTCTTCCCGCACTCCCGTTCGAGAAACCGGTTGATCATTTGAAAGGACGCCTCGCAGATTTCGGCGTAGATCTCATCGATCCCGCCGAAATAATAGTAGATCGCCCCGGGTGAAAGCGCGGCCGCCTTCGCAATGTCCCGGATGTTCGTCTTGAAATATCCCTTCTTCAGGAACACCGCCGTGGCGGCGCCCAGAATCCGGTCGCGCCTCTCCATCCTTTCCGAATGTCTTCGCTTCGCGACAACCGCCTGCATGAACCCTCCTCCAGAAATTTGAACGCTGTTTGAATAATAAACGACGTTCAGAATGTCAAGTCATTTCCACAATCGTTCCTTTCGCCATGATGACGGGGTGTTCACGCGATTTCCTGAACGACCATATCCATGCCTCGGCGGGAAACGTCCCCGGCAGGCACGGCCCACACCTTCCGCCACGGGGCGGCACCCGACCGTCCGGGCACGCCGCCTCGCGGGAAGCGGGCTGTTTTATTGCACGCAATTTTGTTGGCAATCGCCCCTTTTGCTGGTATGGATTTGGGGCCGCCGACACAGGAAATTCGAACAGCGGGGTCGAACCCGCAAGGAGGGACGAGACATGGCTGAATCGTTTCCGGTCGTCGAAGAGATCCGGGCCCTTTGTCGCCCGCGGTCCGTCGCCGTGGTGGGCGTCCCCCGGGGCCTGAAAACCGGACGGCTCTTTCTGATGGCCCTGCAGGACCAGGGCTTCCCCGGGCCGATCTACCCGATCAATCCCCGGATTGACGAGATCGACGGTCTCAAGGTCTACCCCTCCGTCGCGGCCGTGCCCGGCGAGATCGACCTGGCCATCGTTCTCATCCCCCACCATCAGGTCCTGGACTGCATCCATGACTGCGTCGCCAAACGCGTCCGCGGCGCGGTGCTCTTCACGGCGGGCTACAAGGAGACGGGCACGGCCGAAGGCGCGGCCCTGGAAGCGGAGATCGTCCGCATCGCCCGCGCCGGCGGCATGCGCCTGATCGGGCCGAACGGCATGGGCCTGTACCGCCCGGCCGCCGGCCTGTCCTTCTTCCCGCAGCTCCCCCGCGAGACGGGGCCGGTGGGCCTCATCTCCCACAGCGGCTCGCTCACCAACATCATCGGCCGGATGGGCGCGGAGCGGGGCCTCCGCTTCAGCACCGTGGTCAGCCTGGGAAACGAATGCGACCTTTCCGCCGGGGATTTCCTCGCCTATCTGGGGGAGGATCCGGACACGGAGGTCATCGGCGGCTACATCGAAGGGATCCGCGACGGGACGCGGTTTCTCGCCGCCCTGAAACACGCGTCGCGCCGGAAGCCCGTGATCCTCTGGAAGGTGGGCCTGACACCGGAGGGGGCGAAGGCCGCGGCCTCCCACACCGGCGCCCTGGCCGGTTCCGAAGAGGTCTGGCGGGGCGTCGTCCGGCAGGGCGGCGCGATTCCCGTGGCGGGGTTCGAGACCTGGGTGGACGCCCTGATGGGCTTCGCCCTCATCCGGCCGCCCCGGGGCAGGCGAATCGCCGTCCTGGCCGGTCCCGGCGGCCTGGGGGTTTCCGCCGCGGAGGCCTGCGGACGGGCGGAGCTCACGCTCGCCGTCCTCTCGCCCCAGACCCGGGAGAGGCTCGCCCGGTTCGTCCCCGCGACCGGCACAAGCCTGGGCAATCCGGTCGACGTGGGCATGTCCGCCTCCCTCGACGTCGAGCTCTACATCGAGGCGGCGCGGGCCATCGCCGCCGATCCCGGCGTCGACGCCGTGGCGGTGGCGGGCATCGGCCTGTCCACCGAGGTCAACGCCCGCTACACGGAGGGGATGATCCAGGCGCAGCGGGAGGCGCAAAAACCTTTTCTCATGATCAACGTTCCCGGATTCGACGCCGGCCTGACCCAAACCTTCTGCGAGGCGGGCGTCCCCTTTTTCGCCTCGGCGGAACGGGCCATGACCGTCTACGGGCTCATCGTCCGCTACGACGCCTGGAGACGCGGCCGCGATGAATAACCGCTCGACCCTCCGGATCCTCCTGCTGGTCGGCGCGATCGCCACAGGGGCCTACCTTTTTTACCACTTCGACCTGCACACGGTCTTCCTGGACCGGGCGAGGGTCACGCAGTTCATCCGCTCCTTCGGCCCCTGGTCCGCCCCGATCTTCATCGTCGTTCAGGTCCTCCAGGTCATCCTCGCCCCCGTTCCCGGCGAGGTCACCGGCCTGATCGGCGGCTACCTGTTCGGCCCCGTCCTGGGGACCCTCTACTCGACCGTCGGCCTGGGCGTCGGCTCGTGGCTCGCCTTCCTCCTGGCCCGGACGCTGGGCCTCCCGTTCGTCGAGAAGGTCGTCAAGCGCTCCATCATCGAAAAATACGATCACTTCATGGAGCACCAGGGGACGTTCGTCTCCTTCATCCTCTTCCTCATCCCCGGATTTCCGAAGGACTCCCTCTGCTACATCATCGGGTTGAGCCACATGAAGACGTCCACCTTCGTCGTCATCGCGACGTTCGGCCGTCTTTTCGGAACCCTCGGCCTGTCGGTGGGGGGGAATTTCGCCCGGGGCGGGCAGGGTCTCCTGCTGCTGCTCGCGCTTGGCGCCGTCGGCCTTATCCTGCTTTTGGCCTACGTCTTCCGGGACCGGTGGCTCCGCCTCAAGAAAAGAAAGGGTGAGCACGGGGAGGAAGCGCGATAGACGGATCGCGCCCCCGGGTCTCGCGGAACCCGACGACGCGCCCTCCCGTTACCCGATTTCCACCGGCTGGACCTGCCAGATCTCCCCGCAGTACTCCCGGATCGCCCGGTCCGAGGAGAACTTCCCCATGCGCGCGACGTTCAGGATGCTCATCCGCTGCCACGCGTCCTGATCGAGCCAGGTCCGGCCGACCCGGTCCTGGGCTTCGATGTAGGAGGGGTAGTCCGCGCAGAGCCGGTAGTCGTCCCGCTCGCGGATCGCCCGGGTGAGCGGGCGGAAGAGCTCCCGGTCGCCGCGCGAGAAGACGCCCGCCTCCAGCATCGCGAGCGCCTCGTTGAGGCCGTCGTTCGCCGCGATCGCCCCGCCGGGCTGCCAGCCCTCCTGCCACGAACGCTCCACCTCCGCCGCGGTCAGGCCGAAGAGGAAGAAGTTCTCGGCCCCCACCTCCTCCCGGATCTCGACGTTCGCGCCGTCGAGCGTCCCGATTGTCAGCGCCCCGTTCATCGAGAACTTCATGTTCCCGGTGCCGGAGGCCTCCTTGCCGGCCGTCGAGATCTGCTCGGAGAGGTCGGCCGCCGGGTAGATGCGGTGGGCGGTCTTGACGTTGAAGTTGGGCAGGAAGGCGACCTTCAGGCGCCCGGCCGTCTTCGGATCGGCGTGGATCGTCTCCGCGACGGCATGGATCAGCTTGATGATGAGCTTCGCCATCGCATAGCCCGGCGCCGCCTTGCCGCCGAAGAGGACCGTCCGCGGCGGCCAGTCGCCCGTTTCGCCGCGGCGGATGCGGTTGTAGAGCGTGATCACGTGCAGGACGTTCAGGTGCTGGCGCTTGTATTCGTGGATCCGTTTCACCTGGACGTCGAAGAGCGAATCGGGGTCGGTCGCGATCCCGGTGCGGCTCTCGATCAGTTCCGCCAGCCGCGCTTTGCTGTCGCGGTTGATCGCCCGCCAGCGACCGCGGAAGGCGGCGTCCCCGGCGAAGGACTCCAGCGCCTCAAGGCGGGCCAGGTCCCGCAGCCACGCGGGACCGATCGCCTCGGTGATGAGCGCGGCGAGCGCCGGGTTCGCCAGGGTGACGAAGCGCCGGGGGGTGACGCCATTGGTCACGTTCAGGAATTTTTCCGGGTCGATCCGGTTGAAGTCGTTCAGGACGTGCGTGCGCAGCAGCTCCGTGTGGAGACGGGCGACGCCGTTGATCCGGTGGCTGCCGACACAGGCGAGATGCGCCATCCGGACGTAGCGCTCCCCGCTCTCGTCGATCAGCGAGAGCCGCCGGACGAGGTCCTCTTCGCCCGGATAATCGCGGCGGATCCCGTCGAGGAAGCGGCGGTTGATCTCGTAGACGATCTGAAGGTGGCGCGGCAGGACGCTGCCGAAAAGCGGCACCGGCCACTTTTCGAGGGCCTCCGCGAGCAGGGTGTGGTTCGTGTAGCCGAAGCTCCGGCGCGTGATCTCCCAGGCCTCCTCCCAGCCGATTCCGTAGACGTCCACCAGCAGGCGCATCAGCTCGGCGACGCCGATCGCGGGGTGGGTGTCGTTGAGCTGGATCGCGTATTTTTCGTGGAACCGCGTCAGGTCCGTCTCCCGCTGGAGGAAGATCCGGATCATGTCCTGCAGGGCGCAGGAAACGAAGAGGAACTGCTGCATCAGACGGAGGCGGCGGCCGGCGGCCGGCTCGTCGTTGGGGTACAGGACCTTGGTCAAGTTCTCGGAGCCGATCTTGTCGTGGACGGCGCCGTAATAGTCGCCCACGTTGAACGAGCGCAGGTCGAAGGAGGTGGTCGCCTCCGCCTTGAAGAGGCGCAGCATGATGACCGAGGGCGAGGCGTAGCCGGTGATCATCGTGTCGTAGGCGACGCCGCGGATCAGCCGGTCGGGGATCCAGCGGACGCGGTCGCGGCCGGCGGCGTCGCGGAAGGTCTCCGTCCGGCCGCCGAAGGGGATGTCGTAGGCGATCTCGGGACGCGGGACCTCCCAGGGGTTGCCCTTGCGCAGCCACTGATCCGCCACCTCCTCCTGCCACCCGTCGCGGATCTCCTGGGTGAAGATGCCGAACTCGTAGCGGATGCCGTAGCCGATCGCCGGGATGTTGAGGGTCGCGAGCGAATCGAGGTAACAGGCCGCGAGCCGCCCCAGGCCGCCGTTGCCCAGCCCCGGCTCCTCCTCCTGGTCGACCAGGGTCTGAAAATCGAGCCCCAGCGCCGCCACCGCCTGGCGGACCTCGTCATCCAGGCCGAGGTTGATCAGGTGATTTTCCAGGTGGGGACCCAGGAGGAATTCCGCCGAGAGGTAGCAGACCGTGCGGCTCGCCCGCTCGTAGTAGGTGTGGGCCGTCTTCGCCCACTGGGCGAGCAGCCGGTCGCGGACGGTGTAGGCCACCGCGAGGTAGTAGTCGTTCGGGGTGGCGATGGGGGCGAAGCGCCCCTGGATGCAGACGAGGTTGTCGAGGATGGCCTGCTTGATCCTGGCCACACTGCCGCCGGTTCTGATGCCGGCCTTGCCGCGCGTTCCCGCCGACGTTGCCATGGCTTCCTCCCTCGGGGGCGGACAGGACGATTCCCGGATGGCTTCAGGGTGAGACGGCTTAACCCACGGAGACTCTTGCGCACCGTCGGGATCGGCCCCCCCGGGGTGCGCGAGCGGTTTCATTTTACATAACCCCGTCCGGCCCGGATTGCAAAAGAAAAATGGGGCGCCCCCGCGCCCGGATTCTCATACCGATTGACATCCGGCCGGCCGGCGGTGTATGATTTCAACCCTGCGGGAGCGGCGGGACAGGCACGTTCGGCCGTCGCCCGCCGAAGGTCTTTGCAGCGAGGGGAGCGTATGCCGCTGTACGATTTTGAATGCGAAAAATGCCACCATACCTTCGAGGCCATCCTCCGGATGGACGAACCGTGGGACACCCTGGCCTGCCCCGCCTGCGGCCGGAAAAAAGTACGAAAAAAGGTGATGCCGATCCGGACGAACGCCTGGTCCAGCTTCCTCGACGGCATGGAAAAGCGCGTCAACCCGCACAAATTCAAGTAGGACGACCCGATTCAGAAGATTCACGGTCATATCGGCGGACTGAAGCCGGACCAGCTCCGGCGGATCACGCAGCTCTATCGGCGCCGCCTGCCGCCCCGGCGCGTCGTGACCCATGAACTGGCCCGCGAGCTGACGGAGCTCTCCCGCGAGCTGAACCGTCAGATCGGCCTTCTCGTGAGCCGGCAGGGGGAGGTCGCGGGCGTCATCGTCGGCACCCACCAGCAGATCGTCATCCCCGCCCTGGACAGCTTCCGCGCCGCCTCGACGCGCTTCAAGGGCCTCCGCCTGATCCACACGCACCTGAACGCCGAAGGCCTGACCCACGACGACCTGACCGACCTGGCCCTCCTGCGGCTCGACCTGATCTGTGCCGTGGAGGCGGCCGCGGACGGCCTGCCGGGCATGGCCCACACCGCCCACCTGATCCCGGAGAACCCCGCCGGCGAGTTCTGGCAGCTCCTGCCGCCCGCCCGCCCGTCGGAGCTGGACCTGGATTTCCTGGCCTTCATCCAGGCCCTGGAGGGGGAGTTCCAGAAACAGCAGCGCACCCGGCGGGTGGAGGCCGTGGACCGGGCGCTCCTGGTCCGCGCGGAGACCGACCCCAACGGGGAGCCGGAGGCCTGCCTCGATGAACTGCGCGAACTGGCGCACTCCTGCGGGGTGGAGGTCTTCGACGCCGTCCTGCAGTACCGGGACCGCATGGACCCCCGCTTCGTCATCGGACGGGGGAAGCTGGCCGACGTGGTCATCCGCGCCCTGCAGATCGGCGCCAACCTTCTGATCTTCGATCACGAGCTGACCGCCGCCCAGGCCCGGTCGATCGGCGACTTTACCGAGCTCAAGGTCATCGACCGGACGCAGGTGATCCTGGACATCTTCGCCCAGCGGGCCCACAGCCGGGAGGGGAAGATCCAGGTGGAGCTGGCCCAGCTCAAGTACCGTCTGCCCCGCCTGGTCAAGATGGACGCCGCCCTCTCGCGGCTCACCGGCGGCATCGGGGCGCGGGGGCCGGGGGAGATGAAGCTGGAGATCGACCGGCGGCGTGTCCGGGAGCGGATCCACCGCCTTGAGCAGGACCTCAAGGGGATCGGGAAGGCGCGGAATCAGCGCCGCGTGAGGCGCGAGCGGACGGGGCTGCCCGTCGTCTCCATCGTCGGCTACACGAACGCGGGCAAGTCCACCCTGCTCAACACCCTCACGAAGAGCCGCGTCCTGACCGAGGACCGCCTCTTCGCCACGCTGGACCCGAAGAGCTCCCGCCTGCGCTTCCCCCGGGACACGGAGGCGGTGATCACCGACACGGTCGGCTTCATCCGCGACCTGCCGCCGGACCTCTTTGCCGCCTTCCGCGCGACGCTGGACGAACTGAAGGAGGCGGATTGCCTCCTGCACGTCGTCGACGTCAGCAACCCCCGCTTCGAGAATCAGATCGCCGCGGTGGAGAAGATCCTGGCCGAACTGTCGATGACCGGAAAACCGACCCTGATGGTGCTCAACAAGGCGGACCGCGTCGCCGACCGGGACCGGCTGGCGGCGCTCTCCCAACGTTACGGGGGCGTGGCCGTCTCGGCCCTCGACCCGGGCACCCTTCCCGGGCTCCTCGAAGCGCTGGAGCGCCTGATCGGGCGGCTGTCCCCGCCGGGCGCCGGGATCGAATCGGCGGGCGGATAGGATCGACCGAGGACAAGCGGGACCCTCCGTATGACGGACATCGCCTACACGCCGCTGGGACGCAACGCCCTTGTCACCGGGCTGATCGGCCATGCCGCCGCCCTCCTGGCCGGAATGATGCCAGCGTCCGGCGGGGAGCGCTTCTTCGGCCTTGTCTTTCCCCTCGCCTGCCTCGCCCTCCTCCTGGGCGGCTACGCGGAATTGAGGCGCGGTGGTCGCCGCCCCTGGCGAGACGGGAGGCTCTACGGCATCGCGGCCGCAACCGCGATCCCGGTGCTCGGGCCTTTCGTGGTTCTGGGGCTGCTCTTCGGATTCCAGAGCAGGACGCAGGGCGAACGCATCGGTCCGCTCGGCCTGTTTCCCGCCTTGGCCAGACTGAGGGCGAACGGGCTGGTCCTGTTCCTGTGGATCGTTTTTCTCGTGCTCCTGTTCGCCTTTACCGGCAGCCGGGACGACCCCTATTTCAAGCGGCACCGGGATCGTGCCGTCGGGAACGCGCTGCAATCGCATTCGGATATCGGCCGATACGGGCTTTCCGGACAAACGCCGCAACCGGTCGGCCCGGACGGGGACGCTTGCCGCCCATCGGCGTAGGGCGGAAGGAGGAGGGAAGATGAGAAAATGGCTGACGGCGATCCTCTGGTTCCAGATCGTCTTCTCCGCGGCCGCGGGGCCGGCCGGCGCCGGCCAGGTCACGGTCCACAATCACCATGACCGCGACTGGGATGTCGGCGTCGTCTTCACCCAGAGCGGGGCCGAGGATACCCGGAGCGTCATCGTGGCGCACGGGCGCACGGAGACCGTCGTCAACTGGTACTGGGGCGTCGGCGCCATCAACGCCCAGGAGCTGAGGGCGGACCCGAACCGCCTCTTCCGCCGCTGCGAATACGCCGTGACCGGCATGACGTGGCCCGGCCGGGGCTTTACGCTCACCCTCGGAAGCGACGGAACCTGCACCTTCACGGAGCCGTGATCGCCGCCGGGACAACCCAGCGCCACCCCCTGATCTGTCCCCTGAAAGGCCAACAGAGCGGAGGCGGCAGCCGCGGCGGCGTAGTTCACGCCACACCCGGCTGCATCACCGTCCGGCCGGCCACGCGTGAACGCCCTTCGGAATCCAATTTGATCGTCGGTCGCGCCCTTCATCAACGCAGCCCCAATATCTTCATTCTGTTATTCAGTGTGGTCCGTTTTATGCCCAGCCGCTCCGCGGCGCCTCCCGGCCCCCCGATCCTGCCCCCGGTGATTTCAAGGATGTAACTGATGTAGCGCCGCTGCATCTCATCGAATGTCGGCAGATCATGATAAAGATTGCCGATGGACGTCTTTTCGCCAAGCGGGATGTCGATCGTCAATTGCCCCCCCGTCCACAGGAGGACGGCCCGCTCGATCAGATTTTTAAGTTCCCTTACATTCCCCGGCCAATCATACGCCATCAGCTTCCGTTCATTGTCCGCACTCAGACCGATGCCCGGATGGGCATATCTGGCGGCATACTTGGCGATGTAAAAGCGGGCCAGGCGCGCAATGTCCTCTTTCCGTTGCCGCAGGGGCGGGATCGTCAGGGACATCACGTTGAGCCGGTAATAAAGATCTTCCCTGAACCGGCCGGCAGACACATCTTCCGCCAGATTTCTGTTGGTTGCAGCGACCAGGCGAAAATCGGAGATGACGGGTTTTGTGCCCCCGATACGGAACAGTTTTTTATCCTGCAATAGCCTCAGGAGTTTGACCTGAAGGGATTTAGGTATTTCACCGATTTCATCCAGAAACAATGTCCCCCGGTGGGCGAGTTCGATGCGGCCGATCTTCCGGCTGTCGGCGCCCGTGAAGGCCCCTTTTTCATGACCGAACAGCTCGCTTTCCATCAGTGCTTCCGGAATCGAGGACATCTCGATAATGACGAAAGGCTGTTCACGTCGCGGGCTCTTTTCATGCAGCCGGAGCGCCAGGAGTTCCTTCCCCACGCCCGTTTCACCGAGAATCAAGGTCGTGCTGTCCGAGACGGCGATGCGATCCGCCTGTTCCAGAAGCCTGAGCATCGCCGGACTTTCCGCCACAATTTCATGTAGGCCCGTCTGCGGCAATGGATTGGGGTAATTTGCCGTTCTCTGTTCTCCACGCGGGTTCTGTCTGTAATTTTTCTCCAGGTAGGTCGTCAGCTTCAGGACCATACGGGTAATCTGTGAACGCTCCAGGTGATCGAAACAATCGCTTGTATAGGAATTGTCCTGATAAAGGACGGCTTGCACGCGGCCTCCGATCGTCAGCGGGATACAGAGAACCGCCTTGGGTCTGTTCGACGGGGATTCCGCATTCTCCTCGCGCACGATCTGCATGAAATTTTCTCTGTAGGCCTTGAAAACCAACGCCAGATTGGACCGGAATGCTTGATCGATCACATCTTTTTCGGATAGATTACGGGCTCCGCGAAGTTCGGGGCCGTTTTCGGATGCGGAAGTCCCGAACCAGAAGATCCCCCCCCGTTCCGCACCGAAAAATCGATTGGCCGCCATGACGGCCCGACGTAAAATTTCATCCAGGTTTTCACTGGGCACCAGTCCCTGAATCACATCCATATAGGATTCCAGAATTTTCTCATGCTCTTCGATCGGGATGGCCAGATCGCTTTTGATGACCAGCAGGTGCCTTAAATCATCCGGATAATACACATCGCCATATCCGGAAAACCCCTTCCAGGCCTTTTGCGCCAGGATGCGTGCCTTTTCCTTTTCCCCTCTCCGTAATTCCAATCGTGCCATTTCAACCCAGGTCTTGGCCAACTGGATCGGATCGCCCGATTGCCTGAGATAGGCTTCGCTGGAGGCAAGGTCGGTTGCTATCGTACCGTCATCAGCTCCCTGGTCGATGGCATTTTGGGCCCTGAGCCGCAGTACCACGCCGCGCAGATGAATGTTCGGTTCATGCATCGTTCGGGTCAATTCCCCCGGAAAATTCAACGAGGCAATAGATTTCCCCTGGCAATGATAATCATTTAACATCTCCAGCCACATCGGTGAGGCATATTGTCTGATCAAACCGGAAGATACCCCTTCCAGCAATACCTGTTCGATTCCCTCCCCGGCTTCATTCAGCCGGCCCTCTAAGTAATGATGATAAGACAATCCCCCTCTGGCATGATACTTTGCGAGACCGTTGTCATGAATCACCGCCTCCTGCAACGCGCCGGATAAATGGAAGAAGGCTTCGTCTTTTTTATTCATCATGAGGAGGATGATCCCGAGAACGGCGCGCAGCGTGATGGCCAGGGACCGGGCGGATCTGTCCAGGGCAAGGCGGCGATAGTAATCGACCGTGCCGACGGCCTCATAAAAATGGCCCATAAAAGCCGAACAATAACTCAGCCACATCGGCCCGGAGGGATTGATGGCCGAACGGAACCACGCTTCGGTTTCATAATGGCTGACGGCCATCTCGAAATACTGCTTCGCCGTCGGGAAAATTCCCTGAATGAAATAATAAAGACCGATAAATTCAGAAGCCCTTAAGATAATATCCTCGTCTCCCAGCTTGTCGACTTCCGCTTTGCCGATCTCAAAATATTTGATGGCCTGGAGTCGCTGATCGGCAAAATAACACAGTCGGCCGAGATGCAGGTTAATCAACGCCTGGGAGCGACGGTCTCCGGACCGGTCAGCCGCGGACTGCGCCTTCTCCATCATCATCATCGCGTCATTGAACCCCTTGCCCAGGTTGAAACAGAGGTCCGAAAACTCAAGGCTTGCGGTAATGAATACTTTATCGCTCTCGGTGTCCGGGGGGTGTGAGGAAATGCGGTCCAGGATTTTGCGGAGAGACCGCCGGTTTTTCTCGTGGTCGTCCATACGAATCTCTTTTTTTACGGCAGGATGCTTATTCTGTCCGGTTCCGGCCAGCCTGCGCGCAGGATGCTTCACGGGTGGGTCCATCTCAAACCTCCTATTAGATTTGGTCACCAAACCGCTTTCATGTCAAGACTAAATGACCTGATAAGGTCACATCATGACACTATATTGCCTTGCTGTTTGTCGTCTCATCTCCAGGATTACTTATATCAATGAGTTACAAACATTTATCTTTGGCATGCGCCATGCAACCAACCTATCGTAACATTGAAAATGGAGGAGGAAAAATAAGCATGGAAAATGTCTTCATCATCGGCGTGGGAATGATCCGTTTCAACAAGTATCCGGACAAGACCGTCCGGACCATGGCCGAGGAGGCGACGGCGCTGGTCCTCGAGGACGCGGGCTTGAAGAAGGAAGATCTCGAGGCGGCCTTCTTCTCGAACACCTTCTGGGGGATGTTCGCCAACCAGCACTCCATCCGGGGGGAGGTCATCCTCCGGGGGATGGGGATGGGCAACATCCCCGTGACGAACGTGGAGAACGCCTGCGCCGGAGGCTCCACGGCCCTGCACCTCGCCTTTACGGGCATCCGCGCGGGGATGTACGACTGCGCGCTCGCGCTCGGATCGGAGAAGATCACCCACGAGAACAAGTTCATGTCCCTGTCCGCCTACAGCACCTGCATGGACGTGGAGAATTTCGACAGGCACATCGCCAACCTGATGGAGATCGGCAAGACCTTCACCGTCAAGCTGCCGGAGGACCAATCGGCGCCCGGCGAGGGGCGGAGCATCTTCATGGACGCCTACGCGATGGGGGCCCGCTGGCACATGAGCCGGTTCAACTCCACCCAGCATCAGTTGGCCGTGATCTGCGCCAAGAACCACCTGCACGGCTCGCTCAATCCCCTGGCCCAGTTCCAGAAGCCGATGAGTGTCGAAGAGGTGCTGGCCGACAAATCCGTGGCCTGGCCGCTGACGCGGGCGATGTGCGCGCCGGTCGGCGACGGCGCGGCGGCGGCAATCGTCTGCTCCGAGCGGTACCTGAAGAAGCTCGCCGGCGCGCGGCCTGTCAAGATCCTGGCCTCCGTTTTGGGGACGGGGAGCGACCGGCACATTGATGATCCGGACATCGGCGAACGCCTGGTGAAGCAGGCCTACGAAAAGGCGGGGGTGGGGCCGGAGGCGATCGACCTGGCGGAGCTGCACGACGCGACGTCCTGGGGCGAGCTCCACCAGACGGAAGCGATGGGCTTCTGCCCGATGGGCGAGGGCGGACCCTACGCCGAGTCGGGGGCGACGGCCCTGGGCGGGGCGCGCCCAATCAACACGAGCGGCGGCCTCGAATGCAAGGGCCACCCCATCGGGGCGTCGGGACTTTCACAAATTTACGAGATCGTGACGCAACTGCGGGGGAACGCGGGCAAGCGCCAGGTTGAAGGGGCGAAGATCGGCTTGACCGAAAACGGCGGCGGCAACATCGGCGTCGAGGAGGCCGCGATGTGCATTCATATTCTGGAGAAGCAAAAATAATCCGAAAAATGAAAGCCTGGAAAGGAGAAGGAAATGCTGGAGCAAAGGATGGGGATGGATTCTGTTCAGACGTCTCAGAGTCTCGCGATCAACGCGTTAAAGAAACACCGGGACCGGATTTTTTCCGACCGGGAGGGAGTCACCTTGCTGTATGGCGATATCGAAAAGGCCTCCAACCGGGTGGCCAACGGGATACGCGCCTTAGGCTACGGCCCGAATGACCATATCGCCCTGGTGCTGCCGAACAGCGTCGATTTCGCCGTGGCGGATTTCGGCATCTACAAGTCGGGCGCGGCGCTCGTGCCGATGAACATGATGATCAGTCCCGTCGATGTCGCCTTTAACCTGAAGGACGCCCAGGCCCGAATGGTCTTTGTCGATGTTTCGCTCGCGGAAAAGGTTCTGGCCATGCGGTCCGACCTGCCGGACCTCAAGGAGATTGTTGTCGTCGGCGGCGACTCATCGGACGGTCTGATCGGCTGGGAGGATTTCAAGGCGAAATATCCCGATACCGTGGTTTCCCCGACCGCCCAGGAGGAGGACGATGCGCTGATCATCTATACCGGGGGCACGACGGGCAAACCGAAAGGCGTCGTCCACAGTCAGCGGGGCCTCTTCTTTGATATCCTGGCCCATGTGGTCGAGCTGCCGTTCGTCCCCGACGACAAGATGCTCATCGTGACGCCGATGTCCCACGCCACCGGCTGGCTTTTATTCGCCGGCTGTGTCCGGGGGACGAGCTTCTGCATCGAGAAGAGCTTTGACCTCGTGCGCCTCCTGGAGATCATCGAACAAGAAAAAATCACGATGATGATGATGGTGCCTACGATCATCTACATCTTCCTTGACATCATGAAGACCAAATCCTGCGACATCAGCTCGCTGCGCATCTTGGGCTATGGAGCGGCGCCGATCTCGGATGTGCGCCTGGCCGAAGCGCTCGAGGTGTTCGGGCCGATCTTCTATCAGAAATACGGCCTCGTCGAATGTCCGAACATGATCACGACCCTGTCCGTCGCCGATCATATCAAGGCCCTGAAGAAACCGGCTATCCTCCAGAGCTGCGGGCGGCCGGACGTCATGGCATCCCTGAAAATCGTCGATGAAGCGGGGCAGGAAGTCCCGACGGGGCAGATCGGCGAGATCATCGTCAAGGCCCCCTATGTGATGAGCCACTACCTGAACCAGCCGGAACAAACCGCTGAAACCCTCAAGGACGGATGGCTCTACACCGGAGATATGGGCCGGGTGGACGAGGAGGGCTACGTCTATATCGTCGACCGCAAGCGGGACATGATCATCAGCGGCGGCATGAACGTCTTCCCGGCGGAGGTGGAGGAGCTGATCCGCAAACACCCCCGGGTGAAGGAAGTCTCCGTCATCGGGGTTCCGGACGATTACTGGGGGGAGGCGGTGACGGCGTGCGTCGTACCCGACGGCGAGGTCACCGAGGACGAGATTAAGGCATTCTGCAAGGGCAAAGCCGCCAAGTACGCACAGCCCAAGAGCGTCGTGTTTAAGGATGCCCTCCCGAAAACCATTCTTGGCAAGATCGACAAGAAGAGCTTGCGGGAACCCTTCTGGGAAGGCAAGACCCGCCGGGTGTAACGGCTGATTGGCGTAAGACCGCATTTTAATGAGGGACGGTCCCCGACAACCCCCGGGGGCCGTCCCTCTTAAACGGCGTCCGGCCCGCGCGCGCTTACCGCCTTCTTCGAATGAATGCGGGCGGAGGCGGTATCCAGCCTCTTTTCGGGGAGTCGCCCCTCCCTGCGGGTGTCATGGGTCCGTCTGCCGGACCCCGCCCCGTGTCAGGTTCCCGGGATGCCGTAGAGTTCCTTGAGGACGCCGTCGAAGTAGTCGGGAAGATAGCGGTCCCACAGCTTCACCGGCAGCGTCTCCAGTTCCCGCCGGGGCGAGGCGGCAAAGGCGAATAGGTATTCGAGCAGGTACTCCATGTTCTTGGCCATCGACCCGCGGTACTCGCGGCGCAGGCGCTGCTCGATGATCCGGTCCTCGTGCATGCAGCGCCCGATCTCGCCCTCCAGGGTCTCCTGGTAGTCGGAGACGATGATCTCCAGGTGGACGTCCGGCTCGCCGCCCCGGACGAAGGCCGCGAATTCCCGGGCGGCGTCCTCCGGATTGTCCCCTTTCCGTTTCAGGATCTCGACGACCCCGGCGCTCAGGGGCTCCGCCAGCAGGGCCTCCCGCGGCGGCTGGAGCCGGACGATGTAGTTGACCGCATTGTAATGCCCGGTGTGCTGCTCCTTTTCCAGGACCGAACACCCGTCCATGGACGCGAGCACGGACTCCAGTTCGCCCAGGCGCCCATCCGGCAGGATGAGCTTGAGTCCCGCCACGTCGTTGATGGCCAGCGGCTCGCCGTCCTCGATCGCCTGCCCGTGGCGGAGGTTCGAAAGGAGGCGCGCCTCCGCGCGCAGGAATTCGTCGCGCATGTCCTCCGGCGTCGTCACGAGCTGTCCGGGTTGAATACCCAGCCTCCGGGCGCGGGCCTCGGCCAGTTGATCCGCATGGGCCCGGATGCGGTCGAAGATCCGGTCCGTGATCCGCCGGGCCGCCTTTTCGGCCAGGCGGCGGTCGCGTTTGATCCGCATCGAACCGGCAAAGACCGGTTCGTCCTCCCGGCCGACAAAGACCAGCCAGCCGTGAAACGGGGTCTCGCGAAAATAATGGCCGGGAAAGGCGGTGTAGTCCCGGATCAGCCGATCGATCCGCTCATTGCGGTAAGGCGGACGGGCGGCAAGGCAATCCTTGAGCTCGCCCTTCACCATCGCGGGACGGAAGACCGGTTCCGTTCCGAACAGCCCCTTGCAGAGACGCACGGCGAACTCGCGGAGGTAGCGGGTGATATACGCCTGGTTGAAATGGACGAGCCGGGGGATCCGTGCGGCATCGGCGGGGTGAACGTCGCTGTACATCCAGCGCCGGATGATCTCCAGCAGCTCCTCCCGGTGCAGATAGCTGTTGATCCGGATCATGGCTTCCCCCTTGAGCCCGGAGAACACTCTACACAGATCGGGTCCGTTGCGCAACCCGGGAAATCGGATCGGACGCCCGCGGGTGCGGAAGGTTTTTCGGTATGGACTTGCCCCCGAAAAGTTGGTATGCAGGGACCCATCGTGGCACGGGTTCTTTCTGGGCAACACCCCTCTTTCATGACCTGCCTTAAGGAGGAAAAGGGATGAACGATTACCGGGAGGCGCCAGCGGGAAGAAAGCCCCTGAAACGGGCGTATGTGGCCGTCATGCTGTGGTTCGTCGGACGGGCGCTTCAGGCGGCCGCCCGGGCCGATGCCGAGGTCGGACGGGAGTTCGAGGCCCTGCCGGAGGGGTTCACCTTCGCCATGGGGATCCTGCCCGCGGGCCCCTGGATGATCGTGGGCAAGCGGGCGGGCCGGATTCGCTACCTGGGATGGCGGCCCGAGGGAATCGCCCTCGACCTCACCCTGAAGATCAAGCACCTGGAGGCGGCCATCCTGATGTTCACCTTCCAGGAGAGCACCGCCGTGTCGACCGCCCGCAACCGCATGATCGTGGACGGGGAAGTCCCCCCGGCCTGCGCCATCGTCCGGATCCTTGACATCGTCGAGGTGTACCTCCTGCCGAAGTTCATCGCCCGCCTCGCCGTCAAGCGCTACCCCCGCTGGACCTGGACCCGCAAACTCGCCGGCCGGACCCGGATCTATCTCGGGGCCGTCCTCGGCCGCTGAAAGGAGGGTGCCATGGAGATCCCGCGTCATTTCGAATTCTTCTGCCCGATCCGGATCTTTTCCGGGAGCCGGGCCCTGGAGCATCTTCCCGGCGAGCTGCGGGCGCTGAACGCCTCCCGGCCGCTCGTCCTCGCCACGCAGGGAGCCGCCGACCGGGGGCTCACGCGGATCCTGGTCAAGGCCTTCGCGGATTCCGGCATGTCCCTCGGGCTCCACGAAGCCGCGCCGGAGTCCCCCGACGCGGCCTGGATCGCCCGGGTGAAGCGGCTCTGCGCGGAGCACCGCCATGACGCCCTCCTCGTGATGGGCGACGGGCCCCTCGTCACGGCCGCCAAGATCCTCAACATCGCCGTCTCGATCGGCCCGGAGGCCGATCTGGCCGCCGCGGCCGGGGACAACCGGCTGACCCGGCCGCTCATGCCCTTCGTCGTGATCCCCACCGGCATCGACTGCGAGGCGGTGGCCTCCTCAACGGTCGCGCTGGGGCCCTGGACCTTCAGCTCCCCGGCGCTGATGGCGGCCCTGGTCGCCCTCGATCCCCGCACGATCCGCCCCGGCGACGCCGGACGCGATGCGGCGGCCCTGTCGGTCGCCCGCGCGCACGCCGCCCGGGTGATCGCGGCGGCGCCCCGTAATCCCGTGGGCGAGGCCTACGCCCGGGCCGGCCTCGCGCTTCTGGACCGGTACGGCGCGAGGGCGGGCAAGGGGAACCGACGGACCCGCTGGGCACTCGCCAACGGCGTCCTCCTGGCGGGGTGCGCCCAGGCCCATGCGGACCCGGCGGAACCGGACGCAGCGGAGGCCGTCGTCTCGGGGGATCCCGCCGCAGCGGACGCGGCCCCTCCCCCCCTGCCCGGCTACTTCGAATTTCTGAACGGCGGGCGGATCGTCGCGGGTCATGACGCCCTGGGGCGGATCCCCGCGATTCTCGCCCAACTGGGCGCGAAAAACCCCCTGATCGTCACCGACCGCGGCGTCGCCGGCGCCGGCCTCATCGACGTTGTCCGGGACGCCCTCCGGGACGCCTTGGCGCTGGAGACGATCGCCGATGACGTCCCCGTGGACTCGGACCTCAAGGCCGTCCGCCGGATCGCCGAGCTCTACCGGCAGCGCCACTGCGACAGCTTCATCGCCATCGGTGGCGGCTCCGTCATGGATACGGCCAAGGGGGTCAACATCGTCGTCTCCGAGAATGCCCGCGACCTGATGGCCTACAGCGGCGTCGGGGCGATCCGCAGCCGCCTGCGGCCCCTGATTGCCGTGCCGACCACCTCCGGCACGGGTTCCGAGGTCACGCAGGCCGCCGTGATCAAGGACCATGAAAAGCATTACAAGATGGCCTTTATCAGCCCGTTCCTGCTGCCCGACGCCGCCGTCCTCGACCCCCGGATGACCCTCACCCTGCCGCCCGCCGTCACCGCGCAGACGGCGATGGACGCCCTGACCCACGCCATGGAGGCCTACACCTGCCTCGCGAAGAACCCCCTGAGCGACGCCTTCGCGCGCGCGGCGGTGGCGCTGATCGGCCGGCACCTGCTGCCCGTCATGAAGAACCCGGCGGATGGGACGGGACGCTTGGCGCTCGCGATCGCCTCCAATCTGGCCGGGGTGGCCTTTTCGAACTCGATGGTGGGGATGGTCCACTGCCTGGGCCACGCGACCGGCTCGGCCTGCGGCGTCCCGCACGGGGTCTGCATGGCGATTCTGCTGCCCTACGGCCTGGAGTACAACCTCCACAAGACCGGACGGTGGACCGCCGAACTCCTCCTGCCCCTGGCCGGCCGCACGGTCTGCGAC
Source organism: Syntrophales bacterium (assembly GCA_035358035.1). Taxonomy (GTDB): domain Bacteria; phylum Desulfobacterota; class Syntrophia; order Syntrophales; family UBA2251; genus UBA2251. The sequence goes on along the minus strand of DAOPOS010000004.1, from coordinate 87,247 downwards.
ACCACGCCACCGGAGGCGCGGGCCGCGAAGGTCATCGCCCTCGTGAGGCAGTTGAACCAGGACTTGCATGACGCCTCCCACGGCCAGCATCCCCGCACCCTGAAGGAGGTCGTGGACCGCGGTCTGAACCCGATGATCCCCCGGGAGCGGCTCCCCGAGATCGTCGCGGCGGCCCGTTGCGACGGCGCGATCTTCTACAACCCCGAGGAGATGGACGCCGACGATTTCCGGATGGTCCTGGAGGCCGCCTGGGAGGGCGTTGCCCTCGACCTCTCCCGGATCCGGACGGGCTGACGGCGCGCCACGGGGATCCGTGTGGCCGCGTCGACCGTCGGCATCGAGTCCGGAGACCGCCTCGAAACCGGGTGCGGCATCGAAGCGCCGTCCCGGATCTTGTCCGCATCGGGAATCCGGATCCCGCACGCGCACAGGGGAGACGCGGTCGCGCTGCCCCTGAAAGGCGGGACGGGCCAGATCCCGCGTGCGCAAGGGAGAGGGAAAATGGGCGCTGTCCCTATTTTCTTCAGCGCGGGAGAAACGAACTACAAGAAAAATGGGCGCTGTCCCTATTTTTTTAGAAAGGGAGGACAGGTATGACCGAATATGATGCGGTTGTCATCGGAGCAGGGAACGGGGGCCTGGCCGCCGCCGCGGCCCTGGCGAAGGGCGGGGCGAAGACCCTGCTTCTGGAGCGGCACAACATCCCGGGCGGCTGCGCCACGAGCTTCTGCCGCGGACGCTTCGAGTTCGAGGTCGCCCTCCACCAGTTGAGCGGGCTCGGCACGGAGGCCGCGCCGGGGCCGCTGCGCGCGACCCTGCACGGGCTCGACGTCCTGGACAAGGTCGAGTTCGTTCAGATGGAGAACATGTACCGGATCGCCCTCCCCGGAGCGCTCGACCTCACCCTGCCGACCACGCGCGACGGCGTCGTCCGGGCGCTGGCGGAGCGCTTCCCCGAGGAGGAGGCCGCGATCCGGGCCTTCTTCGACCTCGTGTACGACTACTTCAACCAGTTCATCGCCATCTTTTTCATGAGAGACCCGGAGGTCTCCCGGGAGAAGTATCCGCTCTACTTCAAGTACGCCCTCAAGCCCGCGCAGGAGGTCCTCGACGAGCACTTCCGGGACCCGCTCCTGAAGCTGGCCCTGGGCGCCTACTGGTGCTACATCGGCGTGCCCCCGCGGCAGCTCCCCTTCGGCGACCTGGCCGGAATCCTGTACGCCTATATCGAATTCAAGCCCTGGCACATCAAGGGCGGCTCGCAGGCGCTGTCCAACGCCCTCGTCGACGCCTTCCTCCGGAACGGGGGCGAGGTCCGCTTCAACTGCGCGGCCGCCAAGATCACCGTGGCGGACGGCCGGGTCGCCGGCGTCGTCACTGCGGACGGCGAGGAGATCGCGACGGGCTGCGTCGTCGCCAACGCCTCGACGCTCACCACCTTCACGGAGCTGATCGACCCGAAGGACTGCCCGGCGGCGCCGATCGAGACGATGAGCGGCATGACCGTGGGGCCGTCGGTCGTCTGCCTCTATGTCGGACTCGACTGCCCGCCCGAGGCCCTGGGCATCCGGGAGGAGACGAACTTCCTGTGCACCCACGCGGACATGGAACGCGCCTACGCCCAGTACCGGAGCCTCGACGAGCCCCCGGGAATGGTGCTGCTCACCTGCTTCAACATCTCCAACCCCGAGGCCTCCCCCCCGGGGACCTCGCAGATCGCGATCGTGGACCTGAAGTACGCCGACCCGTGGCTCGCCATTCCGCCGGACCGCTACGCGGCGGAGAAGTACCGCTATGCCGAGGGCCTGATCGCCATCGCCGAGGCCCACTGTCCCGGATTCCGGTCGCACATCGAGGAGATCGAGATTTCCACGCCGCTCACCCACATGCGCTACCTGAACCATCCCGGGGGGGCAATCTACGGATTCGACCAGTACGCCAAGGACAGCAGGATCTTCCAGCCGATCAAGCCGATGCTCCCCGGCCTCTTTCTCGCAGGGGCGTGGGCGGCGGAGGGCGGCTTCCAGCCCACCCTGATGGCCGGGGCCTCGACCGCCCGCGCGGCCCTCAAGCACATCCGCAGAAAGTGAGGTGACGGCATGACTGCAAAAAACTTCCTTCAGGAAATCGACGGCTACGAGGCGCTTCAGCAGGAGATCGCCGTCAGCCGCAAGTACGGCGTCGACTATGTCGGCCGCAAGGGACAGGTGGCGCTCGCCGTCAACCGGCTGCACCCCGCCCGGCTCACCCTCCGGGTGAACGAGATCATCAACGAAACGCCGTCGGCCCGGACGCTCCGGCTCGTGGCCGCCGACGGGGACCTGCCCCCCTTCCAGGCCGGGCAGTACATCAACGTCTTCGTGGAGGCGGGCGGCGTCCGGACCAGCCGGCCCTACAGCCTCTCCTCGTCCCCGCGGCAGCGGGCCTATTACGACATCACCGTCCGGCGGGTCGCGGACGGCTTCGTCTCGGAGCTCCTGCTCGACGGGACCCGCGTGGGGGATGTCCTGACGAGCACCTCCCCGGCGGGGACCTTCCATTTCAACCCCCTGTTTCACAGCACGGACATGGTCTGTCTCGCGGGGGGGAGCGGCATCACCCCCTTCATGAGCATGATCCGCGAGATCGCCTCAGCGGGCCTCGACCGGCGGCTGACGCTCCTGTACGGGAGCCGGAGCGAGGACGACATCATCTTCGCCGACGAACTGCGAAAGATCGCCTCGCAGCACGGAAACATCCGCTACGTCCCGGTCATTTCCGAACCGCGGGCAGGCTGCCGGGAACGAACCGGTTTCCTCACCGCCGAACTCATCCGCGACGTCCTGGGCGGCGTGGAGGGCCGGACCTTCTACCTGTGCGGCCCCGCCGAGATGTATGCCTTCTGCCTGCCCCAGATCGAGAAGCTGGCCATCCCGCGGCGCTGGGTGCGGCGGGAGATGTTCGGACCGCCGAAGCGCGTCGCGGACGATCCGGGCTGGCCGGCGGAGGTCGCCCCCGACCGCGTGTTTAAGGCAGCGATCCGCGGGAAGCGGACGATCCCGGCCCGGGCGGACGAGCCGCTCCTCGTCGCCCTGGAGCGCGCCGGCATCGTCGTCCCGTCCCAGTGCCGGTCCGGCGAGTGCAGCCTCTGCCGCGTGAAGCTCCTGGACGGACGGGTTTTCCAGCCGGCGGGGGTCCTGCTGCGCCAGTCGGACCGCCGGTTCGGCTACATCCACTCCTGCATGGCCTACCCCCTGGAGGACCTGGAGATCATGATCTAGGGACAGGCCCGGGCCGTCGCGGGCCGGCCTCCTGTCGGAAGCGGTTACAGGGGGCGGTTCGGGACGCCCGCGACGGCAAGACGCCGGGAAAGCAGCCCCGGAGCGCCGGACCTGAGCAGGTCCGGCGCTCCGGGGGACCTCGATGCCAGGCTTAAACGGATATCTCGACAGGACCGGCAGGGGTGAAAACGACATGCGGAAGGAAACGACGGAGGGTGGGATTCCGGGCGGTCTGGCCGACGGCCTGTGGATCCTGGGGCACCCCTTCTTCAATCTCTATCTCGTCCGGGGAACGGCGGGCGCGGCCCTGATCGAGGCGGGGGTGTCGGCCACGGCGGACCTCGTGATAGGCCAGCTCGAAACCCTCGGCGTCCGTCCGGATGTCCTGGTCGTCACGCATCCCCACGGCGACCACCTCAACGGCCTGCCGGCCCTGCGGGAGGCGTTCCCCGCCGCGCGGGTGATCGCCGGGCCGGGCGCGGAGGCCTTCTGCGCCCACCCCCGGACCGGGGCGCTCCTGGTCAACGACGACCGCTACATGTCGGCGTTTCTCGCCGCCCGGGGCGTCGCGGTGCGCCGGCCGCCGCTGGCGGCGCCGCCGTCGCTCGCGGGGTCCGAGGTCATGCGCGACGGGGATGTCCTGGACCTGGGCGGGGTGACGCTCCGTTTCCTCGAGGCGAAAGGCCACGCCCCGGGGAATCTCGCCGTCCACATCCCCGAACGCGCGGCCCTGATCGCCTCCGACAGCCTGGGCTACCGCTACCTCGACCGCGGCTTCTTCCCCATCTTCTTCACGGGATTCGCCGACTATCTCGCGACGATCGACCGGATGGCGGCCCTCAAGCCGCGCATCCTGGGGCTCGCGCACCAGGGGGCGCTGACCGGGGAGGCGGCGGACGCGGCCTTCGGCTCCGCCCGCGCGGGCGCCGTCGCCGTGCGGGACCGTCTCCGCCGGGACGAACGGCCCGACGAGGCCATCGTCCGGGGTCTCTTCACCGAATTCTACCGCGAGGAACTCGCCCTCTACTCCGAGGAGAACATCCTGTTGTGCTGCGCTCTCCTGCTGCGCCGCAGCCGGGAAGAATCATGAAGATCGCCATCATCGGCGCCGGTCCCGCCGGCCTCTACGCGGCCCTGGCCGCGGCGGAACGGGGTTTCCGGACGGACCTCTATGAAAAGCGCGCCGTCGGGGAGGGCATCGTCTGCGGGGAGTGCATCTTCGATTCCCTGGGGATCCTGAGCCGGCCCGGACAGGGTCTGCTCCACCCCGTGGAGGAGGTCGTCCTGACGGCCCGCGCCCGCCATACGCTGGCGATCGGCCGCTACCGGAAGCTCTGGATGATGGATCGCAGGAATTGGCAGGAGGGGCTCGCGGAGGCCGCCGCCGCCCGCGGCGTGCGCCTGGAGACGCAGACGAAGATCGACCCGGAGCGCCTCCGGCGGATGCAGGACGAGTACGACGGAATCGTCGACGCGAGCGGCGCGCCCTCGGTCACCTCCCGGGCGTACGGGTTCTCCGGCCGCTATCTCGAAGACGGCCTCGCGGCCTATCAGGCGGTTCTGCGGGGCGACTTCACTGACGTCTGGCCCCGGATCGCGGTTCGCTTCCTCCCCGAACTGCCCCCGGAACGCCAGCCGGGCTACGCCTGGATCTTCCCGAAGGATGCCCACCGGGCCAACTGCGGCGTCGTCTGCACGATGCGGGGTTCCCGCCGCGGCGGAATACCGGACCTAAAGACGCTGCTGGCGGACTTCCTCAGGTCGGAGGGCCTGGCGGGGGCGGAGATTCTGAAGACCGGCGGCGGCCTCGGCCCCGGATGGATCCTACCCCGGCTGACTTACGGCCGGATCCTCCTGGCGGGGGATGCGGCGGGGCTGACCTCGCCCCTGCACGGCGGCGGCATCGACCTGGCCTGCCTGAGCGGCGTCCTGGCCGTCGAGGCCCTCGCGGACGGCGCGCCCGGGATCGAACGCTACCGGCCGCGACTGATGGGGTACGTCCGGCGGAAGCTCGCCGTCGAGGCCCTGGCCATCCGGAAGATGCGGACGCTCGACTTCGACGCCTTCGATGCCCTGCTCGGCGGCGTTTGCTCCCGGAGCAACCTCCGCCGCGCCGCCACCGCCCTGCGCCACCCGGCGCTTGCCCTCGCCACCCTGAAGTGGCTGCTCCACCGGGAGACGGCCCCCGCCGGCCTCATGGAACGGGCTTGAACGCCGAACGCGCCTGAAAAAGGCGTATAACCGGCATCCGCTTAAGACCGGCGGCCGACCGTCCGAGACGCCGACCGGGCCGCCCGCCGCTATTTGTACGCCGCTTCGATCAGGTCTTCGTACTTCTTGAGGACGACGCGGCGCTTGAGCTTCATCGTCTGGGTCAGCGTCCCGTTCTCCAGGGAAAAGCCCTCGGTCAGGAGGATGACCTTCTTCGGAATTTCGTAGCCGCCGAACTTTCCCTTCAGGCCGTCCTGGATCTCCCGGGTGATCATCTCCCGCACGTCGTCCCGCGCGATCAGGGCCTTGACGTCCGTCGGCAGGCCGTGCGCCTCCGCGAACCGCTCCAGCGCGAAGAAGCTCGGAACGACCAGCGCGATCGTGTACAGCCGGTTCTCGCCGTACACCATGACGTTGTCGATCGAGGGCAGGAGCATGATGTCCTCCTCGAGGGCCGCGGGGAAGACGAACTTCCCGTTCTCCAGCTTGAACTGCTCCTTGATCCGGCCGGTGATGAAGAGGAAGCCGTCCTTGTCTAGGCGGCCGCGGTCGCCGGTGCGTATGCCGCCGTCCTCCGTCATGACCTCCTTCGTCTGCTCGGGCTTGTTGTGGTAACCCTTCATCACGTTCGGTCCGTAGCAGACGATTTCACCGTCCTGGGCCCCCTCTTCCACAACCGACGAATCGATGACGACCCGGACCTGCTCGATGGGCTTGCCGACGCTGCCGATCCGCCAGGCGGCCGGGCCGTTGACGGCGATGGCCGGCGAAGTCTCCGTCATGCCGTAACAGTCGTAGACCGGGATCCCGAGGTCGAGGAAGAACAGGAGGATCTCCATGTTCATCATGGCGCTTGCCGTCATCGCGGCGCGCAGCCGACCGCCGAAGCGTTCGCGGATCTTCGCGAAGACGACCCGGTCGGCGATCCGGAATTTGAGGTTGGTGAGAAAATCCGGCCGCCCCTTCTCGGCCAGCGCCCGCCGTTTCTTGCCGGCCTCGACCCCCATCACAAAGAGCTTCCGTGCGAGTCCGCCGGTGGCGTCCATCTTCGTCCAGAGCCCCTCGTAGATCTTGTTGAAGACCCTCGGCACGGCGACGATGAAGGTCGGGCGGGTTTTGGCCATGTCTCCGGCCAGGGTCGCGGTGCTCCCCATCAGGGCGATCGAGGCCCCGATCTGCAGGAAGGTGTGCATCTCCCCCTGGCCGTAGGTGTGGGCCCAGGGCAGGATGGACAGCACGCGGTCGTTCTCGTCATAGCCCGGATAGCGTTTGACGCGGCAATGGGAATTGTGGGTCCAGTTGCCGTGGGACAGGAGCACCCCCTTGGGGTCTCCCGTCGTGCCGGAGGTGTAGATCAGCGTGGCGATGTCGTCGGCCGCGGGCCGGACCGCGGGCACCGGGTGTTTCTCGCCCGTTTTTTCCAGCGCCGCCATCGTATCCGGCCCCTCGCCCTCGATCAGGACGATCTCCTTCAACGTGTCGATCCGGGCGGGAAATTCCCGGACCTGCTCCAGGATGGCGGGTTTCGAGACGAACAGGACCTTGATCCCGCTGTCCCGGACGATGTACTCCCAGACATGGAGGAGCTCCTGCTCGTACATGGGCACGAAGCGGGCGTTCAGGCCGTGGGTGGCGAAGGAGGCCGCGGCCCACTCCACCCGGTTGTTCGCGATGATGCCGACCATATCGCCTTTTCCGACGCCGATCGCGGCGAGCCCGCCGCGCAGGTTGTTCACGCGGCGTCCGAAATCACGGTAGGTGATCCATTCGTACTCCCCCTCGGGCGTCCGTGTGCCGAACAGGGGCCGGTCGGGAAAGCGCGCCACGCTGTCCTCCAGAAATCCGATCAAATTGTCCGGTTCGTCGAGCTTGTATTGCATGCCTTTTCCTCCTACACGAAATCGATGCGACCGGAACGGTGCGCCGCCCTGCGGAGGGTCCGTCCGGTCCGCCGTCGAGACGCCGGCGGGATCCGGGAAACGCGCACCCCCGTCCTGACCGCCGGTCATCCTCTTGCCGCCGCTCGCATACGATAATGCGGTATAAATGTCAAGAAATATTGATTATGCTGGATTTTGCTGACTTTATTTATGCGGGAATACCTGGCCGAAAGGGGACTCCTTCACGCCGAACGCATCGGCGCGGAAGATGCCGGAATCTTCCGCCGCTCCCCCGCTTGGACGGTGCGTCGCGCGTTCAGTAAGGCTCGGCACCGCCGGGGACGAAAAAGTGGCACGGAAACAGAAAGGGGTCCGCATTCCCCGCGGGAGGTTCCGGGTGCACCCGGTCAGGATAGACGCGGAACCGGGACGCGGATCGTCAGTCCTTAAGCGCGGGTTTGGCCTGCAGGACCCAGTAGGAGATCGCGGCCATGAGTTTGCGGGGCGTCAGCCGCAGGAGCAGGGTGTGGATCAGGCGGTTCTGCCAGCCCGTGATGCACAGGGCCTTGCCGCGCTTGAAGGCGCGGTAGCCGATGCGGGCCGTCTCCTCCGCCGTCCGGACGCCGGAGACGTCGAACCACCAGAGCCGCCGGGGGAAGCCCTCCCCGTGGATCATCGGGGTGTCCGTGTACGACGGGTTCAGGGTCGAGACCGTCACGCCCGTCCCGCGCAGCTCCTCGTGGACCGCCTCGCTCAGGCTCTGGACAAAGGCCTTCGTCGCCCCGTAGACGGCGTGGTGGCAGGAGGGCTGGAAGGCGGAGACGGACGAGACGTTCCAGATCCGCCCCTCTCCGCGCGCCACCATGTCGGCGAGAAACAGGTGCATCAGCTTCATGTGGGCCAGAACGTTGACCTGGACGGTCTCGACCTGTTTTTCGAGCGAGAGGGCGGCGAACGACCCGTACCAGAGAACGCCGGCGTTGTTGACAAAGACGTCGACGGGTCGCCCGATCCCGCGGACGGCGGCATGGAAACGTTCCGGTCCGTCCGGAAGCGCGAGATCAACGGGGAAGGTCCATGTCCGGATCGCATGGGCCCGTTCGAGTTCCTGCGCCCACGCCTTCAAGTCCGCGGCCTCCTCCGGCCGCGACCCCAGGTACAGGTGCGCCCCCTCCCGGGCAAAGCAGGCGGAAATCGCCTTCCCGATCCCCGACGACGCCCCGGTGATCACGACGCACCGGTCCCTCACCTCAAATCTCCCCATCTCCCCCTCACTTTACCTGTTCGAACATGTGCATGCCCCTGGCGGCCTCCCCGGCGCCGATGTCGCCGCCACCGGTCCGCGCGCCGCCCCGACCCCGTTCCGCCCCTCACCTTCTGAAAGGCAAACCCTCCAACCCCTCAGTTTTTGTCGGGTACCATACCTCGAGACCTTTGTGCAATCTCGAAATCCCTTCCATGGATGCGCCCGGCGGGGATCCTTCGACGGAAGGCCGGAAGGGCCCGCCTCGCCCCGGGACCCGGATTCCGGGCCGTCGGAGAGGCGCGGCAGCCGGGAGTCGAAGCCGGCTTGAAAAAGGGGCCGGCCTCTGCTAAAGACGCGTCATGGATGCCCGTCCGCTTTCCGATTATACCCTGGTGCGCAGCCCGCGGCGATGGAAAACCATCTCCCTCCAGGTCCTCCCCGACGGCACGGTCCTCGTGCAGGCCCCCCGCCACACCCCGAAGCGGGAGATCGAGGATTTCTTCTGGAAGAAGCAGCCCTGGCTCGCCCGGAAGCGCCGGGAACAGGCGGCGCGGCGGCCGCACGCCAGGCGCATCGCCGCCGGAGAAACCTTTCCCTACCTGGGCGTCCCGTACCCCCTGGAGATCGTCCCCCCGTCGGAGCGGACGGAACCGCTGGTTTTCACGGGCACGAAATTCGTGCTGCACGAAACCGCCGTCCGCGGCGGCAAGGCACTCTTCATCCGCTGGTACCGGCGTCAGGCCATGACATACCTGACGGGCCGGGTGGCGGTTTTCTCCCTGCGCCTAGGCGTCCTGCCCCGCGGTATCCGGATCGGTCAGGCAAGACACCGCTGGGGGTCCTGCTCGCCCGAGAACCGCCTGTCCTTTCCCTGGCGTCTGATCATGGCCCCCCCGGACGTCATCGATTACGTCGTGGTTCACGAACTGGCGCACATCCGCGAAAAAAGTCATGCCCCGGCCTTCTGGGCGCTCGTCGACTGCGCCACCCCCCGGCACCGGGAGCACCGGCGCTGGCTGAAGGACCACGACCACCTGCTGTCCCTGTAGGTCGAATGAATTCTTGACACAGGAATAACGTCCCGCTATAATTCGTCAAATCACATTCAGGAAAGGCATGACCGTGGCCAGAAAAAGCGAGTCCGACATTCGGACCGCCGGACCGGGGGGCATCGATATCTCATTTCTCAAGGAACTGGACCAAAAGGTCAACGTCCCCGCAGGGCTGTTTCCCCTGGTCTTCGCCATGAATCCCTCCATGATGGCCGTGACCACCGCTGAAGGTCAATATCTGGAAGTCAACCGGGCCTTTTGCGAGGCGACGGGCTATACCCGCGATGAGCTGCTCGGCCAAAACTCCATGCAGCTCGGGGAATGGAAAGAGGAACAACGCCAGGAGATCCTCACTTCCCTTTCGACAGTCGGCAAGGTCCGCAACAAGGAGATCTATTGGCGAAACAAGTCCGGGAATGTCCATTGTTGCATCCTGTCGGCCGAGGTCGTCGAATTCGAAGGAGAACCATTGGTCTTGAGCGCCCTCCATGACATCACGAAACGCAAGCAGATGGAGGATGAGCTTCGGAAAAGCAAGGATTCCCTGGCCCTGCAGGCCGAAAAACTCGAGGCCCTCAATACGGCCCTCAAGGTCCTTCTGGACCAGCAGGAGCAGAATCAGCGCCTGACGTCCGCGCGGCTCAAATCCAACATGCAGGAACTCATCACCCCTTACCTGGAGAGACTGAAGGACGGACAGATGGCGCCGATGGATCGGGTTTCCCTGAGCGTCCTGGAATCCAACCTTATGGACATCTCCTCGGACTTCGTGTACAACCTCGCCTCCTGCTATCCCAACCTTACGCCCAAGGAGATCCAGGTCGCCAATCTGGTCAAGGAAGGGAAGTCCTCAGGCGAGATCGCGCACGTGATGGGCGTCTCGCTGGGCACGGTGAACGCCCACCGCAACAACCTCCGCAGGAAGATGAAACTGGGCAAGGGCGGCGCGAACCTCCGCTCGCACCTGCTGGCGATGAAATAGCGCTCGCGGGCGGGCCGGCGGCAAGGCGGCGGCGCCCCCCCGGCAGCAAACGTCCCGAAACCTCGACTCCATGTAAAAAGGGGCCGTTTCCCGACTTCACGGGAAACGGCCCCTCGACGTTTTGGCTCCCCAGCGCGGACTCGAACCACGGACATGCTGGTTAACAGCCAGCCGCTCTACCGACTGAGCTACTGGGGAACGTCTGTTTCAGGGCCTCGGATCGGCCCCTTCGCCCACCGCAACGCACCGGTTCGGGCCCGGCCGTCGTCTATCGGCAGCTCATGCAGGTCTTCAGACGGCTCATGGGCACGCCCGTCCTGGCGCTGATGTATTTCAACTGATCCTCTGGGGCGAACGGGCGACCGCAGACCTGACAGGTCGCCATCTTGAAGGCCTTGTCCCAGATGATCCGCTTGTCCCCGGTGGTTTCCATCTTCACATGACCCGTCGGACAGACGTAGGCGCAGGACCCGCAGCCGATGCAGGCGTTCGCGTCGAAGGCGATCCGCGGCTCGTCCACATCGCGGCCGAGGCCCCGGTCCTCGAAGGACAGGGCGGCGACCCCGACGATCTCCCGGCAGGTCCGCGTGCACAGGCCGCAGAGGACGCATTCCCTGGCATCCGCCGCCTCCGCGGCGACCGTGATCCCCAGCTTCTCCGCCAGATCCCGCACGGCCCGGGTCGCGGGATACCGGTAGTACAGCAAGGAGGCGGCCAGCTTCCGGCCCGCGATCGCCCGCTCGGAATCCGTCCGGACCTCCATCCCCTGGGCGACCGGCGTGTTGCAGGCCGTGGCGAGTTCCCATTTGCCGTTGACCTTCACCTCCACGGTGCACAGGCGGCAGGCCCCGAAGGGGGACAGTTCGTCGTGCTGACAGAGCGTGGGCAGGTCGATGTTGCGTGCCCGGATATGGGAGAGGAGGGTCGACCCCTCCTGGGCCTTCACCTTCCGTCCATCTAACGTGATTTCGATCATAGCCTGTTCCTCGATTGCGGGTTTCTCCCCCCGGCAACGCTCCGGACGGGTTCATTGTCGTCAAGAATCCTTCACTCCGGGAGGCCGCCCAACGCGGAGGCCGGCCCCTTCCCGGATCCTATGCCCAGACCATCAGGCGGTAGCAGCGCAGGCAGCGATTGGCCTCGCGGATCGCCGCCGCGGCGTCGAAGCCGCCCTCGACCTCGTCGAAACCCGCGATGCGGGTCTTCGCCGGCAGGAGCGCCGCTTCCACGGACGCCGCCGGACTCACGAAGCCCTTCGTGCGCTGGGCGCGCGTGTCGATCCCCGCGAACGGGCGCTCCGCCGCCGGGGTTTCGCCCTGCAGGTAGAGCTCGATGCTCCGCGCCGCGCGGTTGCCCATGTCCAGGGCCTCGATCAGGGTGGCGGGTCCGGTGACGCAGTCGCCGCCGGCGAACACCCCGTCGAGATTCGTCTGGAGCGTGACCGCGTCGACCGCCACGGTATTGCCCTTCGCCACCGCCAGGCCCTCCGTTCCGGCCACCGCCGGCAGGGCGGGGTTCTGGCCGATGGCGGGGACGATCATCTCTGTCTTCACGCTGAACTCCGACCCCTTGACGGGGACGGGACGACGGCGGCCGCTCGCATCGGGCTCGCCGAGTTTCATCTTGATGCATTCGATCGCCGTCACCTTCCCGTTCTTCGCGACGACCTTCAGGGGGGCGGCGAGGAAGCGGATCTTCACGCCCTCCTCCTGGGCCTCGGCGATCTCCTCGGCGCGGGCGGGCATTTCGGCCAGCGACCGGCGGTAGAGGATCTCCACCTCCCCGAACCCCAGGCGGAGGCAGGTGCGGGCGCAGTCGATGGCCACGTTGCCGCCGCCGATGATGACGACCTTGCGGCGCGGGGCGATCTTCTGCCCCAGGCTGATCCGCCGCAGGAACTCGACCCCTTCCATGAAGCCGTCGTAGCCCGCATCCTCGCCCTCGGCGCCGATCGCGTTGCCCGCGTGCGCCCCGACGGCGATGAAGACGGCCGCGTAGCCGGCCTTCCTGAGCTTCACCGGGTCGATGCGGTCCACCGCTTCGTTGAGGCGGATCTCCACGCCCAGGCGCCGGATCAGGTCGATCTCGTAGTTCAGGATGTCCTTGGGCAGCCGGTAATCGGGAATCCCCACCGCCGCCATGCCGCCGGCATGGGACAGGGATTCGAAGAGGGTCACGCCGTAGCCCAGCAGGCGCAGATGGTATGCCGCCGCGAGCCCCGCCGGTCCGGCGCCGATCACGGCGACCTTTTCCTTCTTCATCGCCGCCGGGGCCGCCAGGGGCGTCCCGCCCGCCTTCAGATCGGCGTCCGCCGCCGCCCGCTTGAGCAGACGGATGGCGAGGGATTGATCCAGGTCCTTGCGGACGCAGGCGTCCTCGCAGGGATGCGTGCAGACCCGCCCCGTCACGCCGGGGAGGATGCACCGTTCGCGGATCAGGTTCAGGGATTCGCGGAAGCGTCCGTTGCGGATCAGTTCGATGTAGCCGGGGATGTCGAGGGTCGCCGGACAGGCCTCCATGCAGGGCGCCGTCACGGCCACGCGGTAGGTCTTCGCGTCTGTCTTGCCCGCCGACGCCGCCGGATTCGCGAAATCCGCCCGGAAATACTTCAGGGCGTCGCCCACGGGGTTGAGCGCGGCCGCGCGGCCGAAATTGCACTTGGCGTTCGCCGCAACCCCCCGGACGATCTGTTCCATCTCGTCCAGATCCGCCTTCGTGCCCTTGCCGGCCGCTCGCGCCTTGAGGAGGTCGAGCATGCGGTCGATGCCGATGAGGCAGACGGAGCATTCGCCGCAGGACAGCTTCCTCGCCTCCTCGAGATAGGCCACCGTCAGGGAAACGAGGTCGACACTCGGGTCCGCGACGACGATCCCGTTCCAGCCCATGAGGGCGGCGACCGCGCCCCCGTCGATCGTCAATGGCGCTTCGACCGCGGCGGCCCTGGCCGGCCTGCCCTTCCGGTTATCGATCACCTTGCCGCCCCAACTGCTAAAGGATACTGTCTTCATGCCTTGTTCACCTTTGTTTCGGATCGGTTTTGCGGTCTTCATTCCGTCCACGAGAGGGAATGTTCCACCTTGTTCATGAGCTTCCGGTATTCCAGGTTCACCCGGCGCTGGATGGTCCGGATCTCGTCGGGCGTCAGGTGCCGGAACCGGCCCTGGGCCTTGATGTAATCCGTCACGGGACGGAGCGGATCGGGCGTCTCCACGGTCAGGCGATACACGCCGTTCTCCACCTCGTACAGCGGGAAAACCCCTGTCTCCACGGCGAGCCGGCCCAGCTTGATGCACTCCTCCGATTTGGCCCGCCAGCCGGTGGGGCAGACGGACAGGCAGTGGATGTAGGCCGGCCCCTGGATCGCCCGGGCCTTCTTGACCTTGTTCATGAAGTCAATGGGGTAGCTCGGCGAGGCCGTTGCAACGTAGGGGATGTTGTGGGCCACCATGATTTCGGGCACGTTTTTCTTCCAGGTCTTGTTGCCGATGCTGGCCTTGCCCGCCGGGGCGGTGGTCGTCGAGGCCCCGAAGGGGGTCGCGCTCGAACGCTGGATCCCCGTGTTCATGTAGGCCTCGTTGTCGAAGCAGACGTAGAGCATGTCGTGCCCCCGCTCCATGGCCCCGGAAAGGGCCTGGAGGCCGATGTCCACCGTGCCGCCGTCGCCGCCGATGGTCACGGTCTTGATGTAGCGGTCGGGATTCACGCCCTTGCGCCGGAGGACCTTGAGCCCCGCCTCCACGCCGGCGCCCACGGCCGCCGCGCAGGGAAAGGCGACGTGGATCCACGGCAGGGTCCAGGCGGTCGCCGGATAGGGGGTCGCGATCACCTCCATGCAGCCCGTGGCGTTGGCGATCACGGTATCCTTGCCCAGGGCCTTGCACATGAGGCGGATGGCCAGGGCTTCCCCGCACCCCTGGCAGGCGCGGTGGCCGGAGCAGAAAAACTCCTCCTTGTCCACCAGCTTCGGGGCGTAGATCTCGAAGTTCTCCACGATCGATATCGGTTTTGCCGTACTCATCATCCCCTCACTCCATAGAATTCATAGATGCCCCTGGACTTGCCCGCCTGACGGAACATCTGTTTGAAGTCGTTCACGGTGACGTCGCGGCCGCCCAGCCCGATGAGCACGTTCTCGATGGCCGGCCGTTCGGCCTCCGCGTACAGGGCGGACCGGACCTCCGCCGCCAGCGGGCCGCCGGGGCCGCCCAGGGAACAGCACCGGTCGGTGACGATCAGGGTCTTGACGCCGCGCACCGCCTTTTTCATCTCCTCGAACGGAAAGGGCCGCCAGAGCTTCAGCTTCAGGAGCCCCACGGGAACGCCCTCCCGGCGGAGTTCGTCCACGGCGATCTCAGCCGTCTCGCCCATGGAGCCCATGGTCATCATCACCACGTCGGCCCCCTTCGTCTTGTAGGCCTCGATCGGTTCGTACCGGCGGCCGAACTGCTTTTCCCATTCCTTCCAGACCTTGAGGATCACCTTTTTGGAATCGACCAGGGCCTGGTCGCGGGCCTTGGTGGCCTCCGTGAAGATGTCCGGCATGCCCAGCGCTCCCATCGTGACGGGATGGTCCGGGTGCAGGGCCGCGTAGGGCTTTCGCCGCGGGAGGAACCGGTCCACCTCCTTCTCGTCGGGGAGGAAGAGCGCCTCGACCATGTGCGTGAGCTGGAACCCGTCCAGGTTGACGTTGATGGGCAGCTGCACCGCCGGGTCCTCGGCGATCTTGAAGGCCTGGATGATCATGTCCACCGCTTCCTGGCCGTTGGCGGCGAAGAGAGACAGCCAGCCCAGATCCCGCATGGTCATGATGTCGCTGTGATCGTTCCAGATGTTGATGGGGCCGGAGATCGCCCGGTTGCCGATCGCCATGACGACGGGCAGCCGCATGGACGAAACGATGCCCAGGACCTCGTACATGTAGAGCAGTCCCTGGGAGCTCGTCGCCGTGAAGGCCCGGGCCCCCGTGCCGGAGGCGCCGGCGCAGGCGCTCATGGCGGAGTGTTCGGATTCGACGCAGATGAACTCCGCGTCCAGCCGGCCTTCGGCCACGATGTCGGAGAGGTGCTCGGGGATATGCGTGTTCGGGGTGATGGGATAGGCCGCGATCACGTCGGGCCGGCACAGGGCGACCGCTTCCGCGGTGGCAAGGGCGATTTCCATACCAATGCGTTTCGACATGCCTTATCCCTCCTCAACCATGGTAATCGCGCCCGGCCAGCATTCGTGGGCGCATATCCCGCATCCCTTGCAGTAATCCAGGTCCGCGGCGAAGTAGCCCTGGGCATCCTCCTTCACGCATGCCTCCGGGCAGAAGATGTAGCAGATGCCGCACTTGATGCATTTGGCGTTGTCCCAGACGGGCCGCTGGGCCCGCCAGCTGCCGGTATGATACTCCCGGCTGTTCCCGCCCTCGAAGATCATGCAGCCCGGGGTGACTTCCTGCCAGGTTTCTGGCCATTTTTTCTGTGCCATGTGGATACCTCGATCTCAATAGGACTAGTGGATTTTGACCTCGTCGTAGGCCCGCTGCAACGCCTTCTGGTTGCGGGGGGCGATGCGGCCGAACCGGTGCTCCAGGGGCGCCGCCACGGACGCGAGCTTCACCACCTTCGTCGCCTTGATCAGGGCCCCCAGCATGGTGGTGTTCGTGATGGGCGTGCCGAGCTCCTGCACGGCGATTGTGGAGGCGTCCACCGTGGCGAGCCGGCCCTTGTAGTTCAGGGCCTTCCGGATCTGCTCGGCCGTGCGTGACGTATTGACGACGAGCACCCCGTCCGGTTTCAGGCCGTCCGTCACGTTCACGAGGCCGATCAGGCTCTCGTCCAGGACCACGACCACGTCCGGGCTGGCGATCAC
The DNA here is from genome assembly GCA_035358035.1 of Syntrophales bacterium. Lineage (GTDB taxonomy): Bacteria > Desulfobacterota > Syntrophia > Syntrophales > UBA2251 > UBA2251. The sequence continues at coordinate 70,760 of DAOPOS010000004.1, read as the reverse complement.
GCAGCGCCGCCGGATGCGCTTCTCGTCCACCCGGTTGAAGGCCGCGACCGGCGCCCCCCGCCGTTCCGGACCGAAGCTGGGAAATCCCTGGGCAAACCTTCCCTCTCCGATCGCGGCCAAGGCCAGCAGTTCGACCGACGTCACCGCCCCCTGACCGCCTCTCCCATGCCATCTGACTTCTAACATTGGCTTTTCTCCCCGATTGGAATCCTGCAACTCATAAACAGAGGCCCCATCCTTGGGTCCCCCCGCCAGGCGGGAAGGAGGGTGGGGTCTGCCTGTATTTCCGACAACGCATTCATGGACACGCCCGATAATAAGGGTTGTTCGCTATTATATTCTTTTCCGCTTGTCAACGGATATTTGCGGCCCGGGAAACCGGGACCGGACGCATGGGATGTGCCCAACGGGCGGTGAAGGATCATCCGTCTGCGAGGCGGGAGAAGAGGTCTCCGCCGCGGGTGTCGTTGACGACGACGACGGGCAGGTCGACGATCTCGAGGCGCCGCACCGCCTCCGGCCCCAGATCCTCATAGGCGACGACCTCCGCCCGCTGCACGCATTTCGCCGTGAGGGCGGCGATCCCGCCGATGGCGCCGAAATAGACGGCGCGATGCCGGGCGATGGCCCGGACGACGTCCCCGGACCGGCGACCCTTGCCGATCATGCCCCTCAGCCCCCGCTCGAGGAGCAGGGGCGTGAACGGATCCATCCGGTAGCTCGTCGTGGGACCGATGGCGCCGATCGGCCTCCCCGGCGGTGCCGGCGACGGACCGGCGTAGAAGATCACCGCCCCGTCGAGATCGAACGGCGGCGCATCGCCCCGTGCCAGGGCCGCGGCGATGCGCTGGTGCGCGGCGTCGCGGGCCGTGTAGACCACCCCGCCGATCAGGAGCCGGTCCCCGACCTTCAGGTCTTCGCAGATCTCCGGCGCGAGGGGGGCGGCGATGCGGCGGGGCAGGTTTTTCATCAACACGTTGAAATTCAAGGTCCGATCCCCTGTCAAAGGATGGCGGTCCGGTGCCGGGCCGCGTGACACTGGAGGTTGACGGCCACCGGCAGACACGCGATGTGGCAGGGGCGCATCTCGATGTGGACCGCGAGCGCCGTGACCTCGCCCCCGTAGCCCTGGGGTCCGATGCCGAGGCGGTTGATCTCTTCGAGCAGCGCCGCTTCCATCGCCGCCAGGCGCGCGTCGGTGGGGTGGGGCCGGCCGACCGGGCGCAGGAGGGCCTGCTTCGCGAGGACCGGTGCCTGGTCAAGCGATCCGCCGATGCCCACGCCGACGATCACGGGCGGGCAGGGGTTCGGCCCGGCCTGCCGCACCCGGTCGAGTACGTGCGCCCGGATGCCCGCCTCGCCCGCGGCCGGCACGAGCATGGTCACGCTGCTCATGTTTTCGCTTCCGCCACCCTTCGGCAGGACCGTGATCCGCAGACGGTCGCCGGGAACGATTTCCGTGTGGAGAATGGCGGGGGTGTTGTCGCCCGTATTGAGGCGGGTCAGGGGATCGCAGACCGAGGCCCGGAGGAACCCGTCCCGGTAAGCCTGCCGCACGCCCTGCTGAACGGCCGTTTCGAGATCGCCCCCCACGATGTGGAGGTCCTGGCCGATTTCGAGAAAGACCACGGCCAGTCCGGTGTCCTGGCACAGGGGCATCCCCTCCTCGTGGGCCACCCGGGCGTTTTCCAGGATACGTTCCAGAACATACCGCCCCAGGCCGTTGGTCTCCCGCTCGCCGGCCCCTTCCAGCGCGGCCAGGACGTCGGCCGGGAGGACCGTGTTCGCGGTCAGGAACAGCTCCCGCACCGTTTCGGTGACGCACCGGGCGGAAAGGTCTCGCGCTGTCGTCATGAGGGGTCCCACCTCTCCGGGGCTACATTCCCCGGCGGAACTCGATGGACCGGGCCAGGGTCATCCGGTCCGTGTACTTGAGGTCGCCGCCCACGGGGACGCCCTGGGCGATCCGGGTGACGGACACCCCCTGGTCCTTCACCAGGCGGGTGATGAGCAGGGCCGTCGCCTCCCCCTGGACGCTGGGATTCGTGGCGATGATGAGTTCCCGGACGCCGTTGCCCTGAACGCGCTTCAGGAGCTCCTGGAGGCGCAGCTGTTCGGGACCGACCCCGTCGAGGGGCGCCAGCACCCCGTGGAGAACGTGGTAGGTCCCCCGAAAGCTGCCGCTCTGTTCGACGGCCATCAGGGAATCCGGCTCCTCGACCACGCAGATCTGCCCCCGGTCCCGGGAGCCGTCGCGACAGATGTCGCACTGCTCCCCCTCGGCCAGATTGAAGCAGACCGGGCAGAGGTGGATCTTCTCCTTCACCTCGACGATGCTCTCGGCAAGCCGCCGGGCGTCCTCGGCCGGGACCCGGAGGATATGGGTCGCCAGGCGGGTGGCCGTCCGCTCGCCGATCCCCGGCAGGCGCGACAGCTCGCGGATGAGTTTCTGAATGGGCAGGGCATAACCGGTCATGGCATCCCCCTCACGTCAGTCCGGGGATGTTCAGGCCGCCCGTGAGTTTCATCATCTCCGACTGGGCCATCTCCTGGGCCTTGCGGACCCCCTCGTTGACCGCCGCCAGGATCAGGTCCTGGAGCATCTCCACGTCCTCGGCATTGACCACGTCCCGTTCGATCTTGAGGGAGACGAGCTCGCCCTTGCCGCTGACCGTCACGGTCACCATTCCGCCGCCGGACGTGGCGGTGACGGTCTTCTGTTCCATCTCCGCCTGGAGCTGGCCCATGCGCTCCTGGAGCTTTTTGGCCTGTTTCATGATGTTACCGATGTTGTGTGACAATGAACCGACCTCCTTGATGTCTTGACGTCGTCCGCCCCGAGATCATCCGTCCGAATGGCGGATGATGACCTCCTGGATCATGGCCCCCGGAAAGACGTCCAGGGCCTTCTTCACGAGCGGATGGTCGAGCGCCTGCCGTTTCAGGTCGCCGTTCTTCCCGTTCCGGGTGGAGCCGTTGCCGTTCGCCGCCGCGGCGGGGCCGTTGTTCGCGACGATCTCGATCCGCACCTGCAGGGAATCCAGGCGGAAGAAGGCGCGGGCGATTTCCTCCAGCCGCTTCTTCTCCTCGGGCCCCAGGAGGAACGCATACTCCTTCGGCATGGCGATCTTGATCTCGTTGCCGCTCCGGTCGAGGAGCCGGCCCTTTTCGATCTTGCTGCCCAGGGGAAAGCTCGTCTGTCGGACGAAGGCCTTGAACCCTTCCCAGTCGTCCGGCGCGGGATCCGGGGCGGCCGGGTCTTCCCGGCGCTCCGGTCCGGCCGCGGGGGCCGCCGGTTCCCGCACCGCCCGCGCCGCCGGGGGCGCCGGCCCGTCATAGGCCGGGGAGGCCGCGGGCCGGCCTTCCCGGGACGCCGGCGGGGCGCCCGCCAGGCGCCGTTCGATGCCCTCCATCCGGTCGAGGATCACGTCGATCGGCAGGAGCGGCTCGAGATAGGCCATCCGCACGAGGGCCGCCTCCAGGTTGATCCGGGGGTCGCGGCTCCGGCGCACGGCCTCTTCCTCGGCGAGCAGGATGTCGAGCAGGCGCTGCAGGGTCTCGCGAGACACCTCTCCGGCCAGGGCCTTCAGGTGCGCCAGATCCGCGTCGGAGACCTCGATCAAACCCGGGGCGTCGCCCGCGATCTTCGTCATCAGGAGGTTCCGGAAATGGACGAGGAGCATCTGGTAGAACACCTTCATGTCCAGGCCGGCGAAGTAGCCCTCCTCGACGATCTTCAGGCAGCGGGCCGCATCACGGGCGACGATCGCCCGGGAGAGATCGAGGACGAAGCGCCGGTCGGTCAGGCCGAGAAGCGTCTCGATGTCCCCGTCGGCGATGGTCGCCCCCCCGTAGGAAATGACCTGATCGAAGATGCTCTGCGCGTCCCGGAGGCTCCCGTCTCCCGCTTCCGCGATCCAGGTGAGCCCCGTATCGCTGATCGCGATCCCCTCCGCCGCGGCGATCGCCTTCAGGCTGGACGCGATCGCCTTCAGGGAAATCCGCCGGAAATCGAAGCACTGGCAGCGGGACAGGATGGTGGCCGGCACCTTGTGGGTCTCCGTCGTGGCGAACATGAAGATCACGTGGGGCGGAGGCTCCTCCAGGGTCTTCAGGAGGGCGTTGAAGGCCTCCCGGGTGAGCATGTGGACCTCGTCGATGATGTAGATCTTGTAACGGCAGGATGCGGGAGAGAACCGGACGTTCTCCCTGAGCTCCCGGATTTCGTCGATCCCCCGGTTGGAGGCCCCGTCGATTTCGCGGACATCGAGGGCGATGCCGTCGGTGATCTCTCTGCAGTTGACGCAGGTGTTGCAGGGGGTGTCCGTCGGACCGGTCTCGCAGTTCAAGGCCTTGGCCATGATCCGGGCGACCGAGGTCTTCCCGACCCCGCGCGGACCGCTGAAGATGAAGGCGTGGGCGATCCGGCGGTGGAGAATGGCGTTCTTCAGCGTCTGGACGACATGCTCCTGCCCGAGGACGTCCTCGAAGATCTGCGGCCGCCATTTTCGGGCCAGGACCCGGTATTCCGCACCCATCGTTTCCCCGTTCTGCTTGGATTAAAGACGGCCGGGTTACCCGCGGCACACAACGGGGATTGTTACCGCTGCTTCCTTCCGGACCTGACGGGGTTCACAACCCGCTGTTGCACGGGACCCGGCCATCAAACGGCGACAACGCCCGGCGGGCCGCTGTCGATATGTCTGGCGGAGAGAGCGGGATTCGAACCCGCGGTACACCTTTGTGGGCATACACACGATTTCCAGTCGTGCCCTTTCGGCCTCTCAGGCATCTCTCCGGCGGGGTATTCCTGGCGGAGAGAGGGGGATTCGAACCCCCGTGGGAGCTTTGTGGCCCCCAAATCGATTTCGAGTCGATCCCGTTACGACCACTTCGGTATCTCTCCGCAATCACCCGGCATCTCTCGAGTGAGCGGCGGAGTCTACCCTCTTTTCGCGGAAAAATCCACTCAAAAGTTCGGCGCAGGCCGCCGCACGCACGCCGCCGGTCACGGCCACCCGGTGGTTCAGACGGGCATCCTCGAGCAGGCGGTACAGGGACACCGCCGCGCCGCCCTTGGGATCGGCGGCCCCGAAAACGAGGCGCGCGATCCGGGCCTGGAGGAGCATGCCGGCGCACATGATGCAGGGCTCCAGGGTCACGTAGAGCGTCGTCCCGGGGAGCCGGTAGTTGCCCGCCGTCGATGCCGCCGCCCGAACGGCCAGGACCTCCGCATGCGCGGTCGGGTCTTGGAGAGCGAGCGGCCGGTTGTGCGCCCGGGCGAGGACCGCCCCGTCCCGCACCAGGACCGCCCCGACGGGGACTTCCCCCGCCGCTCCCGCCCGCCGTGCCTCTTCCAGCGCCAGGTCCATCATGCGCTCGTCCAGAGTTTCCGTCATCGGGCGCCTCCGCCTACCGAAACGTCAGCAGGACGAGTCGGCTCCCGGACAGGGTGAGCCGCGTCATCTTGACATCGAAGATCCGCGACTTCGCCGGGACATCGAGAAATTCCAGGCTGAACGTCTGGGATTGCCCCATCCAGGCCTGCCGCAGCTCCCAGGCGAAATCGTCCCGGTACGCGGGTTGGATCAACTCCTGCCAACCTTGACCGATCAGCCGGTCCTGGGCTTTTCCCAGGAGTTCCATGAGCTTTTCCGAAACACCCTCGATCCGGCCCTCGTAATTCAGCAGCAACCCCATTTCCTCCTGGAAGAGATGTCTCTTCAGATGGTCCTTCTCGTCCCGCATTCGGGCATAGGCCATCCCCAGCTGTCGGTTGGCCTCCTCAAGCTGGCTGTTCACGGACTTCAAGGCCGCTTCCGCCCGCTGTCGGGCGGTGACGTCGAGGACGAGGACGATGGCGAAAGCCGCGGATGCCGGACCGTTGCGACGCTCCTTGAGGGAAACGATCCGCAGCCGGACCTGGATCGTCTTCCCGAGCCGCGGATCGTCCAGTTCCGTCACGAGCGTCTCGCCGGCTCGGATCCTGCCCAGGGACGCCTTCAAAAACGACACCAGGCCGCATCCGGATTCGGAACAGCCGGGATGGAGGATCTCGTGCAGGGGCCGGCCGATCGCCGCCGTCACCGATCCCAGGGACCAGTCCTCTACGGTCCGGTTGGCCCTCACCACCCGTCCCTGATCGTCCACCAGGAAGATCAGCCCCTCCAGGGAATCCACGGAGCCTTCCCACTCGATCTTGGCCTGTTCGATCGCTTCGACACTCCGCCGATAGGCGCTCCGGAGTTCCTTTTCCCGGGTGATGTCCCGACCGACGGCCTGGCACTCCAGGAAGCGGCCCCCGGCGTCGAAGATGGCCCGCGCATTCCACAGCAGCCAGCGCGCCCGGCCGTCGGGAAAGGCGATGCGGTGTTCGTTGTCGGGCAGATCCGGCGCTGCCGGCGTCAGGACGCGCAATTGCAGCAGGATCCGTTCATAGTCGTCCGCGGGGATCAGGGTGCGGAGGCTCGCTCCGGTCAGTTCGTCCCGCGGTTTGCCGACCAGCCGGCAGAAGGCGTCGTTGACGAAGGTGATCGTTCCGTCCGCCCGGAAGCGGCCGATGAATTCCGACTGGAGTTCGATGATCGCCCGGTAGCGGGCCGATTCGGTTTCGAGCTTCCCCTGTGTTTCTTCCAGGGCCTCGAGCGTGCGGTTGACGGCCGCCGCCAGTCCCGCCACCTCGTCCCGGCCCTGGAATGAAATCCGCTCGGAGAAGGCACCGTGCTCGCCGATCCTCATGATCTCTCCGGCGAGACTCGCGAGGGGGCGCAGGACGAATCTTTCCAGAAGGACAACGCCGGTCAGGCCGACGAGAAGCAGGGGCACGATCAGATCGCGGTGCGAACTGAGCCACAGGATCACGATCAGGCCGAGCAGGGTCAGCCCGACAATGATCAGGATCTTTCTGCGTAGCGTCATGGATCTTTTCTCCGGTGCGTGATGGTCGGGCGGTTCCTCAGCGGACGGGTGCTGTGTACAACGGCCTCTCCCGATAATCAAGGGGAATCCGCGTGCATTTCCCGTTGATTCCTGCCCCATCTCTGCTATAGTTCCCGCACCTCAACGGAGCGGGCCCATGACCTCCAAAAAATTCCTCATACTGGCCATCCTGGCGTCGATCTTTGCCCATGCGGTCGTCCTGTCGCTCACGGGATTCATCGACATGAACGGGGAACGCCGGGACCCGAAACCGCTCACGGTCAGCCTGAAGGAACCGGAGAAGGCAACGGAGGAACCGGCGGCGAAACCGCCCGCTGCGGCCGCCGCTCCCGCGAAGCCGGCGGCCCTTCCCCCCGTTCCGCAGGAGGACACCGTCGCCCTGGAGAACCCGGACAGCCCCTACACGCCCTATCTGCTCAAGGTCAAGTACCGGATCAACCGGCGCTGGACCTATCCACCCGAAGCCGCCTCCCGCGGCCACGAAGGGGAGACCGTGGTCCGTTTTTCCATCGCCGCGAACGGCAGCCTCGCCGGGGCGGACGTGGTGACCTCCGCCGGCTCGGAACTGCTCGACCGCGCCGCCCTGGACGTCATCCGGATCTCCTCGCCGTTCGGGCCCCTCCCCCGGCCGTTCCGGCTCGACCGGCTCAATATCGTCGCCCGCTTTCAATACCGTCTGAAGGAATGATACCGCTTCCCCAGGCCCCGCGAGCCCTCTGGTCGTTGACAGCCGCCCGCGTTTACCGTAAGATCTCGCGGAGCCCGGAACCCGGGGCGGCCTTTGCGCCCCGCGCTCCGGGTGCGTGTGAAAGGAAAGGGACATGCCCGACGGAAACCCCGCGAACCGGACGATCGAGATCCTCATCGCCATCAATACCGCCCTGACCAATCTGCGCCTCTATCCGCCCACGAGCGCCATGATCCAGAACACCCTGGAAAGGCTTCATCGAACCCTCGGGCAGGTTCTGGAAGAAGACGGGGAGGTGGTTTTCGCCGAAGCGGAAAAAACCCTCCTCGTCAACGGCGCGCCCCTGGGTCCGAAAGACCAGGAACGGCCTCAGGTCACCGCCTTTCTCCAGCTCCTGATGAACGCCGGCATCCGCAATCTCACCCTCTCCCGGGGGCTGGAGAGGGACGAACTCCTGGCCTTTCTGCAGATCCTGTCGGAAAGGCCGGAGCTGCCGGCGGGCCACGGCTGGCTCCGGAAAACCCTGGAGGCGAAGGGCATCGCGCACATCCGTCTGGGCGAGAAGGTCTACGTCGTCACGGACGGGGATCGGCCGGTTCCCGCGGACAGCGGGACGAGAGACAATCCGCTCGTTCGGTATCTCCTCGGCGCGGAGTGCGGCGCGTCGCTCGATCCGGATCGGATCCGGGAGTTAGCCCGCGATCCCGAAAGGATCGCGAAGGTCCTGCAGGCCGGCATCGCGCAGATCGCCTCCGGACAGGAATCGCATCCGAAGGGGCAATTTTCGGACCGCCTCGCGGCCATGATGCGGATGCTGGGTGAGACGGCCGCACCGGAAGAAGCGGAAGCCCTCTCGCTCCTGATCGCCCGGACCGTGGTCCACCTGGACGCCGGGGTCATCCAAGCCCTCCTGTCCCGCAGCACGGAAAGCGATTTTGAACAGCGCCTCTTCCAACACGTCCGCGACCTGCTGGACCGCAGCCTCCCTCCGGCGGGGGCGGAGAGCCTCCCGGACCAAGGGGCGCCTTCGGGGGATCCCGCTCCCGCGGGGGCGTCAGCCGATGCCGATCTCCCGCCGGGGGCAAGGGCGTGGGGGGCGCGGAATGCGGGGATCTTCGAGCGACAGGTTGCGGCCCTGGAGACGATGATCAAGCGCCACGGACAGGGCGAACCGATCCCCTCGGCCGACGGGGACCCCGCGGCCACCCCCGTCGCTCCAGACGGCACGGTCGACGCCCCTCCCGACGTCCCTCCCGCCGGCTCCCCCGTCGCGACGGCTCCCGCCGCTGCCCCGCCCGAGGCGTCCCCTGTGGAACGGATTGCGCTGCTTTATGCCCGCGGGGACAGCGCGCGGGCCGGCGAGATCCTCGACGAGGTGTTCTCGAACCTGGCAAGCCGGGAGGCGACCGTCCGCGATCGGGCGGCGGAAGATCTGTCCCGGATTCTTCCGGGGCTCCTCTCCGGAAATCGTTACGAACCGGTCGTCCGGAATCTGGAAAAGCTCACCGCGTGGATCGGAAGGGAAACCGCCGCCACCGCCGCCTACGTGAAGCTCTGCCGACAGTTGGGGGAACTGGGGCAGGGATTGATCCGGGAACGACGATTCAGCCCCTGCCGCTTGATCGTGAAGGTCTTCCATCAGATTCACACCGGCGCGCTGGAGCGAAACGACACGATCCAGCAGCTGGCGGAAGACGTCATGCGGGACCTCTCGCAGCCGGACCTGATCGACATCCTGTTCAAGATGTTCCAGACCCAGGATCATCAGCAGAGCAGCAAGGCCGGCGGCCTGCTCGAAAGCGACGAGGCCGGCCGTCTCCTCGTCCGCATGGAACCGGCCGCGGAGCACTTCCTGGAACTGCTCCAGAAGAGCGAAAGCGCGGATGAACGCATCCGGATCATGAACCTCGTCAACGACATGGGGACCCTGGCCCTTTCCGCGGTTCTCACGAACATCCGTCAGGACGGGGTGTGGTACTACCAGCGGAACCTGGCGCGGCTCCTGGGCCGGATCGGCCGGGACATCCACGTCCGGGCCCTGCAGCCGCTGCTCCTACACGCCGACCGGCGCGTTCAGAAGGAGACGCTGAAAAGTATCAACGGCATCGGCGGCGACGAGCGGGGTCCGCTCCTGACGGAGACCCTTCCCCAGGCGAAGGAAGCGCTCCAGCTCGACATCGTTCCCCTGCTGGGCAGTCTGCGCCATCCGCCGGCCGTGCCCGTCTTGATCGATCTCCTGAAGGCGAAACCCGTCAAGTCCTCGGCGGCCAGGGAAGAGCTGGAAGAAAAGATCTGCGCGGCCCTGGGGGCCATCGGCGAGGAATCCGCCCTGCCGGCGCTGACATCCATCCAGCGCCAGATCGGAATCCTGAGCCTCCGGGCCTACGGCCCGCGGGTGAAGGCGGCCGCGGGCAGGGCCATTGCGGAAATCGGAAGGAAGCGGAAGCGTGACGGCGGCCCCGGCAAGCGGTGACCGCGCGGCCACGGCCCCCTCAGGCGTATCCCAGGTCCGCCAGGCGATCCTCGTCCATGCCGAGAAAATGGGCGACCTCGTGCACGACGGTGATCTCGATCTCACGCTCCAGCTCCGCGAGGGTTTCGCACATTTCCTCGAGCGGCTCCTGAAAGACGAAGATCGTGTCCGGGTACTGGACGGGCGAAAAGCTGGAACGCTCGAGCAGGGATTCTCCCCAGTAGAGGCCGAGGGGCGGGTCGTCCGCGGTCATCCCGACCGCATCGAGCATTTCCTGCGTCGGCCGCTTCCGGACGGCGACGACGACGTTCTCCATCAGATCCCGGATCTCCGCCGGAATACGGTCCACCGCACGCGCGACGGCCCGATCGAACGCTTTTGCACTCATTTTCATTCCGACCGCCCCCCCGAAGCCTGACACGAGGCTTCCCCCACTTTCGCCCGCAGACCGTGGAGGCCCGTTCCGGCGAGGACGGCGGCAAAGACGATCCGCAGTCCGGCGTCGGGGAACAGGTGGGCCAGCTGGGCGCCGCCCGCGGCCCCCAGGAGGATGCCCGGGACCAGGCCCTTGAGAACGCCGGCATCAGCGCGCCCGAAGCCCCGGTAGCACCACGCGCCGACGGCGGCAACCGGAACCATGGCGACGAGCGCGCTCCCCTGCGCCGGGTGCTGTCCGTAGCCCAAGATGAGGACCATCGCCGCGATCATGACGGCCCCGCCGCCGATGCCGAGCAGACCGGACAGAAATCCCGTGATCAATCCCGTCGTCGCCAGGACGCCGGCCTTGAACCCGATGGAGACAGCCCCCATCGCGGGATGCAGGAAGGGCTTGAGGAGCATCAGGGCAGAGATCGCGATGAGAAACGCGCTGAAGAGACGCCGGAGGCTCCGTTCCGGCAGACGGTTGCAGGACCGTGCGCCGACCCAGGCCGTCAGCAGGGCGGGCAGGGCGAGCAGGGCGGCGGCCGTCCAGTCGACGGACCGGTTGGCGCCATAGGCGGCGGCCCCGGCCAGCCCGGTGAACATCAAGGCGAGCAGGCTGGTCCCCTGCGCCCGGTGCTGGGAGAATCCGAGCCAGCCGGTCAGCATGGGGATCATCACCACGCCGCCTCCCAGGCCGACCAGCGCGCCAAGCGCGCCGGCCAGTATCCCAATCCCAAAATTCATGTCCGTTCATCCCCCGGCACGTTTTTCCCTCTGCCCCCGGCCAGGTCAAGACATCTTGACCGTGGGCCGCCCGGGCGATCCCCCGGCGCCATCGGGAAGCGCCCCGTCAGTCTCTCCGCGCCGCGAGGGCCAGGCGGACCTCCTCCGCCACAAGACCTTCCTCCCGACTCAAATGGCCCTCCAGGGTCTGGCGGGCCGGACCGCCGCCGATCCGGCCCAGGGCCCAGGCGGCCATCGCCCGGACCCGCGCATCGTCATTCCCCGCCAGGGCGGCCGTCAGGTCGCCGACGTACCGGTCGTCGCGGCTGTTCCCCATCGCCCGGGCCGTGTTCATGTGCCAGCGCCAGAGGTCGCGCTCGGACATGTAGAACATGTGCGGCCAGACGCGGGCGAGGAAATATGCCTTGTCCATGGCCAGCAGCCGGGAGAGGTCGAAGGCGTCCGCCCGGGCGGCGACGCGCGCGTTGACGTGCCGCTCCTTTGCCATCCACGGGATGTTCCGCGGGCAGACGTTCTGGCAGCGGTCGCAACCGTAGACCCAGAGGCCCATGGGCTCCCGCAGTTCGCGGGGCGTGAGCCCCTCGCCGTAGTACGTCAGATAGGAAATGCAGCGGCGCGGATCGAGCCGGTTGGGTCCGCGGATCGCCCCCGTGGGGCAGGCGGCGATGCAGGCGTTGCGGCACCAGTCGGGACAGCCCACGGAGACGGTGGGCGGATCGGGGTCGAAGGCCCGGTCGGTGACAAGCACCAGGGGCAGGACCCACGAACTCCGCCCGGCGGCCCGGCGGGCGTAGAGGAAGTTGTTCTTGCCGAAGTCGCCCACGCCGGCCCGGGCGGCCGCCAGGCGCTGGGGGAGGTGGAAGGGGACCTTGGAGGCGATGCCGTCCTCCCGGAGGAAGGCGCGGAAGCGGGCCAGCCGCTTCGACATCCCGTCCTTCGTCACCCGGTCGTCGTCGAGGTAGCAGCGGCCGAAGTGCCCCTCCAGGGCGTGGGGATAGGCCTCTTCCAGGTAACTCTCCAGAAGGATGATCAGGGATTTCGCCTCCGGCAGGATCGTGCGGGGATCGGCGCCGGCCGTCAGGTCGAGCCCCGCGGCCGCGGTCCAGGCGTAGGCCTCGCGCCGCTCCCGAAGGATCTCGAGCTGGGAGTCGAACGGCTCCGCCGTCGCGAATCCGATGTCGCAAAACCCCAGCTCCCGCGCCCGGTCGATCAGTTCCCGCTTCGTCCGCATTCCCCTCCCCCCGGCCCACAGTCCGTTCTCCCGCGCCGGACCCTTCTGCCCGCGCAAAACGGCACGCGGTCCGCCCTCTCCGGCTCCCGTCGGACATGCCATTGTTCCATACCCCGGCCGATTGGGAAAAGCAAGACGCGATCCCAGGTTGCCAAATTTCCTTTGACATGCGGGCTTTACTTGTTTTACAGTGCGCGCATTCAGAAACAGGATGCTGGCATGATCCGCCCCAAGGGAGCCGCTCCATGGGAAAGTCCGCCGGAGTTCAAAACGATGTTTCCACCCTCTTGAGTCCCGTCCCGACCGTCAAACCGTTTTTCCAGGATCAACGAAGGGGAAGCCCCCGCGTCCGGAACGTCCGGGCAGGGGCTTCCTGCACCGAACCGTAAAATGCATGGCTTCAGAAAGGAGGTAAGAACGTGACTACCCTGATTGTCTTGGTCGGTTTAGCGATTTATGTCCTCCTCTATTTCCTGTACGGGAAAAAACTGGAGCGGGATGTGGTGGGGGCGACCGACGCCAACGAGGCGCCGTCGTCCCGGCTGTACGACGGCGTCGACTACATCCCCGCACGCAAGGCCGTCCTGTTCGGTCATCATTTTTCCTCCATCGCCGGAGCGGCGCCCATCATCGGACCGGCGCTCGCCATGGCCTACGGCTGGGTGCCGGGGCTTCTCTGGGTCTGGTTCGGCAACGTTTTCATCGGGGCCGTCCATGACTACCTCGCCCTTATGGCGTCCGTCCGCTACGACGGCCGGTCGATCCAGTTCGTGGCCTCGGACCTCATGGGGAAGAGAACGGGAACCGCCTTCTACTGGCTCGTCTTCTTCCTGCTGATCCTCGTCGTGGCGGCCTTCAGCGCTGTCATCGGCGGCATGTTCGTGAAGACGCCCGCCATCGCCTCCGCCTACGTCTGGTCGATCATCGCGGCCCTCATCCTGGGCGTCCTCATCTACCGGGTGAAGATGAACTTCACCCTGGCGAGCGTCATCGGCGTCGTTCTGCTCGCCATCGCCATCTTCCTCGGCGTCAAGTTCCCCATGCCGGCGACCTACGAAACGTGGATGTACGTCCTGTTCTTCTACATCATCATCGCCGCCGCCATCCCCGTGAACGTCCTGCTGCAGCCGAGGGACTACCAGAACTCCTTCCTGCTGTACGCCGGACTCATTCTGGGGCTTCTCGCGGCGGTCTTCGCCTTCCGGGGGTTCGAGGTCCCCGCCTTCACAAGCTTCTCCCCCATCCTCACGGGCGACAAGCCGACCCCCTTCTGGCCGGCGATCCCGCTGATCATCGCTTGCGGGTCCCTGTCGGGGTTCCACTCCCTGGTGGCCTCGGGAACGACCTCCAAGCAGCTCACCAAGGAAAGCGACGCCCTCCTCATCGGTTACGGCGCCATGTTCACCGAGGGGTTCCTGTCGACGATCGTCGTGGTGGCCATCGCGGGGTTCGGGTTCACGGCCCTGCAGACGGCGGCGGCGGAGAAGGGCATCGAGTTCACCCTGACCGCCTCCACCTGGGCCGCCCAGTTCACGCCCCTGTCCACGAAGCTCGGGCTTTCCCAGGCAAACCTCTTTGTCCAGTCCTACGCCGACATGGTGGCCGCCACGTGGCTGTCGGTGATCCCCACCCAGTACGTGAAGGTTCTGGCCGGGATGTGGGTCGCCGCCTTCGCCCTGACGACCCTTGACACGACGAACCGGCTGGCCCGCTACTGCGTCTCCGAGATGGCGCTCCCCCTCAAGGGGACGGCGTCGGGACTCTACAATTTTCTCACGAACCGCTGGATCGCCTCGCTCATCCCGGCCTTCATCGGGATCTACCTGGCCTACAGCAAGAACTTCACCATCCTCTGGCCCTCCTTCGGCGCGGCAAACCAGTTGATCGCCTCCATCGCCCTGATGACCGGGGCATGCTGGGTCCATACGAAGCTTCAGTCCAGATTCTGCCATGTGGCCGTCATCCCCGCCTGGATCCTGTGGGTGACGGTCACCGCCGCCCTGGTGTGGTTCATGTGGGTTCCCCTGCCGGCGAACATCGCCAACTCGCCCGTCCAGGGTTGGACCGTCATGGGTATTTCGATCGTCATGCTCATTATGAATTTCATTTTCATCGTCGATTTCGTGAAGAAGTACTACCGTGAACAAGTTTAGTCCAAATGAACGCACGGCGCGGCGCGGGGGACCCCGAAGATCCCGCGCCGCGTCTTTTGCCCGGCGATGGATGCGTGCATGAAATTATCCCCGATTTCGCTCCTGCGGGAATTTCTGATCCGGCTTGGCGACCATCACCGGGAAAGCGCCGCGGCACTGACCGCCGTGGAAGCAAGGGAGCTGGAAAACATTTTCGCCCTCCTCGTCCTCGGATCCTTCATCGGCCTGCCGGCCCCCCCGACGTTTTTGGCCGTGGAGCTCCTGCCTTTCATGGAACGGGAGATCCGAATCCTGAACATCCGGGCGGAGGACGCCGGGGACATGCTCGCCGAAATGTGCGGCATGCTGGGAATCGACGGATGAAGTTCCTGTTCTTTACGGGAAAGGGGGGGGTGGGAAAGTCCACCGTCGCCGCCGCCTGGGGCCGGCAGATCTCCCGGCAGGCCCGGGTCCTCGTCCAGTCCCTCGACCCGGCCCACAACCTCGGAGACATTTTCGGCGTCACGGCGGACAGCGGCAGGAAAAAGATCTCGGAAACCCTGACGATCGAGGAGGTGGATCTCAGGAAGCTGTCCCGGGAGTATCTCGAACGGGAAACCCGGGTCCTCGGGGAGACCTACCGCTATCTCCAGGTGCTCAACCTGGACAACTACTTTTCCGTCCTCAAGTACTCGCCGGGAATCGAGGAGTATGCCCTCCTCACGAGCATCGAGCGAACCCTGAACGCCCAAACCGGCTTCGACTACGTGATTTTCGACACCCCGCCGACGGGGCTCACCCTCCGGTTCCTCGCCCTCCCCAGCGTGACCCTCACCTGGATCGACCGGCTGATCCGCATCCGGGAGACGATTCTCGAAAAGCGCTACACGATCGGAAAGATCCGCAGGCCTATGAAGGCAGGGGAAACCCCGGCGGAAGAGAGATTGGCATACGATCCCGGAGAGGATGCGATCCTGGAGCGGCTCCGCGCCCTCCGGGAGAATTACAACCGGCTGAACGGCCTCCTGCGGGGGGCGGATTGCAGCGTGGTTCTCGTGTTCAACCCCGACCTTCTTTCCCTCCGGGAATCCTGCCGGCTCGCGGAGGGTCTCGCGGAGCTTCGCCTGCCGCTCCGCCTGCTGGTGAACAACAAGGTCACGGAGCGGAACCGGGAGACGGCGGAGCGGGTCGAGCAGGCCCTGCGGAAAGCGGCGCCCGGCGTTCCCGTGGAACGGGTGCCCCTTTCGGAGGCCCTTTACGAGGGGAGAGAGACGGTCCTCTACCGGATCGAGAACGACATCGGGGAGCGGTTCTGAACATGTTCGAGCGCGAATACATCCTGCGGGAACCCTTGTTCTATCTGTTCGTCGTCACCACGATCCTCCTGACGGTGGGGTATTTCCAGGGTCGGAGAAGAAACCGGAGGATTTTCCTCGACGCCTTCCAGGCCCTGGTGGACACGGTGAATCCCGATGACCAGACCTACACGACCATCGGCGGCGTCGTGGGGTATCACGCCAACCTCCTCCTCAAACGGAAAGGTCCGGTATCGCGGGTGGATGCGACGATCACGCTCCTCCCCCGCCAGTCCTGGCTTTACCTGCCCATCTCCCTTCTCACCATGCGGTTCGACCGTCTCTTCGTCACGATTCATCTGAAGTCGGACGTCCCCGGAGAGGGCCATCTCATCGAACGGTCCTACAGCCGTTTCCGGGGGCCGAAGATCGCCAACGAAGCCCGGCTGGAAAAGGAGACGGTTCGGTGGGGAAAGCTGGATTTTATCCTCTATTATGATAACTTGAATGTGCGGGAACGGTTCCGCGATCATCTCGTCCGTCATCCCGATCCGGGAACGATCCGCCACATCGCCCTGGTTCCCGGCGATCGCAAGGGGTTCGTGTTCATGATCCCCAAAAGAGGGCGAGTGGCGACGATGTTCCGGCCCGTTTACGAGCTGATCACCTCCCTCGCGTCGGACGCGAAGAAAGGAAAGACCCCATGAACATCGCGATTATCGGCATCGGCGGCGTTGGGGGCTACTACGGGGGCCGGCTGGCCCGCCGTTACGAAGCCGGAGACGAACACCGGATTGCCTTCGTGGCGCGGGGCGCACACCTCGAGGCGATCCGGAGTGGGGGTCTCAAGGTCATCACCCCGGACGGGGAGTTCACCGCCCGGCCGGCCCGGGCCACGGACCGACCGGGAGACCTCGGCCCCCTCGACCTCGTCCTGATCACGGTCAAGGGGTACGACCTCGACGGCGCCGCCGGGGCCCTCGCGGAGGTCACGGCGGAGGCGACCGTCGTCATCCCCCTCGAGAACGGCGTGGACACCGCGGAGCGGCTGGGGAAGATCCTGCCCCGCGCCCGGGTCCTGAACGGGACGGTGTACATCTCGAGCCGCATCGCCGCGCCCGGGGTGGTCCAGCAGCTGGGCGGGGCGGGCAGCCTGTTCTTCGGTCCCGAAACGGGGCCGGCGGCGCCCTTCCGTACGATCGAATCCCTCTTTCTGGAAGCGGGCATCCAGGCCGTTCTGACCGAGGCCGTCGCCGTGGAGGTCTGGAAAAAATTCCTCTTCATCTCGCCGGTGGCGGGCACGACGGCCCTCTTCGGGAAATCCCTGGGGGGCATCCTGGAAGACCCGGAGGCCCTTCGTCTCCTCGAGGGGATGATGAACGAGGTGGACCGGCTGGCTCGTGCCCGGGGAATCGGCCTCCCCGCGAACGCCGTCACCCAGGCCATGGAAACGGTGGCGCGCTTCCCCTACGAGACGAAGACCTCCTTCCAGGTGGACATGGAGAACGGGCGGAAAACGGAAATCGAGACGTTCATGGGATACGTGGTCCGGGCGGGACAGGCCCTGGGGATCGACACCCCCTTCAACCGCCGGGTCTACGACGCCCTGTTGAAGTCCTAGGAGCCGGTCCATGGGAAAAGCGAAGGTCTTCGTCACCCGGGTTATCCCCGAGGCCGGGCTGGTCAGAATCCGGGCGGCCTGCGATGCCCGGATCTGGGAGGGGCGGTTCCCCCCGCCCCGGGACACCTTTCTCGAGCAGGTGAGGGGGGTGGACGGGATCCTGTCCCTCCTCAACGACCGGATGGACGCCGCCGTCATGGACGCCGCCGGTTCCGGGCTCAAGATCATCAGCAACTACGCCGTCGGTTTCGACAACATCGACGTCCCAGCGGCAACCGCACGGGGAATCCTCGTCGGCCACACCCCCGGCGCCGTGACGGAAGCCACGGCCGACCTCGCGTTCGCCCTGCTCATGGCGGCGGCGAGGCGGATCGTGGAAGGGGTGGACTACATCCGGGCGGGGAAATGGGAAACCTTCGAGCCGCTCGTCCTGCTGGGACGGGACATCCACGGGGCCGTCCTCGGGATCGTCGGCATGGGCCGGATCGGCCAGGCCATGGCCCGGAGGGCCCGGGGTTTCGAGATGGAGGTCCTTTACCACCACCCCCGGGGCGAGACGGCGGCCGGCGAGGCAGCCGGGGCAAAGCGGTGCGCCACCCTCGACGAACTCCTCCGGAAATCGGACTTCGTCAGCCTCCACGTGCCGCTCAACGCCGAGACGCGGCACCTCATCAACGGGGCCGCCCTGCGCAACATGAAGGAAACGGCCGTGCTCGTCAACACCGCCCGGGGGGGCGTGGTGGACCCGGAGGCGCTGTACGAGGCCCTTCGGGACGGCGTCATCGCCGCCGCCGCCCTGGACGTGACGGATCCCGAACCCCTGCCCAAGGATCACCCCCTCCTCGGCCTGCCCAACTGCCTCGTCGTCCCCCACATCGGCAGCGCCTCCGTGGCGACCCGGGAGCGGATGGCCGTCATGGCGGCGAACAACCTGATCGCCGCCCTCCGGGGCGAGGTCCCGAAACACCTCGTCAACCCCGAGGCCCTGTCCCGGCGGGGCTGACGGGACCGCCTTCTGAACGGAAAGGAGACCGGCATGTCCAAACGCTACGAACCCCTGACCCTCCCGCACCGGATCCTCCTGGGACCGGGACCGAGCAACGTCCCGCCGGCCGTCACGGCAGCCCTGGGGGCCCCCGTCATCGGCCACC
This sequence comes from Syntrophales bacterium, assembly GCA_035358035.1. Lineage (GTDB taxonomy): Bacteria > Desulfobacterota > Syntrophia > Syntrophales > UBA2251 > UBA2251. The sequence goes on along the minus strand of DAOPOS010000004.1, from coordinate 52,063 downwards.
TCGACCCCGCCTTTCTCGCCGTCATGGAAGAGGTCCAGGAGATGCTCCGGGCCGTCCTGCGGACGGAAAACCGGTTTACCCTGCCCGTGTCGGGGACGGGGAGCGCCGGGATGGAGGCGGCCCTGGTAAACGTCCTCGAACCGGGCGACAGGATCCTGGTGTGCGTCAACGGCATTTTCGGAGAGCGGATGTGCGACATCGCGGCGCGCTGCGGCGCCGAACTTGAGCGGGTGGAGGCGCCCTGGGGATCCTCCGTGGACCCCGCCGCCGTCCGCAGGGCCCTAGCGGCCTCGCCCGCCAAGGTCGTGGCGGTCGTCCACGCCGAGACGTCCACGGGCGTCCTCCAGCCCCTCCCGGAGCTGGCGGAGGCGGCCCACGCGCGGGGCGCCCTCTTCCTCGTCGACGCCGTGACGTCCCTCGCCGGCGCCCCCCTGGAGACCGACGCCTGGGGTATCGACATCTGCTACTCGGGAACGCAGAAGTGCCTGAGCTGCCCCCCCGGCCTGGCCCCCATCACCTTCGGCCCGCGCGCCGTCGAGGTCCTGGAGAAGCGAAAGACCCGCGTTCAGTCCTGGTACCTCGACATGACCCTCATCCTCAAGTACTGGGGACCGGACCGGGTGTATCACCACACGGCGCCGATCAGCATGATCTACGCCCTGCGGGAGGCCCTCCGGATCGTCCTGGAGGAAGGCCTGGAAGCGCGGTGGGAGCGGCACCGTCGGGTGCACCGGGCCCTGGTCCGGGGGCTCCAGAAAATGGGATTCTCGATGCTCGTAGCCGAGGCCGATCGCGCGCCCATGATCAACGCCGTCCTCGTTCCGGAGGGAATGGACGAGGCCGCTGTCCGCCGGAAGCTCCTGGACGACGCCGGCATCGAGATCGGCGGCGGGCTGGGAGCGCTGAAGGGGAAGGTCTGGCGGATCGGCCTCATGGGCGCGTCGTGCACGGAGGAGAACGTGAAGGCCCTTCTCGCCGCCCTGGCCGCCGTCCGCTGAAGGCCGGAGGAATTTCGGAGCGGGAGCGGCCGTTACCCCCCTCCGATCACAGACCCTTGAACGAAGATCGGCCGGGTTTTCTACACGGCCCGCAGGGCGTCGACGATGTTCAGGCGCGAGGCGCGGAGGGCGGGCAGGACCCCGCCGATGAAGCCCATCCCGAGGGCGAAGCCCATCGCCTGGGCGGAGATCGCCGGGCTCAGGGTGAACCGGAAGGCCAGCTCGGAGAAGGTCTGGAAGTTCAGCGTCGAGACCGTGATCAGTTGGGTCAGCGACGAACAGGCGATGCCGACCGCCCCGCCGATGAAGCCCAGCAGCAGCGACTCCATCAGGAAAGCGATCAGGATGTTCCGGCGCCGGAAGCCCAGGGCGCGCAACGTCCCGATCTCGGCGGTCCGGTTGGCGACGGCCGAGTACATGGTGATCATGGCCCCGAGCATGGCCCCGATCGAGAAAATGACCGTCAGGGAGACGCCGAGGATGCGGAGGAACTTGGCCATGATCTCCGACTGGTCCAGGTAATAGCGCGTTTCCCGCTTCGCCTCGAGGGTCAGGCGGGGGTCCGTCTCCAGGCGCGCCTTCGCGGCCGAAAATTCACGGGGATCCCGAAGCCTGAAGAGGACGGAGGAGTAGACGGGCCGGCGGAAGGCCTGCATGAACTGGTCCGCGTCCCCCCAGATCTCGGAGCTGAAGCCGGTGTTGCCCGCATCGAAGATCCCCACGACCCGCCAGTCGCGCAGGCCGCAGCAGACCCGCTCGTTCAGCCCGACGCCCCGGAAACCCTTCACGACGCTCCGCCCCGCCATCACCTCCGAGGACCCCATCCGCGGCAGCCGCCCCGCCACCAGGCGGACCTGGGGGCGCAGCTCCAGGGACGCGGGGCCGATCCCCCTCAGGACGACGTTGGAGGCCTTTCCGTTCCCCCGTTTCGGCAGGGCGATGAGCACGACGAGTTCCTTGGCGAGCAGCTTCCGGCCGTCCCGGCCGACGGCGACCTCCGGCTGGACCTCAACGACCGCCGCCTGCGCGCGCTCCACGCCGCTCATGACCTCGGAGGCCGACCCCTTGCGGATCACCACGACGTTGTCCGCCGATCCCGTTTCGACGAGGGTCCGCTCGAGGCCTTCGGCGAGCATCAGGATCGTGGCGAAGACGAACACCACGAGGGCCATGCCGGCGACCGTCAGGATCGTGGTCGTGCGCCGGGTCCAGAGGTTGCGGAGGCTGTAGGAGAAGGGCACCGCCATCAGCCGATCCTCCGCAGGCCGTCGGCGATGCGGATCCCGATCGCCCGCTGCGTGGGAATCACCGCCGCCACGACGGCCACGACGAGCGCCGCCCCGAGATCGAGCCAGAGGGTCTCGCGCGCGACGTTGAAGACGGGGAAGAAGTTGGACAGCGTGCTGCCGAAGGCCCGGGCCGCCGGATAGGTCAGGGCCATCCCGATGGCGGCGCCGATCCCGGTGATGACCAGGGCCTCGCCGAAGATGAGGAGGGCGATCTGCCGGCCGCCGAACCCCAGGGTCTTCAGGATGGCGTAGTCCCCGATCCGCTCCCGCGTCGTCATGGCCATCGTGTTCGCGACCACCGCCATGATGATGACGATGATCACGATCGAGACGAGCTGGATGGCCATGACGATCGCCTCCGTCATGGCGATGAAGCCGAGCTGGAAGGCCTTTTCCGTCTCGGTCAGGGTCTCGGCCAGGGAATTCTTGAAGAGCCGGTCGATGGCGCCCGCGACGTCCACCGCCCGCTCGGGGCTCGCCACCCCGATCATGTAGAAGCCCACCTGGTCGGCACGGCTGGGGTAGCGCTGCCGGACGGTCTCGTTCAGGTACTCCCACTGAAAGAGGAACTGGGTTTCGTCGATGGTCCGGTCCCGGCCGCGATAGATCCCCCGCAGGACGAAATCCCAGTTGCCGGGAAAGATGACGCCCTTGAGCGTCACCGTATCGCCCGGCTTCCAGCCGAACCGGTCGGCGAGCTTGCGGCCCGCGACGAATCCCTTGCGGTCGGACAGGAAGGCCTTCCGCTCCCGGTCGGACAATATGTATTCGGGATACAGGGCCAGGTAGCTTTGGGGGTCCACGCAGAAATTGGCGAAGAAGTTCTTCTCGCTCACGTAGATCCCCCCAAACCAGTTGCCCCAGGACACGTGGGAAACGCCGTCGACCTGGCGGATCTTGTCCTTGTAGGCCAGTGGCAGGGGAAAGATGAGGGAGACGGCGTTGCGCGTCACCAGGCGGGTGGCGGAGGAGGCGGCCACACCCGCGTACCAGGCGCTCACGACCGTGCGCAAAAGGCCGAAGGCCAGGATCGCGATGGTGATCCCGAGGATCGTCAGCCCCGTCCGCAGGCGGTTCCGGAAGGCGTTTCTAATCAGGATTCTCAGCAGGATCATCGGCGCTCAGGACTCCCTTGTCCAGGTGGCGCTTCAGATGCGCGCGCGCGGCCGCCCGCGGGTCGTGGGTCACCATGACGATCGTCTTGCCCAGCTCCCGGTTCAGGCGTGCCATCATGTCCAGGACCTCACCGGCCGAAACCCGGTCGAGGTCGCCCGTCGGCTCGTCCGCCACGAGCACCGTCGGGTCGGTGACGACCGCCCGGGCGATGGCGACGCGCTGCTGCTCCCCGCCGGAAAGCTGGCCGGGGAAATGATCGAGGCGGTGGGACAGGCCGACGAGGTCCAGGGCCGTCAGGGCGTGCTCCCGGCGCGCCCGCCGGGAAAGCCCCGACAGGTGCAGGGGCAGCTCCACGTTTTCCAGGGCGGTCAGCACGGGGATCAGGTTGTAGAACTGGAAGATGAACCCGACGGAATTCGCCCGCCACCGGGCCAGTTCGGTTTCGGTGAGCCGGGTGATGTCCACGCCTTCGACGACGATGCGGCCGCTGTCGGCCTGGTCGATGCCGGCGACGAGGTTCAAGAGCGTGCTCTTGCCCGAGCCCGACGGGCCCATGAGGGACAGGAATTCGCCTGGGGCGATGGTGAAGGTGATGTCGTGCAGAACCGGCACCACCACTTCCCCCCTCCGGTAGGACTTGCTGACCCCCCGCACGTCGATGATGGGCGCCGGCGCTTCCGTCGTCACGGTTCCGCCACCTCGATCCGCCCGCCGTCCCCGAGCGCGGCCGGCGGATTCACCACCACCTTTTCGCCCGCCTTCAGCCCGCCCGTCACCTCGATCATCTCCCCGAGCCCGCGGCCCGTCCGGATGTCCGTTTCCCGGACTCGGTCGCCTCGAACGACGTAGACGGCCGGCCGGCCTCCCCGCTTCATGACGGCCGCGCGGGGCACGCCCAGCCGCGGCTTCCCCTCGTCCGGCCCCACCGGCCGCGACAGGAAGGCGACCTTGGCGCTCATGTCCGGGAGCCTGCGGAGGTCCGTGTTCAGGAACCGGACCTTGACCATGACCGCCGCCTTGCTCCGGTCCACGGTAGGCACGATCATGTGGACCTTCCCCGGGAACCGCTCGTCCGGCATGGCGTCCAACTGAATCTCGCAGGGCTGCCCGACGGTCACCCGTCCGATGTTCGCCTCCGAGACGTCCACCTCCACGACCAGCGATCCGAGATCCGCAATCGTCACCACGGCCGCCTTGGCGTTGGCCGCCGCCCCCAGGGGGGTGACGATATCCCCGATGTCGGCGTTCTTCGTGAGGACCACGGCATCGAAGGGCGCGCGGATCCGGGTGTATTCCAGGGCGACGCTCGCGCCCTGCAGCCCGGCCTCGGCGGCCCGGATCGCCGCTTCGGCGCCGGCCACGGCGGCCTGGGCGCTCCGGTATCGGGTTTCGGCCAGATCGAAGGCGTTGCGGGCAACGATGCCCTTCTCGAACAGCCGCCGGTTGCGGTCGTAATCCCGCGCCGCATCCTCCAGCGCCGTCTTCGCCTGATTCAGGTTGGCCCGGCTCACGGACAGGTTCGCCGCCGCCTGATCCCGGCTGGCCTCCGCATCGTCGTTTTCCAGTTGGGCGATGACCTGCCCCCGGGCCACCCGGCTTCCTTCCTCCACCCAGAGAGACGTCAGCCGGCCGGTGGCCTTCGAGGCGACCGCCGCCTTGCGCTGGGCGACGATGTATCCGCTGGCGTTGAGCACCGTGAAATTCTGGGAGGGGTAGACGAACGAGGCCGACGCCGTCTGCACGGCGGCCGCCGGCTTCAGGACGCCCAGGAGGTAGAGCGCGGCAAGGCAAACCGCGACGAGCAGGATCAGGGCCGGCAGGAGTAACGCGCGCCGCCGCGACGGCCGCAGGGCCTGCGCCGACTTGTCGATCTTCAGCCGGGAAAGGTCTTCCGCCATCGGAGGGTCTCCCTGTCCGGGACGGTCAGCTCTCCGAGATGAGCTGCATCAGGCTCCGGTTCACTTCGAGCAGACGATCCCGGAGGTCCGTCTGTTCCACCCAGGTCTTGCCTTCGATCTTCGCCTGTCGTTCTTTCAGGTGGGCCAGCTTCGCCTCCACGTCGGCGATGAGGTACGCCCAGTCGATCCGGGGCGCGGCCTGCTCGGGAAACGCCACGCGTTGGATCGCCTCGCCGGGTTTGAGGATGGTCTCTTCCAGATAGTCCGGGATGACGGCCTTGATGCCGAACCGCTCCTCGACCAGGCCCGCCAGCACCTGCTGGGCCGCGTATTCGCCGTGGACGAGGAACAGTTGCAGCGCCGGGTTCCGGAAGTGGGCAAGCCAGTCGAGAAGCTGCGTCTGGCCGGCGTGCGCGGAAAAGCCGTTGATCGTGAAGACCTTCGCCTTGACGGCCACGTCCTCGCCGAAGAGCCGCACCTTCTCCGCCCCGTCGATGATCCGCCGGCCGGTCGTCCCCGCCGCCTGGAAGCCGACGAAGACAACGCTCGCCCCCTCGCGCCAGAGGTTGTGGCGCAGGTGGTGCTTGATCCGGCCCGCATCGGCCATACCGCTCGCGGAGATCACGATCGCGGGACCGGCGACGGCGTTGATGTTCATCGAGTCCTGGGTGTTCTGGGTATAGCGCAAGCCGGGCAGCGCCAGCGGATCTTCGCCCTTGGCGAGCAGTGCCTTCGCCTCCGCGTCGAAATCCTTCTTGTAGCGACGGAAGATCTCTGTAGCCGCGATGGCGAGCGGACTGTCCACGAAAACCGGCATGTCCTTGGGCAATCGGCCGCTCTTTTCCAGGAGGTGCAGGGAATAGATCATCTCCTGGGTCCGCTCCACGGCGAAGGCCGGAATGATCACCTTCTCTCCCCGTTCATAGCTGTAGGCCACGGCTTGGGCGAGTTCGTCGAGGCTGGCGTCCTCGTTCTTATGGTTCCGGTTCCCGTAGGTGGACTCCAGAAAAAGGATGTCCGCCTCTTCCACGACGCTGGGGTCCTGCATCATCAGCTGGGACGGGCGGCCGAGGTCGCCGGAGAAGACGAGCTTGGAGGTCGCGCCGTTTTCCTGGATCCAGAGCTCCGCCAGGGCCGCCCCGAGAATATGGCCGGCGTCGCGCAACCTGACCTTGATCCCGTCGCCGGGGCTGAACTCGTGCTCGTAGGGAACGGCGTCGAACAGGGGAAAGGACGCCTGGGCGTCTTTCTGGGTGTAGAGGGCCTGGGTGCGCTTGTCCCCGTGCCGCAGGCGCTTCTTCGTCTTCCACTGGGCCTCCGTCTCCTGGATGTGGGCGCTGTCCAGAAGCATCACCTGGAGGAGCTCCTTCGTCGGGGGCGTCATGTAGATCCGCCCTCGGAACCCCTTCTGCACCATCCGGGGGATCAGCCCCGAGTGGTCGATGTGGGCGTGCGTGATGATGAAGAACTCGATCCCGGCCGGATCGTAGAGGTCCGCCTCCCAGTTGCGCTGGTCGATTTCAGCATTGCCCTGATGCATGCCGCAGTCGATCGCAAAGCGGTGACCCGCCGCCTCGACGATGAAGCACGAACCGGTCACCGTCCGCGCTGCCCCCATGAACTTGATTTTCATTCCGGCGATCCTTTCGATGAAGTCAAAAACGCGTCCGCGTTCCTTGGAGTCCTTGAAAATCGCGCTGCCGCCGCAACGGGCCGGCGACGACGGATCCGCCGGCCGGCGGCGGCATGCGCCGTGAATTTTGCACGGAGGCCGTCATTTTGCAAGGCAATTTTGCGGCCCGCACCCGGTCCCCGGTCCCTCCGATATCGGGGCGGACGATCCCCCTGCCGCGAGCGGCGGGGTTTTTTGTCGCCGCCCGGGAAGGTTTTGCTTGAGGAGGGCCCGCGACATCTGGTAAGTTGCGGTGCCTGCTTTGGAGGCACTCGTCGGTGCGCGGATCGAACGCCATCGGCCGGACGGGCCGTCGCTGCAAACCACATGAAGGAGGGGAATCATGACCAAACAGTACGATACGATTGTCGTCGGGGCGGGGATCGCCGGTCTGGGGGTCGGGGCGATCCTGACCAAAGAGGCCGGGCAGAAGGTCCTCGTTCTCGACCGCTTTCCCAAGTTCGGCGGGAGAATGATGAGCTATGACGGGTATCCGTCTGCGGGCTGGCGGGTCGAGATCGGCCTGCACATGATCGAGCTCGGGGAAAAGTCCACCTGCAACGCCCTGAACGAGCGGGTGGGGAAGAAGGTGGCCTGGGCGCCCTTCAGCGACACCGTGGACATCTGGAACGGGGAAAAGTTCGTCAGCGTGGCGGAGCTCGTCCCCATGACGCGGGAAGACAAGGTCGCCTTCCGGGATCTGATGCAGCGGATCGCGATGCTGAGCGACGCCGAGATCGAGGCGTGGGACGACCGGTCGCTCGCCGAATGGCTCCATGAAAACGTTCCGCAGGCCCCGGTCCGGGAGCTCTTCACCGACCTGGGGATGATCATGACGACCATCCCGCACGCCATCGACATGGCCGCGGGCGAGGTCCTCTACATCGCCCGGGAAAACCTCCTGAAGACCCGCCAGGCCCTGCAGGCGAGCTATCCCCTGGACGGCATGGAGGGCGTGACCCGGGGGCTGGCCGAGGTCATCCGGGAGGGGGGCGGAGAGATTCGCCTCAACTGCGACGTCCAGGAGGTGGTCGTTGCGGACGGTCGGGCCGCGGGCGTGCGGGTCCCCGCGCAGAAGCACATCTACCAGGAGGAATACCGGATCTTCGAAACGGAGCTGGTGACCGCCGAGCGGGTGGTGTGCGCCCTGCCCATCTACAAGCTGTCCCAGATCCTGGACTTCAACCCCGCCACGAGCCCCCTGCCGCGCTGGTGGGTGAAGCGGATCACCGATATCCAGCATGAGGTCACGGGACTGATCGGCTTCATGATCGGCCTGAAGGAGCCGGTGGTGGACCCCCAGAAGAAGTGCTTCTTCAGCGCCCTGAAAACCCGGCACGCCGGCTTTCCCTTCCAGGCCTTCCCGGCCTCGAATTTCTCCGAGCACGTGGCCCCGGCGGGAAAGCAGGTCCTCCACACGGATCTGGTCTGCGAGCACGCGGAGGCCTCGGACAAGTTCATGCGGGAACGGCTCCTTGAGCGCCACTGGGAAGACCTGAAGGACATGTTCCCGGGGATCGAGGCGAAGACGGAATGGCGTCTGCCCTACTACGTGGACGGCTGCGACGGCCTGGCCCGTCAGCCGGGCCTCGTGGGGAACTTCAAGCCGGGGCTCAAGGCGCCGGGGATTCCCAATCTCTACTTCGCCGGCGACACCTACCGGGGCCGGGGGCTCGCCATCAACAGCGCCGCCCAGAGCGGCCTGCTCTGCGCCGACCGGATCCTGAAAGAACTCAAGGGGAACTGAGCTTCACGGTGCGTTCCACCGGACGGCAGGGACGGTTCCGCCGGGCGCCGTTTGGGGAGGCAGGCGAACATGATGAACCTCATCGGCGATCTCGCGGCGGAACAGGAGGCGCTGGAGGCCGTCGTCACGACGCTCGCGGAAGCGCTCTGGGACCGGCCCACGCCCTTCTACGACTGGACCATCCGCGACGAGATCTGCCATCTGGCCTTCTTCGACGCCGCGGCGCGGCTGTCCGCGACGGACGCGGCCGCGTTCGCCGTGCAGATGGAGCAAGCGGCCAAAGGCGGGGATCCCTTTGAAGAAACGCTGAAGATCGGCCGGGCGCTGTCCACGGAAGCGCTGCTGGACTGGTGGCGCCGGGAGCGGTCCGGCCTGATCGACGCCCTGAAGGCCCTCCCGCCGGGACACCGCCTGCCCTGGTTCGGGCCGCCCATGGGCGTCCGATCGTTCACCACGGCCCGGCTCATGGAGACCTGGGCGCACGGACAGGACGTCCTGGACACCCTGGGCCGGGAGCGCCCGGCGACGGGCCGCCTCCGGCATATCGCCCATCTCGGGGTGAGCACCTGCGCCTGGAGCTTCCTGATCCGAGGCCTGACCCCGCCCAAGACCCCCGTCCGCGTGGAACTCCTCGGACCGACCGGAGAGGCCTGGATCTGGGGACCGGCGGACGCCGTTGAAATCATCCGGGGAGCGGCGGAAGATTTTTGCCTCGTGGTGACGCAGCGGCGGCACGTCGACGACACCAACCTGGCTGTCGCCGGGGACGTGGCCCGGCACTGGATGCGCATCGCCCAGGCGTTCGCGGGGCCGCCGGCCGATGGTCCCGAACCGGGCGCCTTTCCCGGAAGAGGGACGGCCGCCGCCCGGGGGCCGCGCACGGAGGAATCCGGGGATGACCGTGCCGCACGGTCCTCCCGCCCCGGATAAGCGGGAAGGCGACGCGTTCCCCGCCTCCGGCCGGGGGGCGGTTCGGCGGGCGGAGGCGACGCGAGTCCCGGAGGTCAGGCAACCTCGACGAAGGTCGCCCGCGAGACGCCTTCGAGCAGTTCCAAGGAAACCGCCTTCACTTCAAAGACGTCGACGTCCGGATGTCCCGCCAGTTCGCGGAGGGGGGGATGGCGGTCGAGCAGTTTTTCCAGAATGGCGCCCCGCCGGGCGTCATCGTCGATCGACCGGAAAACGCCCCGCACGGTCAGGGCCCTGACGGCCCCGCGGTCCCGGCCGGCAACGTCCTCCCGCGTGTCGATGAGCAGGCTGACCCGTGCGTTGTTCGTCAGGTTGCCGTGTTTTCTCGTCCCCTTGCGGCTGAGCATATAAAGGGAAAGGCCGTCATCGTCCGCCACGTAGGACATGAGGGAGCAGTGCGGCTCGTCCCCCGCCGCCGTGGCCAGGACGCAAGTGTCCTTTTCCCGGATCAGCGACTTCATTTTTTCGATCATCGTATCCCGCCCTCCCCTGTTCAGAATAACCTTTCCATCCGGATAAAAAACGGTATGATGATGCGCGCACTGTAAACGAGAACGGGGAAAATGACAATGCCTTCATCCGGAATGGGCGATCCGCACGCGGCCGCCGGACACCCCCCGAACCGCCTGGGCGGCGAAAAGAGCCCCTATCTCCTCCAGCATGCGACGAACCCCGTCGACTGGCGCCCGTGGGGCGAGGAGGCCTTCGCCGAGGCGACCCGGCAGGACAAGCCGATCTTTCTGTCCATCGGATATTCCACCTGCCACTGGTGCCATGTCATGGCCCATGAATCGTTCGAAGACCCCGCCGTGGCCGCCCTGATGAACCGGTATTTCATCAGCATCAAGGTCGACCGGGAGGAGCGCCCCGATATCGACGGGATTTATATGACCGTCTGCCAGATGATGACGGGCCGCGGCGGCTGGCCGCTGACGATCATCATGACCGCCGACAAAAGGCCCTTTTACGCGGCGACGTACATCCCCAGGCAGGACCGGTTCGGCCAGATCGGCATGCTGGCCCTCCTCCCCCGGCTCCACGAGATCTGGCGGACCCGGCGCCAGGACATTGTCGACAAGGCGGAGGAGGTCGTCGCGGCGTTGCGGGCCGGCCGGGAGGCCTCGCCCGGATCGGCGCCCCAAATCGAACGCCTCGATGCCGCCTTCGACCAGCTGGCCCACCTCTCCGACGGGACGAACGGCGGCTTCGGTTCCCGACCCAAATTCCCGACCCCGCAGAACCTCCTGTTCCTCCTGCGTTACTGGAAACGGACCGGCAACCGGCACGCCCTGGGAATCGCGGAAAAGACCCTCCAGGCCATGCGCCGCGGCGGGATCTACGACCAGATCGGCTTCGGCTTTCACCGCTACAGCGTGGACCCGCACTGGCTCGTCCCCCATTTTGAAAAAATGCTCTACGATCAGGCCCTGCTGGCCTACGCCTATACGGAAGCCTTCCAGGCGACGGGCGCGAAAACGTATGCCGACACGGCGCGGGAGGTCTTCTCCTATGTCCTGACCCGGATGACGTCGCCCGAGGGGGCCTTTTATTCCGCCGAAGACGCCGACAGCGAGGGGGAAGAGGGGAAATTCTACCTCTGGCGATGGGAAGACGTCAGCGGCATCCTGGACGAGGCCGACGCCGATCTGTTCAGGCGCACCTTCCGCTTCGAGAAAACCGGCAACTTCACCGACGAACTTACAGGACGCAAAACGGGCATGAACATCCTGCATCTTGCGCCCTCAACCGAAGGGGCGGGCGGGGCGTCGCCGATCATCGACCCGGAACGGGAAGCGTGCGTCGAGCGGGCCCGTCAGACGCTTTTCGCCGTCCGGCAGCGGCGGGTTCCGCCTCAGAAAGACGACAAGATCCTGACCGACTGGAACGGCCTGATGATCGCGTCCCTGGCCAAGGCCGGGGCCTGCCTGGATGATCCGGCCTGCGTCGACGCCGCCGAAAGGGCCGCGGCCTTCATCCTCGGTCGGATGCGCCGCCCCGACGGCGCCCTCCTGCACCGCTTCCACGACGGCGAGGCGGGCATTGCGGGCACCCTCGACGATTACGCGTTCTTCACCCTTGCCCTGATCGAACTCTATGAAGCCACCGGGGAGGCGTCTTATCTGGAGGCGGCCCTGGACCTGACGGGCGTCCTGATGACCGCCTTCAAGGATCCCCGCGGGGGGTTCTTCTTCACGCCGCAGGACGGAGAAGAGATCCTCGTCCGTCAGAAGGAGATCTTCGAAGGGGCCATGCCGTCCGGCAACGCCGTGGCTGTCTGGAACCTGCTGCGGCTGGGACGCATGACGGGAGAAACGACGCTGCTGGACGAGGCATGGGATGCCGCCGCGGCCTTCGATCACGATCTGCGGCAATCGCCGGGGGCCTATGCCCAATTCATGGTCGCCCTCGATTTCGCCTTCGGACCGGCGCGGGAAGTAGTGGTCGTGGGCGACCCGGCCGCGGAAGACACCCGTGAGCTGCTGCGGGCCTTGAGGTCCCGTTTTCTCCCGCGGACGGTCGTCATCCTGCGCCCGGCCGGGGAGGCCTCTCCCCCCATCTGCCGCCTCGCCCCCTACACGCGGGACATGCCATGCATCGACAGCCGGGCGACGGCCTACGTCTGCACCGGCAACGCCTGCCTGCAGCCGACGACGGACCTCCCGACGATGCTCGCTTCGATCGACGCATAGCCGGAAGGGGGCCGGCATCCCCCGCGGCAAGGCCGCCGGCTTTACCCGGCGGATCGAACAGGCGCCGCGCGCCATGCACGCAAGGCGTCGTCAAAACTCGTAAGCCACGCCCGCGAAAACAGACCGTCCCGCCCCCGGATAGCCGCACAGCGTGCTCTTGAGGGTGGTCTGATCGGAAAAGGATCCCAGACGCGTATCGTAATCCCGGTCGAACAGGTTGTGGCCCGCCAGTGTCAGGACCCAGTGCCCGCCCAGACGCTGTTCGAGTTTCAGATCCGCCGTCCAGTAGGAACGGAGGGTATGGATGACGGTTTCGGTATCGGGATAGGTGGTGGCCTCCGTATTGTAAACGAGCCGGTCGCTCACGTATCGGACCGTTGCCGTCGCGGTCAGTCCGAAGCGGCTCCTGTACGTGAGGTCGCCCTTGAACTGATGCTCCGGCGTCATGGCGGCACGCCGGGTGGCCATGGTGTACCGGAAATCCGGGGCGATGAACGGCGGCCATCCATAGTCCTGTTTCGTATAGGCGCGGTTTTCCTCTTCCGCATCCAGATAGGTGTAGCCCAGGGCCAGCGTCAGGTCGAAAAAGGGTCCGATCCTGACCCCCGCCTCGAGGCCGTCCGCCCGATAGTCCGCCAGATTCATGGGGCTCCAGACGCCCTGCGAATCCGGTTCCCACTGGATCTTGTCCTCCACCTTCCAATGAAAATACGACAGGCTTACGAACACCTTGTCGTTCAGCAGGGACTGTTCGAACGTCACATCGGTATGCCAGCCCGTTTCGGGCTTCAGGTCGGCGTTGCCCCGGGTATACGGATCGGCCGGCCAGTACAGGTCGTTGGGGGTGGGGGCCAGGAAATGTTTTCCATGGTTGATCTTCAGGGCCGTCGCCTCGCTGAGATTGACGATCAGGCCGAAGAGGGGCAGGGTTTCCGAGCCGAAGGTCGAGTGGTTTTCGTGCCGGAAACCGGCCAGCACTTTCCAGTCGCGCGACGGCCGGTATTCTGCCTCCGTAAATAGGCCTTTCGTATGGAGGCCGGCATCATGGGCCGTTTCAACGGTTCGAAGGCCGGCGGTGTCCAGATCGAAATTTTCATTCTTCCAGTTGAAATCCTTGTACTCGCCGCCCAGCAGCAGTTTGGCGCCCGCAAAGGGATAAACGTCCACATGTCCGTCCGCGCCCAGCACCCGGTTGGTCACCCAGTTTTCGTCCCCCGATCCGTTGAAGGCATACCGCTGAACATTGTGATTTTCCGTGTTCGTGTAATGCCCCTTGAAGTCATAGCCGAGCCATGGGGCGGGTTTTCCCTTGACCTCGAACACGATGCGACCGTCCTTGTCGCCGCTGCGATCCAGCAGGGTGGCCGCGTCACGATTGTAGAACGTCTCCGTGCCGATGGCGTAGGTCCCCGTGCCGGCCGGCGGTTCGACGCCGGGCATCCCGTACTTCCGGTGAAGGTAATCACCGTAGAGACGGACATTCATCCCGTCTTTCCTGTCCAGAACCAGCGTGAGCGATACATCGCTCTGCCTGAGATCGCTGTTGTCCCGGAAGCCGTCGGTTTCCGTTCTGCCGGCGGTCAGGTAATATCCGAAATCCCCGGTGACGAACATCCCGTTTTCCGCCGCCACCCGCCAGGTCCCCTGGGAACCGTAGCCGGCGCCGATTTTCAGGTCCTTTTTGTCTCTCCGGGGTCCCTTCGTCAGGAGATTGACGGTTCCGGCCATGGCGCCCGACCCGTAGAGGAGAGAACCCGACCCTTTGACGACTTCGATGCGCTCGATGGCGTCGATGGGAAGCCTGCCCACGTCCGCGACGCCCAGGGAGGGGGAGTTGACGGGGACGCCGTTGATCAAGACCTGCGTGGCGTTTCCCCGCATGCCGCGGATATGGATTTCCTGGGAGGCGCCGCCGTAATTCCCGTAGGTCTGCCAGTCGATCCCCGGCTCATTGGCCAGCAGTTCCCCGATCGTTCTTGCGGCGGAGGATTGAATGTCCCGGGAGTCGAGGATGAGAACCGCATTGGGAACATCCTTCCGTTTCGCCGGGGTCTTCGTGGCGGTCACCACCACCTCCTCCAGCGTGATCGCCGCCTCCGGCGCTCCGGCCGCCGTGGCGGCAGACCAACCTGGGTCGGGGCCGAGCATCGCCCCCGACAAAAAAAACAGCATGACAAGCCACTGTAAACGGGTTCTCATGGAACGTTTCTCCCTTCCCCCGCGGGAATCGAGTCGCTGGCCTGCGGCGGCGTCTCCTGGCTCGTGGCGTCCTACTGTCCGCGCCTTCCGGGTTCAACCGCGAACCCGTGGCCTCGTGCGGAGGTCGTTCCACTCACAGTTGCGGGGCAGCGCCGGATTCGCACCGGCTTCCTCCCTGCCGCAGGACGTTCAAGAAGCGAGTGCACGCGCGTGCGGCGCCCACTCGCCCAACCTCGCAAAACCAATTCGCACCCGGAAAACCGGATGAAAAAGGATTGCCTTTCAGGGCGCCGGATCGGGCCCTCCGCCCCCGGCATACCCGGCCGGCGTGACCCGGGGCAGGCCTGTCGCCGGATGGGAATCCACGAGGACGCTGACGCCGTACGCCCCGCGGATGTTTTCCGCGGTGACGACCGCCTCCGGCGGTCCGGCGCCGAAGACGCGCCCGTCGGCCAGAAGCAGGACCTCGTCGCTGTAGAGGGCGGCCAGGTTGATGTCGTGGGTGACGGCGACGACCGTGAGGCCCTGCCGGCGGTTCAGGTCCTTCATCAGGTCGAAGATCCCCGCCTGATGGCGGATGTCGAGATACGCCGTCGGCTCGTCGAGGAGGAGAATCCGCGGTTCCTGCGCCAGGGCGCGGGCGATCAGGACCCGCTGCTTCTCGCCCCCGCTCAGGGTGTCATAGGGCCGGTGCGCCAGGGCGAGGACGCCGGTCCGGTCCATGGCCGCGCGGGCGATCCGGAAGTCCCCCTTCCCCTCGAACCCGAAGCGGCCCAGGTGTGGCGATCGCCCCATCAGGACCATCTCCTCCACGGTGAAGGTGAAGAGCAGCGCCGCGTCCTGGGGAACGACGGCCATCACCCGCGCCACCTCGCGGCGCCGCATCCCGGCCAGCGGGCGGCCGTTCAACCGGACCGCGCCCGCCTGGGGGCGGAGAAGGCCGTTCATCACCTTGAGCAGGGTCGTCTTCCCGGAGCCGTTGGGGCCGATGATCCCCAGAAACGCGCCGGCCGCCACGGCAAGGGCGACGTCCGTCAGCACCCAGTCTCCGCCGTAGCGGAAGCGGACCCGGTCGATGTCCAGAACGGCGTTAATCGTTCATCCTCCTCAGAAGATAGATGAAATAGGGCGCCCCGCACAGGGCCGTGACCACGCCCACGGGCAGCTCCATCGGGGCGAGCAGCGTCCGGGCGAGCGTGTCGGCCAGGATGAGAAAGGCCGCCCCGAAAAAGAGGGAGGCGGGCAGCAGCAGCCGGTGATCCGGACCGAGGGCCATCCGCATCAGGTGCGGCACCATCAGGCCTACGAAACCGATCGTGCCGCTCACCGAAACGGCAAGACCGGTCATGAGCGAGGTCACGACGAGGAGGATCCGCTTCGCCGTCGCCGGGTCGACGCCCAGGGTGCGGGCCGTCTCCTCCCCGGTCACGATCAGGTTGAGCGGACGCGCGTACAGGCAGATCACGGAGAAGCCCAGGACGAGCGCCGCGCCGACGGACAGGATGTCCCGTCCCCGGGCGAGGCTCAGATCCCCCATGAGCCAGAACATGATGCTGTGGAGGTCGCCCGAACTGCTGACGGCGAGGAGAAACATGATGACGGCGTTGAAGAAGGCGTTGACGATGACCCCGGCCAGAAGCAGGGTGTGGGAACGGAGGTCACGTCCGGCGCCGGCCACGGCAAAGACCGCCAGCAGGGTCGTCAACGCCCCGACGAAGGCGAGGCCGGGGACACCGAAAGGAACGGCCGCCGCGCCGAGCAGGATCCCGGCGATCGCCCCCACGGCGGCGCCCCCCGAGATGCCGAGGATATAGGGGTCGGCGAGCGGGTTGCGCAACAGCGCCTGAAAGACGACCCCCGACACGGACAGGGCGGCCCCGACGATCCCCGCGAAGACAAGACGGGGAAGCCGGAGGGACAGAAGGATGGTCTGCCCCGCATCGGCGTCGCCGGCATACGATCCGGACCCCAACGAGAGGAGCGAGGAGAGCAGGGTGCGCACCCCGACCTGTCCCGGACCGGCGAAGAGCGACCCGATGAAGACGGCCAGACAGATCAGGAATAGGACGCCGCTGACCCGGAGAACCCGGAACGGGGTGACAATGGGATGGACGGTCGGTCGCACGCGGAGGCCTCCCTCGAGGACTTGCGGATGGACCGGTCTTCCGGCTTCGGGCGACCTACTGGCCCGCCTTCCCATCGCCGTTGACCGGCGACAGTGGCATCCTGGGCGTTCGTTCCCTTCACGGCTGCGGGGCAGCGGGGGCTTCTCACCCCTCTTCCTCACATCCATCCATTTGAGACGGACTGACCTTAGAAAAGATCGGGGGCGTTTGTCAAGCGCGGATTCGCGGCCGCGCGGGCGGGAGCGGTTCTAGCCCCGGGAGGGGAGCGATACCGTCGCGGCCCCCGGGGCGGCCACGACGCCGTCCTGATTCTCCACCCAGACCTCGCATTCCACGTAATGCCGGCCGTCCCTGGAATACGTGTCCTTGACCCGCCCGCGGCAGACCAGGGTCTCGCCGGGGAAATTGCTCGCCTTGTGCGTGCAGGAGAGCCGGTGCAGCCGTCCGGCCTCGCCGATCCATTCCGTCATCAGGCGGCCGAGAAGCGCGCACTTGTTGGGGCCGTGGGCGATGACGTCCCGCAGGCCGATGCTGCGTGCAAAATCCTTGTCGTAGTGGACCTCATAGAAGTCCCGGACCGCCGCGGCCCACTTCACCAGGCCGCGGGTGGAGAGCGGTTCCCGCACCTGAAGCGGGATTTCCTCGCCCACGCGAATGTCTTCAAAGTAAGGTTGCGTCTTCATGATCGGTGTGTTCTCCTTAAGCCGTCGGCAGGGCGATCACGACTTCCGTGGGACGGTAGATCGCCACGACCTCGCCCCGCTGGTTCGTGTAGGTGATCTCCGAAACGATGAAGAGCATGCCGCCCCGCTTGCCCTGCTTCTCGAAGAGGTCCAGGAGCTTCCCCCGCGGCGTGAGCACGTCGCCCGCATGGATGTCCCCGAGGAACTCCCAGTCGTCGCTGCCGTGCAGGATGCTCGCGACGGGGAACTCGAACGTGAGCACCTCCAGGGGCGCGCTCAGCGCCAGGTTGTAGGACGGGTACGTCGGCGGCGCCAGCACGCCGGCGTGGCCCCGGCTGCGGGCGTACGCCTCGTCCACGTAAAGGGGGTGAAGATGGTTGATGGCCTCCGCCAGATCCCGGATCGACCCTTTTTCGACCGCAAACGGCTGTCCGGATGCCAGCGGCGACCCGATGGCCGCGCGCATCCGCGCGCTGATCAATGCTCCTGACATGGGATTTTCGTGACCTCCTCCAGGAAAATGAATGAGCCTTTTCATTCCACACCGCCCGGGCAAGATCAAGGGAAATATCGCTCGCGGGCCTGGGTGGCGAATCGTCCCCCGATCCAATGCGACTTCTCGACCAGGGTGACGTTGAAGCAGCCGGTGTTGGCCAGCAGCGCGCCGACGGCGCTCCCCCCGACCCCGCTGCCGATCACGACGACATGCTTAGTGTCCATGCGTTTCCCCCCTTTCCTCCGGCGAGCGTTTGCCTCGATCTCCCAGGATCCGCCTCTTCTTCCACGGGCCATGCTTGAAGTACAGCCAGTTCAAGCTGACGGCCAGCGCGCTGCTTAACAGCATCGCCATCCAGATGCCGTCCTGCTTCAACCCAACGGGGCCGGCCAGAACATAGGCGAGCGGAATGCGGATCACGAACATGGCGATGAACGACAGCCCCAGCAAGGCCAGGGTGTCGCCCGCGCTGCGCAAGACCCCCTGGATGGCGAAGATGACCGCGAAGCAGGGGAAGATAAAGGCCATCCACCGATAATAATCGCGGACCGTTTCCAGCACGCGGGCCTTCTCCAGCGATTCCTTGAGGAAGATGGCCCCGATGTCGTGAGGGAAAATCAGGAGCACGGCCATGCAGGCAAACGCCACGAGCAGGCCGAACCAGACCGAGACGCGCAGGGTCTCAAAGACGCGGTCCATTTTCCTCGCGCCCAGATTGTGACCGGCGATCGTGGTCACCGCCATCCCGATGGACATGAAGGGGATGGTGGCCAGCATATCGATCTGCATGCCGATGCCGAAGGCGGCGGTCACCGTCGTGCCGTAACGGTTGACCAGGGAGATGATGATCACGCCGGCCAGGGAGACGACCATCATCTGCAGCGAGGCGGGAACGCCGATGACGAAAACCTCGCGGATGATCCGCCAATCCAATCGGTAGTCCCAGTTGTGCATATCGACGTAGGGATTGAAGCGCAGCAGATAAAGATAGCCGATGACGCAGGTCGAGACGGCGGCGAGCGCCGTGCCCCACGCCGCCCCGGCCACGCCGAGCGGCGGCAGGGGTCCGATGCCGCGGATGAACAGCGGAACGAACACGACGTTGAATGCCGCCAGCATGACGAGGATCTTCACGACGGTGGTGGCGTCTCCCAGGCCGCGCAGCATGCCGTTCATCCAGTTGATGAAGAACTGGAAGACCAGCGTCGCCATGATGATGGTCAGGTAGGACAGCGCCATGCCCTGAATCTCCTGCGGCGCATTGACCCAGTCCAGGAGCTGACGCCGGAACAGGAGCCCGACCAGGGAAATCAGTAGGCAGAACGACGTCGAGGCGATAAAGGAGTTCGCCAGGATCTTTTTCAGCATCGCCGTGTCCCGGCGGCCGAAGGCCTGCGCGATGAGGACATTGGTCGCCATCCCCAGACCGATCAGAAACGCGGGCATGAGCATGACGATGGGCAGGGAGGCGGAGATGGCGGCCACGGCCTGATGACCCAGGAGCCGCCCCACCCAGATCATGTTGATGATCCCGTAAAGGGACAGCAGTAGATTGCCGAACATGATCGGCGCGCTGAAATTGATGACTTGCCTGCCAATATCGCCTTCGGTGAAATCCTGCACGGGAACCTTTAAAACGTGATGGGCGGGCTTCGCCCGCCTTCCTTGTCTTCAAAAATCGATTTTCCTGCCCGGCCGTCTCCCGCCCCCTTTACAGCGGAGGAGGAGGGCCGACGCGCCATCCGGGGATGGCGTCGGGGAGGGGGCGATGAACCTGGAGTCCGTCGGGGGCGGCGTGGCCCGTGGCGTCTATCCCGGGCCGTCATGCAGGATCGTCCAGGTCTCCCGTCAGGAGCGTTCCAGTATCTCGCCGAGGATCCTGGCGGCCTTGCCGACCAGGGCCTGACAGGCCTCACGCCCCCCGCCTTCCCGGAAGCGCTTTACCTGATCGGGATCGCGCCATTCAACCCCGGTGATGTCGCGACACAGGATTTTGCCGTCCGCCACTTCGTCCCGGAAGCGCCTCACGAACAGGTGCGAGCATTTCCTCATCCTGATATCGGCCTCCTGGCCGGGTTTTGAACGCCCGAATCGCAAACCGATGGCGGCCAGTCCGCCGATGACAATCCCGCAGGTTTCTCCATGCCCATCCAGCCCGCCCCCGAAAGGATCCATGGCCCGGATCAGATTCTCATCCTCTATCCCCAGTTTTTCCTGCCCGACCGCAAGAATCGCCTGGCTTCAATGCAATCGGATCCTGAACAGCCTTGCCGCCTTTTCCTGCATGTCATCCGGGTTCATGGACGCCTCCCCTGCCCGTTTCAAGGCCCTGGTGGTTCAGACACGTTTCCGCCATACACCGCCCCGGGGAATCCCCGGGAACGCCGGACCGCGGCCGCGGTCATTCCGGCATTCCGGCACGACGGCCGTCAGCGATCACCGAACGCTCGACCGGCATCGTCCGTGAATCCATAGTGGGCGGTGAATACAAATTTCAGTTTTTTCTGGGCGGTCAGCTTCCGGATGGATGCTTCCTGCGTGGCCGAATCCATGTTGAAAAATTCATTAAATAAATCGGCTTTCCCGTTTTTCAGGCTCATCGTATCGCCGACAAAAAGGTAGGCCCCGTCGATGACGTAGCTCATGGCGCCGGGGGTGTGGCCGGGCGTGGCAATGCCCCGCACGCTTCTCCCGGAAACATCGATGGCTTGACCGTCGTCCAGCAGCGCGTAGCGGGGGATCTTCGGATTGTGGATGACGGCAAAACGGGGCGTCGTTCCGTTGATCATCTGCTCCTCGGCCTTCGAGAGGTAAATCGTGGCCCGGGGAAAGAGGTCCAGTGCGGCCACATGATCGAAATCGGTGTGCGTCAAAAAGACGGCCGTCACCTTTGACGGGTCTATGGACAGGGTCTGCATCTCCTGCCGGACCCGCTCCAGGCTGTTGCCCGCATCGACGGCGATATATCCGTCCGCGCCTTTGATCAGGAAAAGATTGACGTAGGAATCCCGGACGGCATACACGCCGGCCGTGATCTCCCCGGTGGCCGACGGCGTCATCTTCCGCGTTTCCATGTTCATCTTGACGAGATACCCGCCCAGGGCCAGGATGACCAGGACCAGGACGATGCCGACCCCCGCCAAGAATCTTTTCGCTGTTTTCTTCATCGTCGCCCCCCTTCCTTCGCAAGAGACTCCTTCTCCAGGTTTTCCCTCTTTTGCCCTTGTCTCGCCGCACGGGAGACGCCCGAGTTCCCGACGATCCCGCGTCCCGTCCGGCCATCCCCCGGCCGCCCGTTTTTCCTATGCACCCTCGTCCCCCAAAAGGCAAGGGGAGATTTCATGGATATCTTAGCGATATGCAAAGCAATCGTCGTTTCCCTCGCCTTTTGTCCGTTCATTGCGTATGATATGTTGGATTGGCGTGTCGGTCAATCCCGAACGGGCACGAACCATGAACCGGAAGACGACCCTCATCATTTTCACGGATCTCGACGGCACCCTGCTGAACGAAGCCGATTACGCGTGGACGGATGCAACTCCCGCCCTGACGGCACTCCGGGAGCACCACATCCCGCTGATCTTCACGACGAGCAAAACACGGGCGGAAGTTGAGCGCCTGCAGGCGGCGATGGACATCCGGGACCCCTTCATCTGCGAGAACGGCGCCGCCGTTTTCTTCCCCGAGGGGTACCGCCGTTTTTCGATTCCTCATGCGGTTCGGCAGGACCGTTATCGCGTCCTTTCCCGAGGCGTTCCGTATGCCGAGCTCCGCCGCTTCGTGGCCGAGGCCGGGACGCGTTGCGGTGTCCTCGGATTCGGGGACCTGTCGCCCCAGGAGATCGCCGGGCTGACGGACCTGCCGCTGGCGGAGGCCCGCCTGGCCAAGGCCAGGGAATTTTCCGAACCCCTGATCATCGAAAACCCGGAGCACGTTGCGACCTTCAGGAAAATGGCCCAGGCCCGCGGGTTCAGTCTCGTCCGGGGCGGACGGTTCCACCATCTCTCGGGAGGCGGACAGGACAAGGGCCATGGCGTCCGCCTGACCGCAGGGGTTTTTCGCAGTAACCTGGGCCGGGCACCGTTAACGATCGGCTTGGGCGACAGCGAAAACGACGCTCCCCTGCTCGACGCGGTCAACATTCCCGTGATCATCCCCCACGCTGGAGGCGGTGGCATCGACGGGGGTTTCCCGAGCGCCAGACGCGCCGCCCACCCGGGCAGCCGGGGCTGGAACGAGGCGGTCCTCGCGCTGCTCGACGAGGCGGGCGTGATTCCCATCCGCGGCCGCGGGCAGGACGCGGGTCGGCGAAAATGGCCGCATTTTTTATTTGATAAAGAGCCGCTCTGAAGCTATCCTGGCTCGGGAAGTCCGATTCCCGGGGGAAACGCCGGGCAACCTGAGCACAACCGATATCCAATCCGCATCATCCGCCGACGGGGCCCGGAATCCCATCGGCCCTTCAGGAGACGCAGCATGACTTCGCAAAAACGCATCACGAGACGTTTCATTCTGGGGCTGTCGTTCCTGATCTTCCTGATTTCTGCGCTGTGTGCCGTTCCCACCGGCGACGCGCGCCAATCCGCCCCCAAGGAGGCCAAAGACGTCCAGGCTGCCGGCGCCCCGGTGGTTTTCGACAACCGGACCCTTTTTTCGATTCAGGCCAGGGTGTTTTCCCTTTCCCACGAAGAACGGGCGAAATTCGTCCAGGCCCGGATCGCGAAACTGGCCGATAACCATCAGGTCGGGATCGACAAGATCTCGGTCACGAACGGGGAGACCTCCACGGACGTTTCCGTCGACGACTTGGTGCTCATGACCGTGACGGACGCCGACGCCAAGGCCGCGGGAAAGAAGAGACTCGAACTCGCCCAGGAATACGCCGCGACGATCCAGGCCGCCATCGGGGAATACCGAAAAGACAGGAGCGTGAAGTCGGTTCTGACCGGCGTGCTGTTTGCCGTTCTGTTCACGGTCGTTCTGGGCCTGTTCGTCTACGCCTGGAAAAAACTCTTCGTCAAGGTGTATGCCATCGTCGAATCGTGGAAAGGGGTGCGCATTCCCGCGATCAAATTCCAGAAGCTGGAGATTTTAAGCTCCCGGCAACTCGGCGACATGCTGATCCGGGCAGCCAGGCTGATCTATTGGGTTATCCTGCTGGCGACCCTGTACTTCTATACGGGGTTCGTCCTGACGTTCTTCCCCTGGACAAAGGCGTATTCATCGAAGATCCTGGGCTACATCCTGACGCCGCTGTCGATCATCGCCGGCGCCCTGCTGGACTTCCTGCCGAACCTGTTTTTCCTGACGATCATCGTCCTGATCATGTACTACCTGCTGAAGCTCGCCAAATTCGTCTTCTCGGCCGTGGAGAAGGGCGTCCTCGTCTTTCCCGGCTTTTATCCCGAATGGGCCCCGTCGACCTATGCGATCGTCCGTTTCCTCCTGCTGGCATTCGGGGTGGTGGCCGCGTTTCCTTACCTCCCGGGTTCGGACGCGCCGGCCTTCAAGGGGGTGTCCATCTTTATCGGCGTCCTGCTGTCCTTGGGCTCCACGGCGGCCGTCGCCAATGTCGTGGCCGGCCTGATCATGACCTACATGCGGGCCTTTCGCATCGGCGATCGCGTCCGGATATCGGACGCCACGGGCGACGTGGTCGAAAAGACGCTGCTCGTGACGCGCCTGAGGACCATCAAGAACGAGGAAATCACCATTCCCAACGCCATGATTCTCGGCAGCCACATCGTGAATTACAGCTCCTCTTCGGAAACGGCCGGCCTCATCCTGCACACCGGCGTGACGATCGGCTACGACGTGCCGTGGAGGGAAGTTCATGCATGTCTGACGGCCGCTGCCGCCAAAACGGCCCACATCCTGAAGGCGCCGGCCCCCTTTGTTTTCCAGACGAGCTTGGATGATTCCTATGTCAGCTACGAACTGAATGCCTACACGGACCAACCCGCCATGATGGCATCTACTTATTCGGAATTGCACCAGAACATCCAGGACACCTTCAACGAGGCGGGCATTGAGATCATGTCGCCCCATTATGCCGCCCTGCGGGAAGGCAACCAAACGACCATCCCGGAGGCGTATCTGCCGGAATCCTACACGCCGCCGGCCTTCAGGGTTGCGGGGCCGGGGGGCAAGACCGGCGGGAATCCTTGATTGACCGTTTATTTCCGGAGGGCCTCCATGATGCAAAGATTCTCCTCAGCCATTCGCGACCATGTCCGCCAGAAGATCGAGGGGCTCCGACTGGCCGACATCGTCATCGGCATCCCCGCCTACCAGAGCGGACCCGCCATCGTTCATGTGATCCGGACCGTGGCTCAGGGCCTGAAGGACCACTACCCTGACGCCAAGGCGCTCATCATGATCGCGGACGGGGGCTCCACAGACGATACGCGCGACCTGGCGCGTTCCTACGACGTCAAGTCCTTCAACATCGACAAGATCGTCACGATCTACCGGGGACTGCCGGGCAAAGGATCCGCGTTGCGGGCCGCGTTCGAGGTGGCCGCCTTTCTCAAACCGAAGGCGATGGCCGTGTTCGACTCCGATCTCGCCTCCATCACCCCGAACTGGGTCCGGAACCTGCTGGATCCGGTTTTCGGCGGTTACGATTTCGTCGTGCCGGACTATCAGCGCCACAAGCTCGACGGGACCATCACCAACACCATCGCCTACAACCTGACGCGCGCCCTCTACGGCCGGCGGATCCGCCAGCCGATCGGGGGCGATTTCGGCATCTCCCTCCCTCTGGTTCGGGATTACCTGCAGCGCGAGGTTTGGGAAACGGACGTCGCCCGCTTCGGCATCGACATCTGGATGACCACCACGGCGATCGTCTCGGGATATCGGATCTGCCAGGCCAGGCTGGGGTCCAAGATCCACGGGGAAAAGGATCCGGCGGCCGATCTGGGGCCCATGTTTCGCCAGGTGGTGGGCACCATCTTTCAGCTCATGGAGGACTACGAAACCCACTGGCGCCAGGTGCAGGCCTCGACCAGCGTCCCCACGCTGGGCGACTATGTGGGAGAGGAGCCGCCGCCCCTGTCCATCGACCAGGAGAGCCTGATCGACTATTTCCGGATCGGCTTCAGGAACTTCGGCGGGGTCTGGCACAAGATCCTGGAGCGCCGGGATCTGGACGTCGTGAAGCATCTCGCCCGGCATACCGACGCCAGCGCCTTCACCATGCCTGTCGAAGCCTGGGTCCGTACCGTTTACCGCTACATGCGGGCCTTTCACACCACGCCCAGGCAACGGATGAAGCTCCTCGACACGCTGATCCCGCTGTACTACGGACGGGTCGCATCCCTGGTCAATGAACTTCGAGACAAGGATGCGGCCGGTGCGGAGGAACACTTCGAACAGCAGGCCCGGATGTTCGAGTCCATGAAGGGGTACCTGCTTGACCTCTGGGAAAAAACGGAAGGAGAGGAACCATGGCAGACTTCTACCAGCACGGCATGATCACCACGCTGCAAAGGCTCGGGGAGCGCCCACTCGCGGAACTGGAGACCGACCTCCAGGCCGTCGCCCGCAAGCGGAACATCGCCCTGCTACTCCCCGCCCTCGTGTCGGAATTCGACACCCCGTCCATGCCCCGCATCATCGCTGAGTTGACGGCGGTCCGCTACCTGCGCCGCCTGGTCCTGTCCCTCGATCGCGCCGACAAACGGCAGTTCTCCAGAGTCAAGAAGGTCTTGTCCGTCCTGCCCATGGAGGTCCGCGTCGTCTGGCATGACGGACCGCGGATGAAAGCGCTCTACAAGGAATTGCGGGCCTGCGATTTCTCCGTCGACACTCCCGGCAAAGGCCGGTCGGTCTGGATGACCCTGGGCTATCTGCTGGCCGACAAGAACATCTATGCCATCGCCCTACACGACACGGACATCATCAACTATTCCCGGGAAATGCTCGCGCGCCTGATCTACCCCGTAGTGCAGCCGGCGGTCGATTTCGAATTCAGCAAAGGGTATTACGCCCGTGTGACGGACCGGCTCTACGGACGGGTGACCCGGCTCTACTACATCCCGCTGATCCGGACGTTGAAGCGGATTCTGGAGTACAACGCCTTTCTCGAATACTTGGGCAACTTCCGCTACGCGCTTTCCGGCGAGTTTGCCCTGGTCAGTAGCCTCGCCCGCGGCATCCGCATCTCGCCCACTTGGGGGCTTGAAGTCTCGCTCTTAAGCGAGGTCTACCAGCGGGCATCCCTCAACCGCATCTGCCAGGTGGAGATCTCCGAAACCTACGAACACAAGCACCAGGGAATGGACAGGGAAAAGCCCGACGCGGGGCTGGTGCGCATGGCCAAGGACATCGCCGAGGCGCTGATGCGCGTCCTGAGTCAGGACGGCATCGTGATGAGCCAGGCCTTCTTCCGGACCCTGTACACGGCCTACATCGAGGAGGCCCGGGTGGCCATCGAGAAGTACCATGCCCTGTCCCTGCTCAACGGCCTGTACTACGACCGCCATTCCGAAATCGAGGCGACGGAAACGTTCGTCGTCGCACTGCAGGAGGCGACCAAGGCCTTCGTCGCCGACCCGGTGGGCATCCCCATGATGTCCGCCTGGGTCCGGATTGAGGCGGCCATCCCCGATTTCGGCGACCGTCTCACGGAGGCAGTGGAAGCGGACAACCGCTAGCCGTCGGCAGACGCCCCCAGCGCGCCGAAATAGAGCCAGCCGAGCCCCAGAATCGCGGATATCAGGGAGGCCAGCATGGTGCCGAGCCGGGCCTGTTCGAAGAGCGAGGGAGCTCCGGCGAAGGCCAACTGCCCAATAAAGAGGGACATCGTGAATCCGATGCCCCCGAGCCAGGCCGCACCCGAAATGTGACGCCACCCGACGCCGCCGGGGAGGCTCGCCATCCCGAGTCTCACGGCCAGCCAAGAGAATCCCGTGATCCCGAGGAACTTCCCGAAAACGAGCCCCAGAACGACCCCCAGCGTCACAGGTTGAAGGACAACCTCCCGGATCGGCATCGCTGACACATCCAGCCCCGCATTGGCCATGGCAAACAGCGGGATGATCCCAAAGGTTACCCAGGGGGCGAGGCGGTGCTCCATCCGCTGCTGGGGCGACTGCACGGCGGCGGACGTCCTTTCGAGACGCTCGGCCAGACCGAACAACCGGGCAATGCTCAGGAAAATATCGCTCCCTTCGGAATCCGACTCGGCCTCGTGCAGTGCCTGTTTCACCGCATCGAGCCGCTCATCGAACTGATGGGGCGTAAAGATGGGGCGCGCGGGGATCACGAAGGCCAGGAGCACACCGGCCAGGGTGGCATGTATCCCCGACTTCAGAAGCGCCAGCCACAGGAGAATCCCCAGGATGGCATAGGGCAAGGAGTGGCGGATCCCGCCGCGGTTCAGGAGAACCAGGATGCCCAGCAGTACGGCGGCCGCGGCCAGGAGCTGCATATCGATGGCCCGCGTGTAGAAAAGCGCGATGACCAGCACCGCCCCCAGGTCATCCGCAATGGCCAAGGCGGTCAGAAAGATAATGACCCCGCGCGGGATGCGCCAGGCAAGGAGGACCAGGATGCCCACGGCAAAGGCGATGTCCGTGGCCATCGGAACGCCCCAGCCCACCGCGGCCGGTCCGGAAGGGTTAAACAGAAGATAGATGCCCGCCGGGGCGAGCATCCCGCCGACAGCCCCCGCGACCGGAAGGGCCGCGTTGCGCAGGGAAGCGAGTTCGCCCACCATGATTTCCCGCTTCAGTTCCAGCCCGACAAGGAGGAAAAAGAGGGCCATCAGGCCTTCGTTCACCCAGGCGTGCAGGGACATCTCCAGGGTCCGAAGGCCCAACCCCACCCGGAAGGGCGTCTCCCAGAGATGCCGGTAGGCGTCGCCCCACGGCGAGCTGGCCACGATGAGGGTCAGGAGGGTCATCCCCATGAGCACGATCCCGCCGGCCGTGGTCTGCCGGAGGAACCGCTCGAACGGGCTCAAGATCTTTCCGAAAAGGGGTTCGAGGGGGTAAGGATGCTCCGTTGTGATTCTCGGCTTCATAGGCCTGTCCGCCTCGGATTCCTCGGGCTCGCTGTCGGGATCGTCAGGTCCTCGGGCGGGCCCATGTTCATGGGAGTCCCCGGAGCCACCGGATATTCATGTTGGATGAGCAGGGCTTCCGGAAGAATCGGAGGTGACAGCTCTCGATCAACCTTTTGGACAGAAGCCCTGCTCAACAATCTCGCAATCTTCAACGCGTGGGGTCGGGCGATGGGCCCTCGCTCCCGGATCCGCCGAATATCCTTCTCAGACGCCGAACGATCCCCTTCACAAGGGTCGGAATCAGCCAGAAAAAGGCGAGCAGGATCATGACGCCGACGACCATCAATTCTGGACCTGTAACATGCATCTGCATGGAAACCCCCCATAAAAAAAGCCGCCACCTGATTGTCATCAGATGGCGGCCCGGCCATCACCCTGTCCTCCATAAGTCCTTTCGACCCATGGACCCGTTTTGACTATGACCTCAAACGCATTCCGTTCGAGTGGCTGAAAGATCGCCTTTCCCGGCTCTCCCCGGGGAAGGGGTCATCGGCCCGGCATCACCCCCGCAACGTTGAGGGGTCCTGCTGCCGAAGAACTGTGTCTCCTCTTATAGCGAATCGCTCAAAAGAATGCAAGCATCGCGATCCTCCTCGCCGGCGGATCGTTCCGGGGTTGTTTTCGGGGAGGGATTCCGGTATACGAAAACCCGGACGCGAAGGCCCGGGAGCGCCGTCCGGCGCGGCGGGTCCGCGGACACGCCCGCGACGGGGGCGGAGACGATTGCAGAAGGAGGCACGCCATGGCACTTGAGGATATTTCCGTTCATGAATGGTCGGTTCGGATTCACCACCTTTGGGAAAAGCAGTGGCTCGTCCTCACCGCCGGGGATTTCGCCGCGGGCCGGTACAACGCCATGACGGTCGCCTGGGGCAGCATGGGCTGCATGTGGAAAGTGCCGTTCGTGCAGGTCGTCGTCCGTCCGACGCGCCACACCCACGCCTTCATGGAGCGATACGAAAGCTTCACCCTGTGCGCCTTTCCGGAGGCGTACCGGTCCGCCGTACTGTTGATCGGGACGAAATCGGGCCGGGACCTGGACAAGATCGCCGCGTCGGGTCTGACGCCCGTCGCCCCGTCCGCGGTCGCCGCGCCCGCCTACGCGGAGGCGGAACTCGTGGTCGAGTGCAAAAAGATGTACTGGCAGGACATGGACCCCGGGCACTTCCTCGATCCGTCCATCGACGGGAACTACCCCCAGAAGGACTACCACCGCATCTATTTCGGCCGGATCATGGCCCTCCGCGGGCGGACCGCCTGACCCGTTCCGCCCCCGCGCCCGATTCGCGCCCCTAAAGGCGCCCGGCCATCTCCTCCAGGGCGTCCACGAGGCGGGGGCCGGGGCGCAGAATGCCGTCGCCGACGGTGTAGACGCGCCCCCGGCGGACCGCGTCGAGCGAGCGGAGGCGCTTCAGGAGTCGGTCCGCGGACGCCATGACGTCGTCGTGTCCGCGGGCGATGAAGATGACGTCGGGGTTGCGGCCGAGCACGGACTCGAGGGACAGCTTCGGATAGGCCGCGCGGCCGGCCGCACCGATGTTGACGAGACCGAGCAGGGTGAGGGCGTCGTCCATGGTCGTGCCCTTCCCCGCCACGATGAGCGGCTCCGGCTGGATGATGAAGAGCGCGGTGCGGATCCGCGGGGTGCCCCGCGTCCTGGCCCGGTTCTCGATGCGTTCAAACGTCCGCTCCATCGTCTCCGCCCGCTCGCGGGCCCGACCGGGCACCGCCAGCACCTCCCCCAGGCTTCGGATTTCACGCGGCAGATCCCGGATGTGGCCGGTTTTGAAAACGTTCGTGCGGATGCCGAGCGCCCGCAGCCGGTCCGCGACGGCGCGCGGATTGCCGTCGTCCGTCAGCAGGACGAGGTCCGGCCGCAGGGCGACGACGGCCTCCAGGGAGGGATTGACGAACCCCCCGACTTTCGGTTTCTGCCGCGCGGCCGGCGGCAGGAGGCAGTAGTCCGTGACGCCCGCGATCCGGTCCGCCAGACCCAGATCGAAGAGGATTTCCGTCAGATTCGGCGCGAGGGAAACGATCCGCCGCGGCGGGTCGGCCGCCGCGGCATGCAGGCAAAAAAACAGCAGTGCGAACCCGATCAGGGTTCCGGGGAGAATCTTCCTTGGGGTCATGACATGCCAATCGCTCCTGAGCGACCTGCTTACGCCAGCCGGAAGGGCTTGTCAACCGCTCCTTGACAAGCCCTTCCGGCGCGTGCTACGCCGCAGGCGATCCGATCGGAACGACCGGCGGCGATCGAATTCCCCTCCGTTCGAGGCCTCGCTCCGGCCCGAAAGGAATCCCGGTTCGCCCGCTCGTCATCCCGGCTTCGGAGGACGAGCGGGGATTGAAAGGCATGTCGCGATGGACAACGGCTGGCCGGACTTGAAGGGTCGCTTCCCGTTCCGCCTGGGGACCACCTCCTATATCCTCCCGGCGCCGATCCTCCCCAATGTCCGTTTTCTCGCGCCCCTCGTGGACGAAATCGAGCTGGTGCTCTTCGAAAGCCGCTTGGCCGAAAATCTCCCCACCGAGACGGAAATCCGAGAACTGGCGCACCTCGGCAATGCGTACGACCTGAGGTACAACGTTCATCTGCCGACGGATCTGGCCCTGGGCGATCCCGACGCGGCGGTTCGGCGGGCGGCGGGCGAAACTCTGCGGAAGTTTTACGAACGGACCCTGCCCCTGGCACCGACGGCCTACGTCCTCCACCTGGAGGGTCAGCCCGCCGCCGGGGAAGGGAGTGCCGCGTTGGACCGCTGGCGGGAGAACTGCCTGTCGTCGCTCGCG
Organism: Syntrophales bacterium; assembly: GCA_035358035.1. Taxonomy (GTDB): domain Bacteria; phylum Desulfobacterota; class Syntrophia; order Syntrophales; family UBA2251; genus UBA2251. Next base: position 21,315 of record DAOPOS010000004.1, on the reverse strand, counting down.
GCGCTTTTCGACACCGGCGTGGACCGGGAATGTCTGGCCGTGGAAAACCTCGAAGCCCCCTTCGCCGCCATCGCGCCGATCGTGGCGGCCCTCGACCTGAACGTCTGTCTGGACGCGGGGCACCTGTTGAGACAGTCGCTCCCGATGGCGAACCTGTTCACGCCGTACGGAAAGAAAACGGTCATGATCCATCTCCACGGAATCGACGGCGGGTGCGATCACCGCTCCCTCAAAGGCGTTCCCGAAGCGGCATGGTCGTTCCTGCGCAGCTTTCTCGAAACCTATCGCGGCGGCGTCTCGATCGAGGTCTTCACGCGGGAGGATCTCCGGGATTCGCTCACTCGCATGGCGGAGCTTTGCTGATGGCGCGGATGGTCCTGATCACGGGCGGCAGCCGGAGCGGCAAGAGCGCCTACGCCCAGACGACGGCCGAGGCGATGGCGGGTCCAAGGACCTTCATCGCCACCTGCCCGGTCCTCGACGACGAGATGGTCGCGCGGATTCGCCGCCACCGGGAGGCGCGGAGCGGCGCCGCGTGGACGACGATCGAGGAGGAATTCGATCTGGCCGGGGCCCTGCGGCAGTGGGGCGGGGACGGGGTGGCGCTCGTCGATTGCCTCACCCTGTGGGTCAACAACCTCCTGTACGTGGCGGAACGGCAGGGCCGGGCCGTTTCGGAAGACGACATCGCCGACCGCTGCCGGGACATCATCCGAACCTGCGAATTGCTGACGGGGACGGTGATTCTCGTCACGAACGAGGTCGGTCTGGGAATCGTCCCGGACACCCCCCTGGCCCGGCTCTACCGGGACCTGGCCGGGCGGTGCAACCAGGTCATGGCGCAGGCGGCGGAGACGGTCGTCCTGATGGTCAGCGGCTTGCCCCTGTTCCTCAAAGGGGGGGACGCGCATCGGTGGGCGCCGTGAGCCGTGAGGTCCTGCGCAGTCAACCGGTATTCTCCCCCGGATCGGCATCAGGCCATCGGTCGCCGTCCCGGATCAAGTAAGAAAAAGGAAATAGGAATGACCCTGCTTGAAACGGTCGCAAACAGCATCCCGCCCGCGGACGCCGGGGCCCGCGCCCGCGCGCACGCGCGCCTGGAACAGCTCTCCATGCCCCACTGGGCTCTCGGTCGCCTGATGGATCTCGCGGAGGATCTCGCCGGCATCACCGGGAGCGCACAGCCGCCCGTCGCCCGGAAGACGATCGTCACGATGGCGGCGGATCACGGCGTCGCCGCCCGCGGGGTCAGCCGGTACCCGCAGGAGGTGACCGTCCAGATGGTCCGCAACTTCGTCCGGGGAGGCGCGGGGATCAACGCCCTGGCGCGCCTCGCCGGGGCGGAGGTGATCGTCGTCGATCTGGGCGTCGCGGGGGATTTGAGCGATCTGGCCGATGCCGGCCGGATCCTGTCGCGGCGGATCGCCGCCGGCACCCGGGACATGACCGCGGGCCCCGCCATGTCGCGCGAACAGGCGCGGGCGGCCCTGGAGGCCGGGATCGCCGTGGCCCGGGAGCTGGGACCGACGACGGACGTCTTCGGCACCGGCGAGATGGGCATCGGCAACACCGCCCCCAGCAGCGCCATCGTCGCCCTCTACAGCGGACGCCCCGTTGCGGACGTGACGGGGCGCGGCACGGGGATCGACGACGCGGGCCTCCGGCGCAAGATCGACCTGATCGAGCAGGCCCTCGCTGTCAACGCCCCGGACCCCGCCGACCCCCTCGGCGTCCTCGCCGCGGTCGGCGGCTTCGAGATCGGCGGCATCGCCGGGCTGATCCTTGGCGCGGCAGCGCAGCGGAAACCCGTTCTCGTGGATGGGTTCATCTCCACGGCCGGCGCCATCCTCGCCGCCCGGATCGCCCCGCGGAGTATCGACGCCATGATCTCCTCCCACCGGAGTCTCGAGCCGGGGCACCGGATTGCCCTGGATTGCCTGGGCAAGCGGCCGCTCCTCGATCTGGACCTGCGTCTGGGCGAGGGAACGGGGGCGGCGCTGGCCATGCACCTGGTGGAGGCCGCCGTACGCGTCCTCACGGACGTCGCGACCTTCGAGGAGGCGAACGTCTCCAAGGCGGATTCATGAAGGCATTTTTCGCCGCCCTCCAGTTTCTCACGGTCCTGCCCGTCCCCCGGCGGTTTCGGGGCGCCGGGGCCGACCTGGAGCGGTGCGCCCCCTTCTTCCCCCTGGTCGGTCTGCTGGTCGGTGCCCTCGCCGCCCTGTTCGATTTCCTGGTCTCGCAGCTTCTGCCCCCCGCCATCGCCAGTACGCTGACGGTGCTCATCCTCGTGAAGCTCACCGGCGGTCTCCACATGGACGGGCTCGCCGATACGGCGGACGGATTCTTCAGCGCCCGCGACCGGGAAACGATGCTCGCCATCATGCGGGACAGCCGCATCGGCGCGATGGGGGTCATGGCGATCGTCTTCGTCATTCTGATCAAGGTCGGCGCCCTGACGACCCTGGAGCTTCCGCGGCGGACGGCCTTGATCCTCCTGACGCCCGTCGCCGGCCGCGTCGCCCTGCTGGCCATGATGACGGCCCTCCCCTATGCCCGCCCCGAAGGCGGACTGGCCTCGCGCTTCCTCCGTCACCGATCCTGGGCCAACGCGGTCTGGGGCGCGTGTTTTCTCGTGATCGCGGGCGGCCTTCTCGCCCAGTGGATGGGGATCGCCGCCGCCGTTCTGGCGCTGGCGGCCACGGCGGTCGTGTCGGCATACAGCCGGCGCAAGATCGGCGGCTTCACGGGCGACACCCTGGGCGCCGCGTGCGAGATCGCCGAATCCACGGTCCTCCTCACGGCGGCGGCCTGGGCCTACGGTCTTTTGCTTTTCTGATGTTGAAGAGACCGCAGGGAGGGCAACTCCCCGGCGGACGGAACCTCGGAAAAGAGGCGCATCCAGTTGAACCGGACAGATCCCTTGAGTTGGCGCAACAGGCCATTGTTGCGGAGAATGGGGCGGCAGGGGCGCCACGCTGATGTTCCCGCAAAATCCCATCGGCTTGCGCATGATATTTCCGATGATAAGGACTAAACTCCATGAGAGAAGGAGGCAGATCGATGAACAAGACAACCGTCGAGGGCAATCTGATCGCCCAGCCGCTGAAGCTGGCCGATCTGGCCGTCTATCAGACACATTCCATCGTCAGCCGCGAGATCATCAAGAAAGCAACGGGAACCGTCACGGTGTTCGCCTTCGATGCGGGTGAAGGCCTCAGTGAACATACGGCGCCGTTCGACGCCTTGGTGTACGCCCTGGAAGGTCGGGGCGAGATCATGATCTCGGAAACGTGGCACACCGTCCGGGAAGGCGACATGATCATCATGCCGGCCAACCGTCCCCATGCGCTCAAAGCCACGGATCGCTTCAAGATGCTGCTGGTCCTGGTCAAATAGGAGTCGAAAACATGCATCTTGAACGCGTCACGATTCACCCGGACAAGTATCCCCTGCGGGATCGTTACCCGTTCAACCTGCCTGTGTTTTCTCAACCGCAATCGATCCCCTTCACAACGCCCGTGACCCTTTTCGTCGGAGAAAACGGAACGGGCAAGTCCACCCTCCTGGAGGCGCTTGCCCAAAGCTGCGGAATCCATATCTGGCGGGATGTGTCGCGATCCCGCTTCGAGAACAATCCGTACGAGGACCAGTTTCACAGCGGCCTGAGCGTGACGTGGACGTCAGGCCGCGTGCCCGGATCGTACTTCGGGTCCGCCATCTTTCACCACTTCGCCCAGATTCTGGACGAGTGGGCGGCGGCTGACCCCGGTCAGCTCAGGCACTTCGGCGGGAAGTCGCTCCTGACGCAGTCGCACGGCCAGTCGCTCCTGTCCTTTTTCCGGAGCCGTTACCGCCTGAAGGGGCTCTACCTTCTGGACGAACCGGAAACGGCCCTGTCCCCGCGCAGCCAGATCGATCTTCTGGAGATCCTGACAAACGCCGACGACGGCCGGGATGCCCAGTTCATCATCGCCACCCATTCTCCGCTTCTGCTGGCCTGCCCGGGCGCCGTCATTTACAGCTTCGATGCAGCGCGCATCAAGACGTTGACCTACGAAGAAACGGAGCACTATCGGATTTACAAAAGCTTCATGGAAGACCGGCGCCGCTTCCTGAGGTCACGGCCGGACGACGATACGGAATAGGGGGAAACCTGTGTGACGATGGGAGACAGTACCTGAAAAGGGTAAGTACCACAGACAAAACACCACCCTTGACTCCGAGTCGTCAGGAGCAAAGGCTTATTAATGGTTGATGACCTTGGCCCGGGACAGGCGATCTGATGCCGGTGGGGTCAATGGTCCTTTATTTCTCCTGAACGACCTCTTCCTGGGCCTGTTTCGGTATGCTCTTTTTCCCACCGTAGCCCCTTTTATCCGGCGTGGCAGCACACGCGGCAAGAAAGGAAACGATGATCAGGCACGACAAAAGGACGGCAAAACGCTTCATATCCCCTCCTGGATGGTGTGGTGCAAATAAATTTATCTGCCCGTAACGACCTCTTCCTGGGCCGGTTTCGGCAGGCTTATCTTCCCGCCATCGCCTCTTTTGTCGGGTCCGGCAGCGCACGCGGCAAGAAAGGAAACGATGATCAGGCATGACAAAAGGACGGCAAAACGTTTCATATCCCCTCCTGGATAGCGTCGTTGCATAAATTTGTTCCGCATTATACTATTGCACCCACAAAAAACAAGGAATAAGCCCATGAAGAAATCATCAGCGACCTTGTTATTGTCTCTGCTGCTCATTTCCTGCGGACGCCTTGAACCGTACGCTGTGCCGCAGGTGTACCTGAACAGCGGCGAGCTGCGGATGGATATCAAGACCGAGGTGAGCGCCGTATCCGCGCTTGCCGTCTCGCCGGACGGCCGTTATCTCCTCACGGTGGACAACGGCGGCACCTACACGGCCAGCGACTTCGGCGTGGTCCGGATGTGGGACCTCGTCGAAGGCCGCCAGGTCTTCAAAAAGACCAACACGCTGAAACTGGCCCATGGGGTGGCGATCTCGCCGGACGGCCGGTATGCGGCAACGGGCGGCGAGACGAGACCTTTTCTGGGCAACCGAAACGTCCCGAAGGAAAAAGAGCAGGAGCAGTATGCCCTGAACGTCTGGGATTTGACGACAGGAACGATCGCCCGGACTTTCGCCGGCTTCAAGGGGCCGTATCGGCAAGTCTACGATGTCAAGTTCTCCCGCGACGGCCGGTATTTCCTTGCCGTAAGCGTGGGCGAGATCTACGTGTTCGACACGTCAATCTGGAGGGCCATCCGCAAGTTCCCAGGCAATCAGTACGGCGGGGCGGCCGATTTCTCACCGGACGGCAAAAGACTCCTGACCGGAGACAGAAACGGCCTGTTCCATCTCTGGGACATCGCGACGTCGAGGAAGATCTGGACCATCCAGGGGCACAAATCGGGCATCATCGGGCTCACGGATGCGACCGGTGCCGCCTTCTCGCCGGACGGCACGTCCGTTGTGACCAGTTCCGGACATGATGGGACGGTCCGCCTGTGGGATGCGGCAAACGGCAAGCCGTTGAGGGAATATACGGACTACAGGGTCGCCCAATATGGCGTCTCCGGCGTGAACGGCCTGTCCCTTTCCCCGGACGGAACGCAGCTTCTGGTCCTGGCCCAGCCGCTGAAAATCGTGGAGCTTCGGACAGGAAAAGAGCTGGCCGATCTTTCCGCTGCCTGGAAGGGCCAGCAGCTCACATATGCGGGCAAGGCCCTTTCCGGAATGTTTCACCCGGACGGCAAGCGGGTGCTGCTCAACCCGAGCGATGCCGCGGTCAGGATGTACGATGCGCAAACGGGTGAAGAGATGGCCATGTTCGTCGGCTTTGCCGATGGCGAATGGCTCGTCATCACCAAGGAGGGTTACTACAACGCTTCCGAGAAAGGGGCGCAATATTTAAGTGTCGTCGTCGGCCAGCAGAGCTACGGGGTGGATAAATTCTACGACGTCTTCTACCGGCCCGATATTGTGGCCGTCAAGCTCCGGGGAGAGGACATCAGCGGTCTGGCCACGGTCAGCATGACCGACGCCATCAAGAGCCCGCCGCCCACGGTCGAACTCACCCACAAGAGCGATGCCGGTCAGGGCAAGGCCAGCGTCTGTTACAGCGTGAAGAGCTCCGGGGGCGGCATCGGCGAGGTTCGATTATTCCACAACGGCAAGCTCATCCAATCGGACGGATACTACCGGGAAGCGGCAAAGGCCTCGCTTGAAAAGACCGCATTGGCCTCCCTGAACAGCAGGACCATCCATGAGGACATGCGGAGCGTCTCCATCATCGACAAAACACCTTCGGTCTCGTCAATCGTTCAGCCCAAAGGGGATTCTTTCGAGGACTGCCGAGAGATAGACACCGTGGCCGGTGAGAATGAAGTCAGTATAGCCGCCTTCAATGCGGGCAACACGATCCAGAGCGCCCTGAAAACCGTTCGCTTCCACTCGGCCATCAAAGCCACGGATCCGCATCTCTACATTCTTTCGATTGGTGTGGACCGCTACCAAGACCAGAACATCACCCTCAAGTATGCCGCCAAGGACGCGATGAATCTGGAGGAAAAGATCAAGGCCCAATCCGCCACACTGTACAAACCCGAGAACATCCACTACGCGCGCCTGACTGACAAGGATGCGACGAAGACCGCGATCATCGGCAAGATCAACGAGCTGGCGGGGCTCGCCAAGCCCGGTGACAGCTTCATCCTCTTCGTGGCCGGCCACGGGTTGCTGCTGCAGAGCCAGTATTACCTGCTCACTCATGATTTCAACGGCCAGGTGAGCGAGGGAAACGTCATCAGCTCCAACGAGATCGTGGAGATGTCCAAAAAAATAAAATCCCTGAGTCAGCTTTTCATTTTCGACACCTGCCATGCCGGCGGAGTCGATTATATCGTCAGCGGGCTGTACGATGCCAGGATGTCCGTGATGGCCAGGAAGATGGGGCTGCATATCTATGCATCGGCGGGCGATAAGCAGGCAGCGATGGACGGCTACAAAGGCAACGGGCTTTTCACATACACCCTGCTCGATGGCCTGAATAACAACAGGGCGGCCGACAAGAACAAAGATGGAAAGGTCAGCATTGTGGGGCTGGGTGAATACTCAAAGACGATGACGACCAGCATCTCCAAACAGATCGGGCATGAACAAACGCCGCTCATGATCCACTTCGGGAAAGACAGCCCGATTTATCAATTGCCGTGAGTGTTTCAGCGGCGCGCCGGGGATCCGATTTCCTTGACGCACCGGCATCCGGTTGCGATGTTCGTCAGGCGGGGTTGGAAAGGAGCGCGGCGCCGAGGCGCTCCTGGCGGGCGAGCAGGCGGCGGCGCCCGAGGGAAAACAGGGCGGTGAGATCGGCCTGGAGCCGCGTCGGCGCAGGATTCTCGCCCGCGCCCGGGCGGGACAGGATGGCTGTAAGACGCTCGAGAAGCGCCACGGCCTGGGGCAACCCCGCAAGCGTTTGCGGAATCCCGGACGGGGCCACCCCCCGGTCCAGGTCCGCCGCCGCGGCAAGGGCCACCCCCGTCAACGTCTCGCGCAGGGCGTGAGCAGCGCCCAGCTCGCTCCGCAGGGTCCGGTCGGGTTCCCCGGCGCGGAGCGCCTCGACCGCCCGCGCCTCGAGCCTTGAAAGCGCCCCCAGGATCGGCCCCGTCATGAGCAGGTCCTCCACCCCGCCGAACGGGATCACCATCGTCTCGCAGGCCGCCTCCACCTCGCCCAGGATCGCCGTCCCCGGTACGGGACAGTCGACGAGTTCGATGCCGCCGTGGGGCGACGGTCTCAGGAACGGCAGGGGCGTGGGCGCCGCCACGGAAAGGCCGGGCGTGCGCCGGGGCACGAGAAAGGCCGTGAAGCGTTTTCGGCCCGCCGCTTCGGAGGTGATGGCGACGACGACGTAAAGATCGGCAATGGGACCGTTCGTGAGATACGCCTTTTCACCCGTGAGCCTGAATCCGTCACCCGCGCGCAGCGCCCGCGTGGCCAGGTGTCTGGGGTGGGCGCCGTGGCCGGGCTCCGAGACGGCAAAGGCGACGGTCAGTCGGCCGCGGGCCAGCTCCGGCAGGAGGCGCCTCCGCTGTTCCGCGTCGCCGAAGCCGTGGACGAGGAAGCGGGCGACGGCCTGCTGAACGAGCCAGGAAAGGGCCAACCCCAGGTTTCCCCCGGAGGCGACGAGCGCCTCGCCGGCCGCCACGAGGGCCGGCCAGCCCCCGCCGCTGCCGCCGTAACGCTTCGGAATGCCGGGCCGGAAGAGACCCGCCTCGCCCATGCGCCGCCACAGGTCGCGGGGAAAGTCATCCCCGTTGTCCAGGTCCCCGCGGCCGGCGATATGCGCGGCGGCGAACCGCGCAAAACGTTGCCTCACCAAACGCGTTTCTGCATGCAGATCTCCGGTCATTACAGGACGAGCTCCTCGATGAAGCGGATCAACTGGTTCAGGTTCCGGCACGGCCGCACCTCGTGACACCAGGGGGCGTAGGTGTAGATCTCGCTGTCCGCCGTGCCCCAGATCGCCTCCGGTTCGGGATTGAGCCAGATCACCCGGCGGCACCGGTCGCGCATCTCGCCCAGGATCGCGTCCTCCGGGCTCAGGTAATTGGAGCGGGCGTCGCCGATGATGATGAGCGTCGTCTTCTTCGTCAGGATCTCCATGTAGCCGCGCTTGAAATGGCGGAACATCTCCCCGTAGTCCGTCGTGGCGTTGAAGCCGACATCGGCTTTCCCGAGAACCCTGCCGATCGCCTCGTTGACCTCGTGCGTGTCGAAGATCTCCGTGACTTCCGTCAGCCGGTCCACGAAGACGAAACTGTGGACGCGGTCGAAACAGTCCTGGAGGGAGTACAGGAGATTCAGCATGAAGCGCGCGGCGGACCAGACGGAGCCCGAAACGTCGCAGAGGGTGACGATCCGGCCCTTCCGGAGGGCCTTGCGCCGGTATTTCAGATCGAGGGGCACGCCGTTGTAGCGGGCGGCGGCCCGGAGGGTCTTCTTGACGTCGAGGGCGCCCCGGTTCCGGACGGCGAAACGGCGGCTCGTGATGTTTTTCAGCTTGCGCACGAGGCCGCCGATGGCCTCGCGCATCTCTTCCATCTCCCGCGGGGTGAAGGACGAGAAGGGCTTTTCGCCGAGCTGCTTGAGACGCTCCCCCGCGTCGACGTTCTTGCGGATGCCGTCCGCGTCGGGCAGCGGCTCGAACATCAGCAGCGCCCGGGCGCGGTCCAGGCGCTCGCCGACGTGACCGGCGAGCGCACGCCGGTCCGCCGCGTCGAGGTCCGTCATTTCGCTCTTGACCAATGCCTGGGCTACGTCGCCCACCCGCAGGATCTGCATGAGGAGCTTCAGGCGGCCTTCAAGGGGCGCCAGGTTGAACTTCACCGTCTGCGGGGAGGCGTCGGATTCCGTCCGGATGCGGTGCAGCGCCCGGAGCAGCCCCTGGGGGTCCCCGGCCAGAAAATCCACCACCGCCCGGTATTCCGCCTCCGGGGCGGCCTCCGGCGCGAGACGCCGGGCCAGGTCCCCGATCTGATCGGCGAAACGTCCGGCGGCCTCCACATCGGCGGCGTCGAGGCGGAACTCGTGAAAGAAGAGGCGGTAAAGGCGGTCGAAGTGGGCCAGCTCCCGGACGCTCTTGGCGAAGTTCGTCCTGAGCGCCGCCCGGAACTCGTCCTCGCGGGCGCAGTCGATCCGCTCCAGATGCCGGAGGCAGTCCAGGACTTCGGAGGTGGAGATCCGCATCCCCGACGCCCGGCAGGAGGAGACGAATTTCAGGACGAGATCGACCATGGCGCGGGACTCACGCGAGGACGCGGTCGAGGTTTTTTCGGACCTTTTCGATGTCGCTCTGGTACTTGCAGACGACGTTCAGGGTGTCCGACAGGACCCCGGGCGACAGCGACCGGGCCTGGAGGGCCAGCAGCGACTGCGCCCAGTCGATGGATTCGGAGATGCTGGGGTTCTTTTTCAGATCGAGGGCGCGGATCCGGCGGATCGCCTCGACGAGGCTCCGCACAAGGGCCTCCTCGACCCCCGGGACCTTGAGTCGCACGATCCGGATCTCCAGATCCCGCTCCGGGTAGTCGATATACAGGTGGACGCACCGGCGCTTGAGCGCGTCGCTCATGTCGCGGTAGTTGTTGGAGGTGAGCAGGACGAAGGGGATCCTGACGGCCTTGCGCGTCCCGAGTTCGGGGATCGAAACCTGGAAATCGCTCAGGAGTTCAAGCAGGAACGCCTCGAATTCCGGATCGGACTTGTCCACCTCGTCCAGGAGGAGAACGACGGGCTCCTCCGAGCTGATCGCCTGGAGGAGCGGGCGGGGCTGGATGAAGCGGTCGGAGAAGAAGGCGTCCTCCTGGGCGGCGATGCGGTCCACCGCCACGGTGAGTGTGTCCGCGTCCGCGATGATGTCGTTGATGCGGCCCTTGACCATCTGGGTGTAGAGGAGCTGCTTGGCGTATTCCCACTCGTACAGGGCCTTCGCCTCGTCCAGCCCCTCGTAGCACTGGAGGCGGATCAGCTCCCGGTTCAGGCTGCGGGACACGGCCTTGGCAAGCTCCGTCTTGCCGACACCGGCGGGCCCTTCCACGAGGATCGGCTTCTGCGTCGCCTCCGCGAGGAAGACCACCGTCGCGATCTCCCGGGAGGGGATGTAGCCGGCCGCCGTCAGGCGCTCCTGGACATCGTCCACACTCTGATATTCCATGAAAACGTCCTTTTTTTCGGGCTTTTATACCAATCAACCCCACAGGTCAAGGAATTCCCGGCGGGGTGTCAGAATTACCTTGACATACGAGGCGGATCCCCTTACCTTCGGCCAACACATCAAAAAAATTCGCCCCGCTTCAGACGATGGAGGTATGCATGCACCGCCTGTTTACATCCATTACCCTCGTCCCCTTGCCGAGAATCAGAATATCGCCTGTTGAACAGGCGCCGTCATGCCCGGATCGCGGAGAAGTTTCACCCTCATCCAACAGGAGGTGACACCGTGTCGGACGATTTGAACACCCTCAAGCAGCGGGCGCTGGCCGATTTCGCCGAGTTCGTCAATCCCATGAAGGTGCGGACCCTGAAGGCCGCCGGCATCGACCTGATCGAGGAACGGCGGGACGGCGCCTGCACCTGGGACCTCACCGGCAGACGCTTCATCGACTGCCAGACGGGCTCGGGCATCATGAACGTCGGGCGCCACAACCGCGAGATCGTGGAGGCGCTCAAGAAGGCGCTGGACACCTACGATATCGGCGTCTTCCTGGTGTGCTCCCGCCAGAAGGCCGACCTCGCCCGGAAGCTCGCCGAGATCACCCCCGGCGACCTGAAGTGCACGGTTTACGGCGCGGGCGGCGGGGAGGCGGTGGACGCCGCGATCAAGATCGCCCGCGGCTACACGATGAAGACGGAGATCATCTACGCCGAGAAGGCCTATCACGGTCATACGGGTTTCGCCCTCTCCGCGATCGGCCGGGCGGCCTACAAGGAGCCGTTCGAGCCGCTGATGCCGGGCTTCAGGCAAGTGCCCTTCGGCGATGCCCGGGCCGTCCGGGAGGCGATGAGTGCGGACACCGCGGCCGTGATCCTCGAACCGGTCCAGGGGGAGGGGGGGATCAACGTCCCGCCGGACGATTACCTGCCGGAGGTCCGTCGCCTCTGCGACGAACACGAGGCGCTGCTCATCCTCGACGAGATCCAGACGGGCTTCGCCCGGACGGGCCGGATGTTCGCGTGCGAGCACTGGGGGGTCGTCCCGGACATCCTGACCCTGGCCAAGTCCCTGGGGGGCGGCCTCTACCCCATCTCCGCCACCGTCTTTAAGGAGGAGATCAACGACTTCTTCATCCCCCACCCCTTCGTTCACCTGTCCACCTTCGGCGGTTCCGATCTGGGGTGCATCGTGGCGCTCGCCGTGATCGACTACATCGAGAAGAACGGCCTGGCCGAACACGCGCGACTCATGGGGGAGCGGTTCCGCGCCGGCTTCGACCGCCTGACGGCGGCCTACCCCGATCTGCTCCTGGAGGTCCGGCAGAAGGGACTGATGATGGGCCTGCAGTACACGAACACCTCCATCGGCCCCCGGATGACGAAGAAGCTCGCCGACCGCGGCGTTCTGGCGATCTACACGGGCAACGACCCGAGCATCTGCCGCCTGATGCCGCCGCTGGTCATCACCCCGGCGGAGGTGGACGAGGTCCTCGCCGCGCTCGCGGGCGCCATGCGGGAGCTTTCCGGAGAGAAGGGCCTCGGGAAGGACGACTGACAACGGCCCCGGGGCTCGTGATCCCCGGGGAAAATGTCTGCAATCATCAGCAAGGGGGGAAGCGTCCTATGGCGACCGGTGCGGAGATCCTGGAGGCGCTCGCCGACTACCAGGTACAGTGCAACGAAAACAAGCGCCTGCGGCGGATGCAGCGGGACTGGTCCCGGCTGCTCCACTTCGTCGCGGACGACACCGGGGACATCTTCACGATGGACGTGGTCCAGGGGGAGATTGTCTCCTACGCGGCGGGGGCCGCGGGCGCCCCGGACATCATCGTCACGACGGCGAGCGAAAACCTCTGCGACATGTTCTGGGGCGATCTCAATCCCTCGCAGAAGTACCTCCAGGGGGAAATCCGCGTCAAAGCGACACAGGAGGACATCGTCCGCCTCGACGCCATCACCATGATCATCTGGCCCGACGTATAAGGAGGCGCGCATGGCGACGGCGACGACGCTGCGGAAGGTGCTCAAGCTCAGGACGGTCATCTCCACCTCCGCCGGCATGGCCCTGGCGACGTCCTGCTATCTGGCGGGCATGCAGGTGGCAACGATGCTGGCGGGCGAACTCGCCTGGATCTCCATCCTCGTCGCGGGGTTGCTGTGCCTTCTGTCCGCCCTGTGCTTCTCGGAGCTGATCGCCCAGTACCCGACCGCGGCAGGGATCAAGCTCTTCATCCAAAACGCCTTCAACGAGCGGATCGCGATCGTCATCGGGATGTTCTACGTCCTGATGGGGATCACGATGGTCGGCGCGGAGAGCTACCTTCTGTCCAGCGTCCTGATGGATTCCCTGCCGCTGGTCAGTCCCGCCTTCGACCGGGTCCTGTGGGTGATCGCCTTCATCGCCTTCGTCGGGTTCATCAATGTCCGGGGGGTGAAGCTCACCGGCCTGGTCCAGGACATCCTGAGCTACGCGATGCTTTTGTTTCTCGTCGGGGTGTCCCTCTACACCTTCACGCGGGTCGGCGTGGACATCCCGGCGGCCCTCGCGCATCCGAAATTGACCTGGGGAAACGTGCTCAATGCCGCCGGGGTGGGGGTCTTCCTCTACGTGGGCTTCGAGTGGGTGACGCCGCTCGCCGAGGAAACGACGGACTACCGGATGATCGGGCGCGGGATGCTCTGGGCCATCGGCATTTTGTCCGTCACCTATTCGCTCTTCACCGTCGCCATGGTCACGGGACTGAGCCATCTGGCCCCCGAGTTCATCCAGCGGGGAACCGACATCCCCCACATCGAGTTCGGCCGGGCAATGTTCGGCAGCGGCGGGGTGCTCTTTTTCGTGGCGATGAGCATTCTGGCCTCGGTGACGTCTTTCAACTCGGGGCTCCTGAACACCTCCCGCTTCGCCTACGCGATGGCCCGCGACAATGTCCTGCCGAAGATCTTCAGCCGGATCCACCCGGACTACGCCACTCCCTGGTTCGCCATTCTGGGCCTGATGGTCTTCGCCCTCGTCGTGTGTTTCCTCATTCTCTTCAGTGGCCAGTACATGTTCATCATTATCATGGCCGCCGCCCTGGAGTGCTTCATCTACGTGGTCATGGCCCTGTGCGTCATCCGCCTGCGGCGAAAGTTCCCCGACCAGGAGCGGAGCTTCAAGGTGCCGGGCGGCTACCTCGTCCCCGCGTTGACCCTCGTCATATTCCTGGGGCTCTTGATCGGCATCTTCTTCGACGTCACCCGCGACCATACGGGCAAAATCCTTTTCGCCAACGGCTGGGTGGCCCTCGTCATGGCGGGATTCTTCCTCGGCACGGCCCTCTACACGCTGTATGTGGTTCCGATCTTCAAAAAGAAGGCCGCGGACCTGGCGGGCAAGCGCGTCAAGCGCCGTCCGGGCAAATCCGCGGCCGAAGGCCGGGGCTCAGGAACCTGACCGTACTTCGAGACCCGTCCCCCGACGAGATCGCCGTTGATTCGCGCCGAACCGCCCCCATGCGTAGCGCGGACGCAAAAACCCCGGTCGGCGGCAATCCCTCCGCCTTCCGGGGTTTCGTGCAACCCTCACCGATTCCGTCCCCGAGAGAACGTGGCTCACTTCCCCCGCGCCAGGGCCTTGTTGAAGCTGTGCGCGATGGCGAGCTCGTACATGAGCTTCCGGCCGACCGCCTCGGTCGGGGCGAAGCGCCGGATGAAGTCGATCTCGACGTCCGTCGGCCGGTCGGTCTCGGCCAAATCGGGGGCGATCTTCAGATCCCAGGGGATGTCCTTGCGGATGTCGTCCACGCTGACGCCGGGATGGACCTTGGCCAGCACCAGTTCCTTGGTCTTCTCGTCGAAGCGGAAAACCCCCTTCGTCGTGAGCAGCATGACCGGGCCGGACCCCTTCGGGAAGAGCCCCGAGGCGTCCCGGCTGTCCCCGCCGTCCAGGTAGCCCGGCGAGGTGAAATAGTCGAGCTTGTTGACGAACTCTCCGCCCCGCATGGTGAGGATGGTCTTCTTGGCGTAGGAGAGAAAATCCGCCGCCCCGCCCGATCCGGGCAGCCGCATCTTCGGCTTGTAGTAATCGCCGATGACCGTGGTGTTGATGTTGCCGAAGCGGTCGACCTGGGCCACCCCCAGGAAGCACACGTCCACGTAGCCCCGGTAGGTCATGGTGAACATGGAGAAGAGGTCCGTGGCGTAGGAGAAGCCCCGGCACGAATGGGCGTCCGCGATGTGGTTCGGCGGCACCAGGGGTTCGATGTCCAGGATGCCGGACTCCATCATGAGGGTGGCGTGCGGCGCGTGCAGGGCCTTGGCCATGGCGCCGGCGGTGGTGGGGAGCCCCACCCCCAGGATGACGTTCTCGCCGTCCCTGATCTCGCGGGCGGCCGTGATGATAAGCAGTTCGTCGAGGGTATATTTCTTAGCCATTGAGCAGTCCCCTTTCCTCCAGGATTCTTTCCATCTCCGCGAGCGTGACGCCCATGCTGCGCTCCCTGTCCTCGTTATCCCAGCACGAGGTGTAGGCGGCGCCGTAGTTCGCCGGCGCGGAGTAGTAGGCCTTCGCCCGGATGGCGTCGAGCGACTCGGCGCCGTGCTTGGCCATGTAATGATCCAGGTAGGCGTGCCGGTCCACGCAGCCGTAGACCCATTCGTCCATCCACGCCTTCAGCCCGTCGCCGTTCATGTCCGACATGAAGAACAGGGCGTACATCAGGCGGTCGAGGTTGTAATACCCGAGCACCTCGGTGGGATGCGCCCCAAAGGGGATCTCCACCACCGCGTCCACCCGGTAGCCGGGGATGACGGTCAGGTGCGGGCTCGACTGGATGATGTCGTGCGCCACGATCTCCTCACAGGAGACGACGATGCGCTTGCTCGCCAGCGCCGCGGCGGCCACGCTGCCCAGGGCGCCCCAGTACTGGGCGTTGCCGAAGCGGTCGGCCCGCTGGACGTGTACGATGCAGACGTCCGGGTTGGCCGCGGGCACGGTCAGGATCTGCTTGCCCGTGTACGGGCAGGGGATGACCCGGTACTTGTCGTCGCCCAGGAATGACCGTTTGTTGAACAGGTCCGTAACCATCGCGCCCTCCAGCACCTGCATGAAGGAAAACCCGTGCATGCCCGCCACGAGCCGGGCGTTGTACTGGAAGTTCGTGTAGTCCTCCATTTCGATTGTCCCCGCCCTCATCGCGCGCTCCACGGCCGAGCCGCCCTCCTTGCCGCCGGCCCGGTAGACGTAGGTGGACACGAGCCGGTCCACGCACCCGCCCCCCACGAGCACCTCCACGTCGAAAACGCCGGACTGCGAGTAGAGCGTCAGGCCCTTCCGCTGCTGCCGGATAACCTCGAAGACCAGGGCGGCACAGGTCCCCACGGTGTAGTTGCCGATGACCAGATGGTCGCCGTCCTTGACGAAGCGGCCGATCGCCTCCTTCGCCGTCATGACCTTGTTTTCTGTGACAGACATGTGTTCCTCCTTGAAAGGATTTGACTCTCGATCGGTCCGGCCAGCGCCGGGGACCGATTTTTTGCATGAATTTTATGGGGCCGAATGCCCTGGGAGTGCGTTCAGCCTTCCCCGCCATCGAAGCCGTACCAGGTCGTGACGTCGTCCACCGGTTCCCGGAGGCTCTCGATCCGGTTGGCGGGGAAATCCTCTTCCGGATAACCGATCGCGATGGCGATGATCAGGCGCTTCTGCGCCGGGATGCCTGTCTGTTCGCGGATCACGTCCGGATACATCACCCCCTGATCCTCGATGCAGGTCCCGAGGCCGTAGGCGAGGGCGGCCAGACACAGGGACTGCATGACCGCGCCGAGGTCGAGCAGCGGCTCCCCGTTCCCCAGCATGCGGTCCGCCGCGAGGATAATCGCCGCCGGGGCGTCGAAGTAGCGAAACCCCCGTTCGAGCCATTGCATCCGTTTGACCGGATCGTTCCGGGGGATGTCCATGAGGCGAAACAGCGCCATGCCGAGCTCCACCTGGCGGCGGCGATAGACGCTGTCCTGGGGCCACCCGATGACCGGGTGCTCCGGCTGCAAGGCCTGCCCGGCGTGGAGCTTTTCGAGATTCGCCCGCCGGACCCTTTCGAGGACCTCCCCCGCGATCACGACGAATTCCCAGGGCTGCGTGTTCATGGCGGACGGCGCCCGGGAAGCGATGCCCAGGATCTCCCGCAAGACGGCCCGGGGAACCGGGTCCGGCTTGAACTTCCGGATGCTCTTGCGTCTCCGGATGGCTTCGATCAGGTCCATGTCCGATGTCCCTCCGTGTTTTTAGCCGCGCGGAACCGATATACGCGATTTTCCGGGAACAGTCAATTCGGGACAGGATGTCCACGGGCGGGCCGACGTTCTGCGCCTGTCATCGGTGGAAACCGGCGCCGTCGGCACCGATTCGATTTGACAGGACCCAACCGCATCCATTATGATTTTCGGGGAATTGTCGCGCGGAGCCGTCGCAAAAAAATCCGGAGGGGGGATGTCATGAAGTCGAGAAAGGCGAAGATCGGGGTCATCGTGCTGGGCGTCGTCCTGGCGATTATCATCGTCGCGGCTGTCGCATTGTCGGTATTTCTCAGGCTTCCGCATCCGTCGTACACCGGAACGCTGGAGATGGACGGCCTCATGGCCGCGGTCGAGGTCCGGACGGACGACCATGGCGTCCCTCATATTTTCGCACAAAACGAGGCCGATCTTTTCTTTGCGCAGGGGTTCATCACGGCGAGGGAACGGATGTTCCAGATGGATCTGACCCGCCTGGCGGGCCGGGGGGAGCTCTCGACACTGCTGGGAGACAAGACGCTCAAAAAGGACCGTTTCTTCAAGACCCTCGGATTCTACCGCGCCTCCGAGGCGGAGTATGCGAACCTGTCGCCGGAGGCCCGGACGTGCGTCGACGCCTACACGCGGGGAGTCAACGCATACATCCGTTCCGTCAAGTTCCTGCCGCTCGAGTACGTCATCTTGCGCGCCAGGCCGCAGCCCTGGAAGCCCGCGGACTGTCTCGTCGCCGGCCTGCTGATGTCCTACCGGTTGAACTCGCCCCGGGGCGTCAAGCCCCTGCTCTACCAGATCCACAACGCCGCCGGACCGGAGCTTTTCAACGAGCTGCTGCCCTGGATCCCGGAATCGGCGCCGTTCATCTCGTCCGCCGGGAACCGCCGCCCCGCCTCGCCCGCGCGCGCCGAGCTTCCCGAACGGGCCGCCCCCGCTCCCGTTGCGGGCATCGACGATGACGGCCCCATCCCCCTGCGGATGCGCGCCAGCAACTGGATGATCTTCTCCGGCGCCAGGACCACCACCGGCAAGGCCGTTTTCGCGGGCAGTCCGGATTTGGAGGCCGTGATCCCGTCGCTCTTCTACCTCATCCACCTGAAGGGGGGGCGCTACGACGTCATCGGCGGTTCGATCGCGGGGATCCCCGGCGTCCACGCGGCGGGCTTCAACGGGAGAATGGCGTGGAGCATCACGGTCGGCCATGGCGACAACCTCGACTACTTCACGGAAACCGTCAACCCGGCGAACGCCAACCAGTATCGGACCGAGGACGGCTACCGGGACTTCCAGGTCCGGGAAGACGTCATCCGGGTCAAGGGCAAGGGCGGATTCAGGGAGGAGAAGCTGACGATCAAAACGTCCCGGCATGGCCCCGTCGTTTCCGGCGTGATGTCCGGCCTGCCGTCGAACTGCGCCATGATGTGGCCGGGGCTGATGGGCCACGACGGCACCGTGGAGGGGCTGCTCGCCCTGAACCGGGCGAGAAATTTCACCGAGTTCCGCCAGGCGCTCCGCCCGATCCGCGGGGCCAGCGTGCACATGGGCTACGCGGACATCGACGGCAATATCGGGTATCAGTACATCACGACCTTCCCCAGGAGGAAATCCGGCGACAACCCGCTGCCGCAGCCGGGGGCACAGGGGCGATACGACTGGACCGGCTACATCCCCTTCGAGGATCACCCCTTCGCGCTCAATCCCGCCAAAGGCTACCTGGCCTCCTTCAACCAGATGCCGGAGGCGGGCGACTATTACGGGACGGCCTTCTTCCTCTTCGAGCGGGCGTACCGCTTCGAGGACATGGTCAAGAGCAAGGACCGCTTCAGCCCGGAGGACATCCGCAGTATGCAGCTCGACGTGGTTTCCACGGTGGCCAAGCGCTGGGTTCCCCACATCCTGCGGGTGTGCGGCGACAGGGAAGGGCTTTCGAAATACGCATCCCTGCTCCGCAAGTGGGATGGCGCGATGGACGCGGACAGCCCCCAGGCGACGATCTTTAATGCATTTTTCACCCGCCTGATTCGAAACACGCTCGAAGACCAGCTCGGCCAAGCGCTCGTCGCCGAACTGTTCAAGGACCTGCACGTCTCCATTCCGGCGCAATGGATGATCCGCCACATGAACGACAACGGTCACGTCCTATGGGACGACATCCGCACGTCCGGCGTCCGGGAAACCCGGGACGACATGGTGATGAAAAGCATGAAGGACGCCATCGCCGAGCTGA
Source organism: Syntrophales bacterium (assembly GCA_035358035.1). Lineage (GTDB taxonomy): Bacteria > Desulfobacterota > Syntrophia > Syntrophales > UBA2251 > UBA2251. The sequence continues at coordinate 2,099 of DAOPOS010000004.1, read as the reverse complement.
CCGCCCGCTTCGGCGGCGATCCGAAGCAATGGGCCTGGGGGAAGGTCCACCGGATGACCATCCGGCACCCGCTCGGGGGGGCGCTGCCGTTCCTGAACCTGAAGCCTCTGCCCTACGCGGGCGACGATTTTACGATCCATGCCGGCTGGTGGGACCGGGAGCATCCCTATGACATGGTGAGCGGGGCCGCCATCCGGATCGTGGTGGACATGTCCAACCTTGACACCATGACCCTGATGAGCCCGCCGGGGCAGTCCGGCCATTACCTGAGCCCCTACTACAACGACCTGGCCGGCCTGTGGGCGAGGGGTGAGCAGATCCCGGCGAACTACCGCTCCGCGAAGGGGCTCAAACGATTGCTGGTTCTGGAGCCGAAGAAGGCCTTATAGCGGGGGATCAGGCCCGACGGAACGCCGGTCCGGGAACGAATCTACCACGGTGGCTGGTTCCCGATGCGGTTGCCCATGACCTCGCGCGTGTCCGTCACGACGACGAAGGCCGCCGGGTCCGCCTCGCGGATAATCTGCTTGAGGAGCCCCAGTTCCCGGAAGGTCACGACCGTGTAGAGGACGCGCCGCCGCTGGCCCGAGTATCCGCCCTCCCCTTGCAGGATGGTCAGCCCCCGGTCGATCTCTTTCATGACCCGTCCGGAGATGGCCTCCCACTCGCCGGAGATGATGAAGACGGCCTTGCGTCGGCTCAGACCCATCACGACAACGTCGATGATCTGCGAGGAGACGTACAGGTAGATCAGGGTGTACAGGACGGTCTCCAGGGAGAAGAACAACAGGGATACGGCCAGGATGCAGACGTTGGACGCCAGGATCGTCGTCCCCGGAGGGACGGACCAGCGCTTAAAGAGGATGACCGACAGGATGTCCGTCCCGCCGGTGGAGCCCATGGACCTCAGAACGACCCCCACCCCCAGCCCCATGACGATCCCCGCCAGGAGCGCCGAGAGGAGCGGGTCCGTCAGGGGAATCGGGATCCGCACCCAGGCCAGGGCGCCGGTAAACACCGCCATCCCGACGACGCTGTAGACGAAGAACCGCCGGCCCACGAAGAACCAGCTCGCGGCGAACAGGGGCACGTTGAACAGGAAATACAGGGCGGACACGGGCAACGCAGGCCAGAGGTAATGCACGACGAGGGCGAGCCCCGTGAATCCGCCGCTGACGAACTGCCGGGGGATGAGGATGCCGTTGACGGCCGCCGCGCAGACGGCGCTGCCCGCGGCGAGCAGCACCAGGGTCCAGGCGGCCCGCCGGACGGTCGGCCACAGGGCGGCCGGTGTGTGTTTGATTTCCTTCGTCATCACCGTTCCATCCTTCACTCCCCGTCCCTTCCTCGCAGGGCCGTGCGCGTGAAATATTCGCCTCTTCCCCAGGAAGACCTCATCGCTGTTTGCTGTCTTCGGTACTGTTTATCTTTGGCCGATTTTTGCCGCACCGTCAAGGGTCATTCGGAAAATTCGCCGCAAGACCTTCGCGCCCCGACTTCTTGTTGACATCTTTCAAGTAAATCGGGTAGATTTTGCATACATTTGGACCGTAAGGAGGGAGCGATGAAGTACCTCAAGTACGTCGATGTCGTGCAGTCCATGTTTCCGGATCAACCCCCCTACCAATGGACGGTCAACGCCTCCGCCCCCTGGACGCCCATCGTCAAGCCCCTGGCGGAGAGCACCGTCGCGATGATCAGCTCGAGCGGCGTGTACCGCAAGGATCAGGTCCCGTTCAAACCCGACAAGAACGATCTGTCCTTCCGCGAGATCCCCGCGGACACGGACGTACGCGATCTGGCGATCAGCCACGACTACTACGATCACCGGGACGCGGAGCAAGACGTCAACTGCGTCTTTCCCATCGAGCGGCTGCGGGAGCTCGCCGCCGAGGGGTTCATCGGCGGACTCACGCCGTTCCACCTGACCTTCATGGGCCGCGTCTTCCGCAAGACCCAGTTCCTCGACGAGATGATCCCCGCGATGCTAGCCCGCATCGAGGCGATGAAGGCCGATCTCGTCCTGCTGGTGCCCGCCTGACCGCTCTGCCATCAATCCGTGGGATTGATCGCCCGGGCCCTCGAAGAGAAAGGCATCC
>DAOPOS010000003.1:0-201344 GCA_035358035.1 Syntrophales bacterium | reverse complement strand
TTCGGATCCGGACGAACAATTCCCTGGAGCGGATCATGCGGGAGATCCGGCGACGCACCAGGGTCGTGGGTGCCTTTCCTGACGGACACTCAGCGCTGATGCTCTGCGCGGCCCGGCTCCGCCACGTGGCCGGGACCCAGTGGGGTGCGAAACGGTACCTGAACATGGGCCTTTTGCACGATCAGGATATCGATCAGGCCCTGGAATTAGCGGAGGCAGGATAAATCAGATTTGAAAGGGCGCTGCCCAAAAAAGCGAAAAACTCTTTACACAACCACCCACGTTCCGGGAGCCTGGCAGGCTGGAGGTCGTTGACCGACGGCCTCCAGCCATTTCTTATAGCCGCGGCTTGGCTAAAAAAGGATTGTTCCCTGAACTCCCCGGTAGGTCCTGGATGTCGCGGTCTGAGCTTCTCGTCATTTTAAGGGCGCTCAGGGAAGATTGTTTCCAGGACCATTTTAGATGATGATCCCGGATGCAGGATTACAACGAGTATCGCCCCCACAAGGGGCTAAAAGGGCAGCTGTCCCCGTCTTTCAATAACCACAATCAGCTGGAGTCAAAGGGACCTCAGCAATAAGCATCGCATCGCTTCCGTAATAGCTATAAACAAATGTAACACCTCCCTTTAATGAGTCTTGCAGGTCGCCTTTGCATTCCTGCTTGATTAATTTTTGTTTTACATCGTTATAAAATACTGTGTTGTCAAAATCAGACGCTTTTGAATCAGTTATTGTGAAGACGCTTGTAACCTTTTTGCCTGGGCCAACATTTATCGTGTCATACCTGATTCTATTATTCACCATTTTAGGTAAGGTTGCATTGAATTTACTTGCTTCTTGCTCAATCTTAGTCATAAGGGGATCTTTTTTTGTAGAAGTATCTATGCCGATAAGATAGATAGTGCAAGAAACAAAGTAAATCATCAGACACACAATCAAAAAAAAGACCATGGGATTGATCTTATTAACCTCATCCTCGATTGGGGGGGCTTTGAGGTCAATATTATTTTGGTCATTATTGGTTGCCGTTGTTGATGTGTTTTCCGTCGTCGAGACGCGTTTCCCTCCTTGGCTAATAAGACATTGACCGTGATAATATTCATCTTTTTGTCGGCAATAATATAACTTATGCATTGAATCATCACGTTTACACCCGTGGCAATATGCTACCCCTATCTTTTCACCCAAGGGCAAATAGCGGTATCCTTTCAAATAAATAGCCAAAGGATGGACGGGGTTATTCACATGCTTTTCGTAAGATGAGTCGATTGCCGGGCATCCAAAATCCCTCTTGCAATGACCGCACACAAAGTCTGTCGGATCATCACCTGGTTCAAATTGATTCCTTGTGCCGCACTCAGGGCATTTGATTACATACTCATCCGTAGTCTCTTGGGGTGTTGGTTTATCAACAAATTTCTTATAAATAATGTGGCACTTAGGACATTCTTCCTTTGAATAGAAGTGATCATCCCTTTCTGTTCTCTCATAACCACAGCTTGCACACTTTATTTCATTATGTTCCGAGACTGGTTTCAGCCCCAGTAAGTTCTTGCACACCCCGCACTGCAGTGCATTTGGATCATCGTCAGGATTTAACTGATTCATCGCCCCGCATTTTGCACACTCAATTAAATTATTCGTTAGATGTGATCGGTGAGGTTGTATTGCATTGCGATGCTTTTTCTGCTGTTCAGACTCAAATTCTTGCAAAGTCCGGATCATATCGGCCTGAACATCCGTCCCCCCCACCTGCGGTGCGCGCCTCCCTCTTGTTGCCAATGCCTTCTGCAACTGCTGGATATTCTCAAACCGATCGACGGCCTTGAGTGCCAAACCCTTCATGAGGGCTCTTTCGCCGCTTAAAGGGATATCTATTCCGAGTTGCTTAGGAGCTTTGATCGTGTCTTCTTGAATCCGCTCCATGGCATCGAGTGGCACAAACCCGGTGACACAGCGATAAATGGTGGCGCATACGGCGTAGACATCCGACCAAGGCCCCTGTTTGCCCTTTACACTGTACTGCTCAACCGGGGCATAGCCATGCTTAAGAACACTGGTCAGACTCTTGGAATGCTCGCCGATGGCGTATCGGGCAGAACCGAAATCGAGCAACTTTACCTGATTCTGGGTGGTTAAAAAGATGTTGTCGGGGCTTATGTCGCGATGGACGAATCCTGCTTTATGCACCTCCCGCAGGGCATCCATGATCGGGGTCATTGCTTTGACCGCCACATTGAAGGCGATCTTCTCTCCCGGTTGGCGCTTGAGGTACTCCTTCAGCGTTATACCATCCAGGTACTGCATGACCATGTAGGCCGTGTTGTTGGCGCGAAACGATTCGTGGACGGTGACGATTCCCGGATGATCCTGGAAGCGTGCCAGGGCCTTTGCCTCGTCCAGAAACTTCTCGATGCCGAGGGAGAAATCTGCATGGGCGCTGCCGGTGTACGGGGTGAGGCTGATATGATTGGAAGAGCGAGCTGCATATTCCTTTGGCAAAAATTCCTTAATTGCAACCCTAATATCCAGGTTGCTGTCCCAGGCGATATACACGATGCCAAAACCGCCAACTCCAAGAACCTTGCCGATGGTGTAGCGACTATTCAGGAGGTGACCCACAGGCAGGTATAAGGGGTTGTCCATTTCGCTGTTCATCTGCCATCCACATGACGGGCAGGCTGTAGAACCCCTCATGTCTGACATGCAGGATAAACAACGGGTCTCATTACTCATGGGGCAAGCCCTTCCAAATACGGCAACTCAATTAGCAAACCTCAAACTCGGCAACGTCCTTGCCAATTCTAAAGCGTTCGCCAGGGCCAAGCACAACAGAACCATTGATGCGTTTCCAGCGCGCTTTATTTAAAGAATCCTGCACCTGATGAAAGGTGCCATTGGTTGACTGCAGATCTCTGATAATAATGTTACGAGGATTATCCTTTTCTACCATAATCGCTGTGTGTATCCGCGAAAGTTCCTTTGATGAAAGCACAAGCTGGCATTGTGCTGGGTCACGCCCAATAATTATCCCCTGAGCCGGGACAGGAATGGTATTTCCCTTAAGCTCTCCCATGTAGCAGTGAATGCTGACAGTTGACTGCTCAAGCGCAATCGGAGATGATCTTGCGGGCAATGTACTGTTTTTAATGGGAAGTGGTTTGTATATCGTATTGGGTGCGGCACTATCATCTCGTTCCCGATCACCCCCCTGCACCGCACTTTGCACTCGTGGACGGGCGGGGCCAAACGCCAGAACAAGAACTGGAATTCCTAAGAGAAATGCGCTTCCAAGGCCATACTGCCAGAAACTTCTCCCCATACGCTCCGCGATTCGTCCAAACAAAACGACTGTGAATACGGCTGATATGAGAGCCCCTAGGACCTGGAGTTCGCCTTTAAAAAAAGCGGCCGGGATTATATACCAAAGTGCATTCCAACCAGAAATATCCGCACATCGACAAAGAAGGACTACATTATAAATCGGGATACAGCACTCAAACAGCGACCCAATACCAAACTTCTCACAGATCTTAAACCCAACAAAACAAGAAAACAGGTAGAATCCAATCCCAAATATAATTCCAAATACTATTGCTTCAGTCACAACTTCCCCCCTTACGCTTTAATGACAAACAGGGCCAGCGCGGTGTAATTGTCATGGTCCGCTTTTACCTTGGTCATCAGACGTAATTCCATTCGTTTCAGCCACTCCATTGCGGTGCTTGACTTGACCAGATCAACCGCCATCTCAGTTTCTGTGACCTGCTCCCATAAGCCGTCAGTACACAAGAGAAATGCATCTCCCGGTCTGACAGGCTGAGCAGATTCAAGAATCGTGGGCTTCGCCCCTTCAGGGTTTCCGACAGCCCGTAACAGACGATTTCGGTCTTCGTGGTAACGAATCTGCTCCCGTGTAATTTCACCTGCAGCAACCATTGCCTGTGGGACGCTATGGTCTTTGGTCTGTAATGAAAGAACACACCCCCTAAAAAAATAGAGCCGTGAATCGCCCACATGTCCCCAGAGCGCTTGGTCTCCAACAATATGAAGAGCAACCACGGTAGTTCTCATGGCGGCAAGCTGCCGGTCAGTCTCCTGCCGCTTACATATGGCAACCTGGGCTGAGTTGATTAACTCGATCATCGTTTGCGGGGTAGCTTCGGCCTCTGGACGCCAGCTGCTGAGCATTGTCTGAACAGCTGTCTGTGAAGCAACCGCGCCACCTCGGTGACCACCAAGACCATCGGCAACGATCCATAGTCCAGCAGAGCCGACATCTATGCTGTCGCAGCAGTCCTCATTTTCTTCACGGCCACCAGTCTTTGAGATCGAGGCACTCTCAAACTTCATCTGTCCTCCTAAACCAACATGACTTTGAACATATTGCGTGTGTGGGCCAGATAAAACTTCCCGCCGTGGGCTATCTGAAATTCTCTCCCCGGGACAAGGCGGACACCATTGCCCAAAAATGTTCCATTAGTTGAATTCCGGTCTTCAAGTATGAAAGCGGTGCGTATCGGATCAAATCTCACCACACAATGAAGTCTGCCTATGTCGTTAACATCGGCAGGATAAACCAGCTGACATCTCTTGGGGTCTCTTCCAATAGCGATAGGATCGGGACCCATTCTGACTTCATTGCCTGCAAATGTTCCTGATAAACCAAGAAGAAGCGGTTGATTTCCTAGTGGCGGTAGTTTCTCTCTGGGGGTAGGGGGAGAATGTTGCGACGTACCATTGCCGCCGCGAGTGCGCGTCCATTGCGCCATTTCCCCTCCCCGCTTGGTTAAAGTCACGAAGATGGCAACCGCGCTCACGGCTATGGCAATAATAATGGCAAGATAAAGGAGTGATGAAGCTTGCCCGTCTGTTGGTGGTTCTGTCTTGTTTCCAGGTATGTGTGTTGATGGTGCGGAAGGGGCAACTGCAACTGGGGCATCCGATTTTCCGTCAGAACTTGCTTTTCGGTAGGATATGCCCAGCCGTGCAAGTTCGGGAAGCAGTTCATCTGCCTGGATGGCATAACCGATACCCTCAATTCCAGAACTAGAAGCTTTGAGGAAGTTGATACCTACCACTTGGCCTGATTCATTGAAGAGCGGACCGCCTGAATTGCCGCTATTGATTGCGGCATCGGTCTGGTATATCCTCAAACCATTAATGGTTGTGCGTGAACTGATTATGCCTTTAGTTGTCTTAACGTAGAAGAGAGTCTCCCTGTTCAAGTCGGCAGCGCCTGGAAAACCCATTGCGTAAACCGTCTCAGCGTCTCCGACCATTTCACTGGTTGCAAACGCTGGCACAGCGCCACCAATCGTTCCATCAATCCGAAGCACAGCCAAGTCTTTAGCCTCAGATTTCCATAAAACGCTGGCTTGAAAGCTGTTTTCTTTGTTTTGAATAACGATAACATTACCACCATTGTCAGCACATTCTATGACATGGTTGTTTGTCACCACATGTTCACCGTTGCCTACTATAACGCCTGATCCGGAGTAAATGCCGGAGGAGAAGGCTGACCGGCACAGTATTCTCACAGTGCTGGCCTTCATCGCTTCAATGGGTACAGCTAACGCAGATGCGGCGCTGAAAATCTCCGCTACAAAGAGCATTATCAGAGGAATCAGATATCTGTATTTAATCGGAAATATTCTCATTCTCTGCATTCGCTTTACCTTTAGATATTGGCACCTCGCTTGAGCCTGACTGCGATTTTTGAATATTTTCGCCTATTGTGATGGGCTTCTCCATCAAATGTTTTTGAGCTTGTTTATAAAAGATGTAAGCGGCGAGCGTTAATGCTACGAAAAAGGCCAGTGCCACAAGAATAGATATCCATCGAAACTTTTTTTGTTTTTGCTCAGGTGTGAAAATCTTGTGCTGACGGATTTTCTTCTTTGTCCGAATCGTTACTGAGTTACGATCTCCGCAGGTGAGAATCGTCACGGTAGTATTATCCTGGTGAGGTTTATTACGGCTTAAAACCTTCTTAATCAGCCGCTCGCAGGAATCATGCGGATTGCCAAATAGCTCCTCTTTTATTTCGTAATCTGTCAGTGTTCCAAACAATCCATCAGAACAAAGGATAATCCAGTCGCCATCAGAAATCGGGAAGGGCTTGAGGTTGCTGTCGGCTGGTCTGATGTCCTGGTTTCCAATGAAGTTGGTCAAGGCTGCCCGATCAGGGTGTGATTGCGCCTCCTCCATACTTAGCGTGCCATCTATAACGCGTTGGAGCAGTTCAGTGTCATAGTTCTGGGCCGTTGTAAGCGGTACCAGTTCACCAGACCGATAAAGATAAATTCTGCTGTCCCCCACTGAAGTCCAGTATAGGTTGTTGTCTTTGACGATAACGGCAACCAGCGTAGAACCAACCTCTCCGTCAACTCCCGCATTCTGCGCCATAGCAAGGACATCATTGTTTGCCAACTTGACAGCGTTTTGCAGGATGTTGGTTGGCGGTGTTTCTGGTTGAGAGCGCGCATGCGAAGACAAGATTGTCTTTACCGTGCAGTCGCTCGCCTCTCTCCCCATTGCCAAACCGCCCATTCCATCGGCCAGTACAGCAAGCACACCCGCCCGGCGGACTAAAGAAGCATCCTCGATGCGCGAGAAAGCAAAAGAGTCCTGTTGCTCATTTCGCGAACCGATGTGTTGGGCATTTCCCGGACGAATGAGCATGCAATGACTTTCTAATAGTGGGATTCTTAAACTGCAAAAGCTATAGCAGTCTATTGGCGGATGTATCTTCAGTGTTCGGTCGGGCTATCACTAAAGATTACCATAGAAGATAGGGTAATCTTCAGATCCTTGTTAAAATGATACAGCTATCAGAAAGTTATCCGCATCTCCGTTCTTCCAAGCAGCACAAGATCACCACTTTTTAATCGATAATCACTCTTGATCGGAACTCCATTAACAAACGTACCATTCGTGGAATTGAGGTCGCTTATCATCACGTAACCGCCCTCAATTGTCAGTTTACAATGCCGTTTTGATATTTCCTCATCGTCACGAATCGAAAGGTCACATTCTGAAGATCTGCCGATGAATGCCTGGTTGGAGAGGATGATGCCGTAATCACGTCTATCAGCTGAATTGCCCAGCACGGAGAGCTTCATCTTCAAGCCGGGCGCTTGTGATTTTCTGACCGTCAATTGATCGTCAATTTTCTTTTTTTCTTCCTCTACACGAGCTGCGGCTTCTGCTGCCGCTTTCTTTTGAGCAGCCTCCTGCTCGGCAACTTCCCGTTTATGCTCCTCCTCTTCGGCACGAAGCCTGGCGGCTTTTTTCTGACGCGACTTTATGAAAAGTGCGATAACCAGAACGAGAAAACAACCTGCTGCAGCATATCCCCAAACGGAGATCTTCTTATGCCAGGCATTGTACCAAGGTTGGGGCAGAGTTTTTTCTGGCGTTGTCCCCGTATGAGGAAATATGCGGAGATCGAGACCATCGGTCATGATTTTTCCTGAACTACTTAAGGTGAGTTGCAGCCTGTATGACTTTCCATCCGCAATGGCTTTTGTTGCATCCAACTTCACCAAGAACGACTTAAGAATCTTCTGCTGAATGGATTCGTATAGTTTTCCCAACACAGCGCGATTGCCATCAAAAAACTCGCCACCAGACGTTCGCGCAAACTCACCCAGGGCCTTCAGGTTTTCATCCTTTCCCACGCCCCTTTGTAAAAAGCCAATCACATAGACCGGAACACGATCTTCTGTCATTTTTGCAAGCACTTCATCCCGGGTCATGCCGCCTGGGAAGTCATCCTCACCATCAGAGAGCATTACAATCACCCGTCGGCTCGGCAGAGTCGTGTCAATCCGATGGCTCGTTTCTATTGCTTTCGCAATGCCCTGATGCAACTGAGTTTTGTTATCACTCATAGCAAGCGCCTTGACTCCATTTTTCAAGGCGTTCTTGTCACCGGTGTAATCTTGAACCGTAGTGACTTTCTCGCCAAATGAGATGATAGCCATACGGTCAGTATCTCGCATCTTTTCAACCCAAAGGTTGATGGCAGCCTTCATCTGATCAAACTGACCCGAAGAAAGTGAACGAGAAATGTCTACAAGAAAAACATATCCCACACCCTCTCCTAACTGGTCGAAGCGTTTGATGTCCTTGATATCGGCTTGTATCTGGCCGACCGTTGCAAAGAGCTGCCCTGCTGAAGGAGCATCTACGGGAAGCCCTGAAGGGCCAAGCGCATCGATGTACACCTTGATTTCAGGATGCCGCGCTACGGCCTGTCTGGCCCGGAATGTAATCACATCTGCTGCCGATACAGAAGAGTAGATTAAGCATAGCGCAGCGACGGTCAACCAATTCTGTAGTATTTTCACCATTGAAATTTCTCCCCACAGAATGGCACAAATGTCAGTTTTGTTTGTCCAATTTCAATAACATCGTACGGCTTCAACTCCTGAGGGGCATCAACATCCGCACCATTTAGGTAGACAATCCCGCGGCCATCGCCGGGGTGTACCTTAAAGGTGCCATTTTTGGGATTGAAACTGACAACCGCTTGATTTTCTCTAGATATTGTATCGTCTCCGCTGACTTGAATATCCATCTTCTCCGATCGGCCAATGAAATTCTTTTCGCTGCGAATTCGATAATCTCGGCCCTTATCAGCTCCTTCAACACACACCAGCCATCCAACAACGGGATCAATCCCTGCTTTCTTCCTTACGAGAGCAACGGTTTTACCAGGATCAAGTGGACCAACCCTGCTTGTGCCGTGGCGTATAGTCTTCCCTTCATCAAGTGCCGGTGAATGCCAAGTAGCTTCAAGTTGTGGCGAGGCATTTCCAAGGGGCTTCGTTTTCCCGATTTCAAGGTCGGGAACCCCACAAGCTGGACACATCGTGTGTTTGTCTGCATCATAGTAATGTCCCTGATCACAGCGTTTCATAGCCATATTGATTGCCCTCCTATCGCACAGCTGAACCACCATCGGCTGCAAACCGATGGGTTTAGGGGCCGCGTCTAATGAATTCGACTTTGCAAACGGCCATAATATGGAAAGGTTGCCTGTTGCTAATCCCTTACAGATATCGTACGAAATTACTTCGCCTGGAAGGCGAGAAAGTTAAAACAGCCCCAAGGGTGGCATTAAAAAAAACAACATACTGAATCGAGCAGCCCTTGTTCTACCGATAGCTCCTTAAAACACAAAATCCCGCTCTCATCATCCGAGACACGGGGTCTTTGATCAATGCCACCATACATCACCTCACAGGTAAAAATGGTGCTTTGATGTGATTTTTAAAGGGGCATATGGAACGTGCTATTATTTTCCTTGTTTGTCAACACAAAAATTTAAAAAACACAAAAAATCAACTAACCGGACATCAAATCCGGCATGTGTCGCTAAAATTTCATAAGGTGAAGTTTTCCTGGAGGCGGGGCTTGAACAGGCTGTGGCGGATGTCGGTAAGGGACTCCAGACGGGTCATGGCGGGCCCTCACAGATCCGTTTTGCGCCCGGACCCGGAGACGATCGGGGCGGCGACGCGCCACAGCGTACAGCCTCGATCACGGGACATCCCGCATAGCCTCTGTCCTCCCGATGTTGGATTTTCGGGGATTATCCCTGATCGGCCCGGCCCTGTCAATGGAGGATTAAGCTGCCAGAACGACCGGCAGGGGCGTTACTGCACCGAATGCGGACGTCATTTCAAGACAGTCTGGAATCTTATTGCATTGCTCTTCAGTCGCCTTGACCTTTGGCGCCGTGGATCGTCTGCGCATGAGAATCCATTAGCTCCGTGACAACGGGCCGCCATACGTTGCCCGAATGAGGTCTGAAACGCCTGCTCGAATGATGAGCCTGGAAATAAGAAATCGATAATCCCCCATCAGAACCTTCTACACGCTCCAATCCGGGGGCAGGGGTTTGACCCCTGATAACTGGGAACCTGCTGATAGTCGCGCTCAGTGTACGCGCGGGTGGGTTCTCCGCCCTATACACGCAACCGGCATCTGTGATGACGCATCCCCCCGGGAGATGACGCTATGGTGACGCTTGGGGTGAAACAAAGCGTCATCGAAGAAAGGTAAACTATATTAAGGAAATAGGATTTCGTCGAGCTCCGGATGACGCTTGTGACGCTTCAACCCCTGGGTTTTTGCTCCTCCCCGGGTCACGGGAAGGGTCACGCCAGGTCACGCCTTGATGATCGCTGGTATCTTAACAATTCTATGTATCTGGGTGCCGGTCACGCGAATCACGCCAATTTGAGACATACCCCTGACTATAAATTTCGTTACCCGCTGGTTACCCCTTTATTACCCTAGGCCATGAGGCATTTGTTCAATAGAATCAATTGTTTGAACACGGTTACCCCAGTTACCCCAAAATTAAGGATGCCCTTGGCTAGAAGATTCAGATAACCTAAATACATGCATGGTGTACTTAAAGAGGACCCGACGCCCCCCGCCTTTCCTTTTTCCAGGTCGTGGTGGGGTGGCCGGGTAAGCATTCTTTTTGGGGCTCATCCGGTTCTCGCGCAGCTTCCTGAAAGAGATATTTGACAAGCCTTGTCAATGGGGATAGGTTTCCATCGGTAATCATCACGAAATTTAGAGCATGGGGCGTCTATAACCTGTATGGTTTCCCCAATCTCATCTATCGAAAGGTTGCGGACCAAATCTCATTTGAGACAGCTGCACGGGGCATGATGCCCATATCCGAGGAAGTATGAAAAGCCGGACAGGAAATCGCGGCGAGCTCCTTTTTGCTCTTTGCGAACAACTTGAATGCCGTCATCGAGCAGTTTGTTGGCTGGCCATATGAGGCGGTATCCGCCGCGCTGATTGATGCGGACGGCAACAAGACGGCGACTTTCTCGTCCGTCATCTAGGCCGGTGACCGCGCGGGCATAACTGCAGATGGATTCGTTCCAGCTGATAGCGCCGGAGCCGTCTTCCACGGACACGTAAGCAGGCCATGACGTACATTAAGTTTAAGGAGTGTGAATCATGGTGATCGACTGTCATTACCACTTAGAAGAGCGTCTTCTCTCTGTAAATGAATTGCTGCAGAAAATGGATCAGTCAGGTGTCGATAAAACGGCCCTAATGGGACTTCAAATTGATCCCTACCCTGAACCAAGCAGGTTGCTGATATCCTTACTGCAGGTACTTCTCTTCAAACGCCCTTTTCGGCGCATTGGAAAATCATTTATTGCAAACTTCACCAATAACGGGATAAAAATTCTTGGCAACAATTATCCCCTAAGGTTCGATCCTGACAACGAGCCCGTATTCAATCTTGTTCGCGCGCACCCGGATAGATTCCTGGGATGGGTGTTCGTGAACCCCAAAGGCAAAAAGAACCCGGTCGCAGAATTTGAAAAATGGAAGACATCCTCAGGGTGTATCGGTGTCAAGGCACATGCATTCTGGAATCATCATACGCCGCTTGAATTAAAGCCCGTGGCTGAAAAGGCCGCTGCGGCAGGGCTACCATTGATCATCCACCTTGGCTACGGTTTAGAAGGCGATTATCCCGCCTTGCTGGATGCAGTACCCGGCCTGAAGCTGATTATTGCCCATGCCGGCTTTCCGGGCTATGCTGATACATGGAAGGATATCGTCCACAGGGAAAATGTATACGTTGACCTTTCGCAAACGAGCTACGTTGGAGTGAACATCTTAAAGAGTGCAGTAGAGTATCTCGGCGCTGAGCGCTGCGTGTTTGGCACTGACGGGCCCTACGGATTTCATGGCAAGGATGGAAAATTCGACTATGGCCTTATAAAAAGGAGGATAGAAACGATATTTACCGATTCAGGGATACGCAAAAGGCTTCTTGGCGAGAATTTTCAGGAACTATCTGGAATAACTTAAACGTGACCTAGGACTTTTCAACCCCAGCTTTAATGAGATCATTTCGTAAGCTTCCCCTAAAGATAAACGCGTTAAAAGTAAGGAGTGATATGGAGTATCGTTGTTGACAGATCGGGGGCGCCAATAACGGGTCGGTTCCCCATTTTTCAATAGTCTACCGGACGGGTAAGCCGACAGGCCCGCCCGCCGGGCGGAATCAGGAGGAAAGCATGCAGGACGCATCGACGCACATCGCGGTCATCGACATCGGCCGGACCAACAAGAAACTGCTTCTCTACGATCTGAAGCTCAACCCGGTGGACGGCGCCTATGCCACGATCGACGATATTCCCCACGGGAACGAGAATCACGAGCCGATCGACGCAACGGCAGCCTGGTTCTTGAATGCGCTGGCGGACATGGCCGCGCGACACCCCATCGCCAACATCACGATCACGACGTATGGCGGCGCCTTCGTCTGCCTGGACGAACAGGGGCGCGTGGCGCTGCCCGCCCTTTCCGGCTCCACCGATCCGGGGGAGGACATTCAGGCGTCCTTTGACGCGCTCATCGGCGATCCCCGCCGGATCCAGCGCCGCATGGCCACGCCCCGGATGCCGTTCCTCAGCGTCATGGCGCGCGGGATCCACTACGTCAAGGAGCGCTACCCGGAGCAGTTCGCACGGACCCGGACCCTGATCAACCTGCCCCAGTATTACGGCTATCTGCTCACCGGTCAAACGGGAAACGAGAGGACCTACATGGGAACCCACACGGCTCTGTGGGACTTCGAGCGGATGGCCTGGTCCGAGGTGCGCGAACGGCTGGGTGTGGAGGCGCTGATCCCCCCGACGCTTTCCCGGGCCTGGGACGTGCTGGGCACGCTGACTCCCGAGGTGGCCCGGCAAACAGGGCTCGACCCCGAGGTCCGCGTGACGATGGGCATCCACGACTCCAACGCCGCCATGGTGCCCTTTCTGATCAAGCAGCCGGAGGATTTCATGCTGGTGTCCACCGGGTCCATGTGCGTGGTCATGCATCCCGAACCCCGCGTGAGATTCCGGGAGGAGGATCTCGGCGAGATGGTTTACTACAACCTGAACGCCTTCGACGGCGTCTTCAAGACGGCGCTCTTCGTGGCCGGACTGGAGTTCGACATTTACATGGGAATTTTTGGGGGGCGCCACGGCCGGCAGGACCAGCCCGACATCGACCCGGAGCTGCTCGCGAACATCGTCGGCCGCCGGGAGGAATTCATCCTGCCGGCGATCGTCCCCTTCGGCATGTACCTGAATTCCGCGGCCCGTCTTGTCGAGGGGGAACAGGTTTATCCCCTGGGAGATGTCTTTTCGGGCAAAGGCCCGCGCTTTCTGGAAGATTACGAGCGGTCTTGCGCCCTGCTGACACTCAGCATGGCCCTCCATACCCGCAAGGCCATGGAGCGTGCGGGCTATACGCCGGGCATGCCCGTCATCATCGAGGGGGGATTCTCCAACAACGCCCTGTATACGCGTCTGATCGCATCGCTCGCCCCGGAATCCCCCGTGATGCTCACCGGCCTGAAAGAGGCTTCAGCCTTCGGCGCCGCCCTGCTGGGATTGGCCGCCCACGAGGGCATGTCTCCGCATCAGCTTGCGGAGCGCTTCACGCTGACGACCACCCGGGTGCCGCCTTTCGAGTTGCCGAACTTGCAGGCCTACGTCGAAACTTTCGAACGGCAGACGCAAGGCTGAGTGGGACGATATTCTACTTCTCCCTTGGCCGGTTATCGGACCTTGGCGAGAATGCCGGCTGCGAATGCCCGCGCGTCGCTGAGGTCTGCCTCGTCGGGATGGGCATCCGCTCCCGCGGCCTCTTCCGCCCACTGCCGATGCTCCGGCTTGGCCTGCAGCATGGCGATGATCTGGGGGTCCACCTTCCCACGGCAACCGAAAGTCCCCAGGACCTTGGCCCGGGGCACTATGCCGATGGCGCTCTCGATGGCCTGCTTCGGAAGCGACCCGCCGCGCAGCGATCCATGGGTGCAGAAAAAAGCAATCTTCTGCCCGTCCGGCAGATTCTTGAGAAGACCGTGAACCTTGACAGGCACGCTGTGCGCCTGCACGGGAAACCCGCAAAACACAACGTCATAGCCCGTCACGTCCCGAACGTCTTGAGCGGGAAGAAGTTCCTTGTCCGCCTTCAAACTGTCGTAAATGGATCGAGCCACCTTTTCCGTATTACCTGTCTGGGAGTAATACGTGACCAATGCCTTCATCTTTCCTCCTTCTGAGCCTGTGATTTACGGGGGGTCGTCCCCCGACGTACCGGGCGCGATTCGGAAGGCAACTCGAACGAAAAGCCGCCCTCTTCGGTTCCGTCGCTCCCGGAAACCTTACAATTCATAGGGGAATTCCCCAACCTTGTCAAGGTGGGCAATGGGCACCTTCACCCCGGTGGTCCGAAGGGTCTTTCGGCCATTCTTCGCGCCGGCCACTGGGGGTGACGCCCTCCGGCCCACGAGCATAAGCGCGGGGAGGGGGAGCGTGTCTCTGCCCGATTCCGCATTGAGTCTATAGAATCTCATGCTGGCCCCAATGCGGCTTCGGTTCTTGACGGGCCGAGTTTCAGGTTGAAGAAACGCGCGGCGCTGCCGCCCATCAGGTTGTTGATCTCGATATCCGAGAAAGCATAACCGAAGGCCGCCCCGTTCTTGCCGGCATCCTTGATGACCTGGGCAAACTCCCTGTCGGGGACGATCTGGCTGTACATGGGGCCGTCCGTGGCCCACATCACCTTTTCGGAAGAGATTGTATCCAGGACCGTCCGC
The DNA here is from genome assembly GCA_035358035.1 of Syntrophales bacterium. Classification (GTDB taxonomy): domain Bacteria; phylum Desulfobacterota; class Syntrophia; order Syntrophales; family UBA2251; genus UBA2251. Next base: position 186,689 of record DAOPOS010000003.1, on the reverse strand, counting down.
AGGATCCCGTAGAACCGACGGGGATGTTTCGATTCACCCTGCCAGCCGGAGATGTCCAGAAACACGTTGGTGTTGACCTCCGCTATGCCGATGGCTTCCGGCCACAGCCGGAACCCCATGTGCGCCATGCAGAAGTTGATCTGCGGAAAATCGGCGGCCAGCTCGTCGACGAACATGGGCAGGCAGAACTTGCTTTTGAGCGGGGTGGCGATAGGGCCGGTGTGGAGGACAACCGGCACGTTCAATTCCGCCGCCTTCTCGTAGAGGGGGTAGCAGATCCTGTCGTTGGGGTAAAAGCCAGAACCCGGGTGTAGCTTCAGGGCAACCGCACCGAAGCCGGACACGCCCCGCTCCAGCAGTGCCACGGCATCCTTTCGGCGGGGATCGACGCTGACGGAGCAGTACATCCGGCCCTTGTAGTTCCGGGCGATGTTCCACATGGTCTCGTTCTGAAGCTGGTAGGGGACGACCGGCTCCGAGCAGCGGTCGGCGAGGCCGAAATCGATGGGATGGATGATGCAGATGTCGATGCCGTCCCGATCCATGGCGGCGATGCGTTTTTTGCCTTCACCATCCCAGAAGGTGACGAAGATGCTGTTGCGGATGACATCTTTGTCGATGCCGCTGATGTCGGCGCCGATCTTGGCGACCCCCTGCAGAAACTCTTCGGGACGCCAGCCCTCTTCGAGAATGTGGACGTGTGAATCGATGATCATGAATCACCTCCGGGTATCTATGGGGGCAGCCTGGATCTGCGCCTCGATGTCCTCCACCTTGCCGGCCGCTCGGCTGTAGAACCGTGATGCGGAGATGAAGGCGGCGGCGGCGACGAGACTGAAGAACGGCATGACGGCCATGGCCGTGCCCAGGGTATAATGGTCGGAAATCGAACCGATGACGATAGGGCCGAGCGAGCTTCCCAGCAGGTTCTGAATGACGACGTTGAGGCTGAAATAGGTTGCCCGCAGACCGGGATTGGAGACGTCCTGGATGATCGCCATGGCGCCCGAGACGAAGGCCACGGCAGTGATGCCCGCAAAGATCAGCATGGCATACTGGACAATCCCCTGAAGGACGGCGAAGGACAGGAAGAGGGCGATCGAGGTGATCAGGGAGGAAAGGGCGATGAAATAGGGCCGGCCGTTCGGCGTCTTCTTCATCCAGAGATCGGCGAAAAAGCCGCCAAGGGGAGCGCCTATGATGGACATGAGCATGACCATGCCACCCATGAAACCGGCCTGCCCGGCAGGGATGTGGTACGTCCGCTGGAAATAGGAGGGCAGCCAGGTGCTGAGGGACGTGGTGACGAATACGCTGGCGGCGAAGCCCAGGTAGATGAGCAACAGCGTCCTGTTGCCCAGGATATCTCTGGCGACCGTCCCGACGCTGACCTTGTCCCCGGTCCCGCTTTCCGCGCGGCCCAGCGTGTCGGCCAGGGAAACGGTTTTGTAATCCTTGACCCGGAAGAACAGGAACGCGATGAAGAACCCGGGGATGGCGACGATGCCGAAGGCATGCCGCCAGCCCCAGCGCTCTGCGATCACGGCCCCCAGGGCGGTTCCGATCGCGATCCCAAGTGGGATCGCAGCATTCCAGATGCCGAGCATCAGCGCCCGTTTCGCCTTGGGGAAGGTCGTAGAGATGAGCGTGGCCCCACCCGGCGCGTATCCCGCCTCGCCGATGCCAATCGCCGTCCGGGCGGCGAAGAGCTGGGTGAAGCTCCGGGTGAACGCGCAGGCGATGGAAGCGACGCTCCAGAAGATCGCCATGATGGCGATGCTGTTTTTCCGGCTCCAGCGGTCGATCAGAATGGAAACGGGCAAGGTGAAGATGACGATGGACCAGTAAACGGCGGAGACGAGCATGCCGCACTGCATGTCGGTGAGCCCCCAGTCGGCCTTGAGAAACGGAAAGACCGATACGACGACCTGCCGGTCGATGTAGTCGAACATGTACAGGAGGAAGAGCAGGACGTAGGCATAATAGGCCTTCCCCCGGGAGATGGGCGGGGGCGCCCCAGCGGCGGGATCGTGGAGGTTCTGCGTCTGGTCGGTCATGTTCAGGCTCACTTTCCCGATGATGGGGGTTATCTTAAATACCTCCTCGCGTCAAGATGAACCTGCGAGAGGCGATGACTTCACCCATGGAGATGGTGTAGCAGTGCGTGAAGCCCGGCGGAACGTGACATGCCTGGAGCCAAAGATTAGAACATCAATCGCCCGTCGGATGCGCCGTGTAACTTGTATTGATCTCGATAAAATCTGCCGCCAAACTTCTTTTCGTGCTCTTCTTGCTGCTGGTTCTGGCCGTCGCGGAAACTCGGCGTCGTCGAATTGTCTGATGAGGCACGTTTCCAGATTTCTGGACATTTTTTGCGTCAGTTTTGTCCTGATGAAGAAAATTGCGGTAGCTCCCTAAAGTTGTCCGGGTCCTCTTCTCCGGACTTATGAGTTACAGAAGCGTGGGAGGTAGGGAGGACCCAACGCCCGGCCTCTTTCCTTTCCGGGTCGTGTCGCGGGGCCGGGCAAAGCATTCTTTTTGTGCTGTTCGGACTGACAGGGGCTGGAGGCCTTCGGCCGATGACTTCAGGCCGACTGGCTTTCTGGAATGGGAGAGGAGTCCGCGCCCTCGTCGGCATCATCCACGGTTGTGATCGTCTTGGCCTGTTCTAGCGCCTTCACCGCATCCCGTAACCTGTTATCGCTCAAGTGGGCATATCGTTGGGTCATGACGTTTGTCTTATGGCCTAGGAGCTTCTGGACGGTGTAGAGGTCCGCCCCCTCCTCAATTAGCCATGAGGCGTAGGTATGCCGGCAGCTATGGAAACAGATCTGCTGGCGGGGATCGTCGATGCCTTCGTTCAATTTCAATTCATCAACGGCCCTGTAGAAGGAATGAGAGATTTTCGTTAGCTTCTGAGGGGTCTTGTCCATTCCCCGGTCGCTTCGTTTCGAGAAAACATAATCTGATGGCTTCCCTTGCTTTCTTGTCCTGAACATTTCCGCTGCTTGCTCTGTCAGGAATGCATAGCGCGATCCGGCCTTTGCATCCCGGATTGTCAGGACGCCCTTGTCCAGGTCCACATCCTGCCACGTCAATGACGCGATCTCCCCGAATCTCAGCCCGGCATAAAGGCTGAGCAGGGTCATGTCGTGAACGTCAGCGGATTTCGCCTTAAGGGCGGCGAGGAGGGCGTCGGCTTCGGCGTGCGTCAGGAATCGCATCCGGTTGTTGTCAGGTTTGGGAATCTTGACTTTCTTGATAGGATTCTCACCGCTAAAGACGCCCACGCGCCCGGCCGTGTTGAACACCTGCCTGATCACCGCGAAGGCGTATTCGATGGACCGTGGGGATTGATTACCCTCCGCCATCTTCTTCTTGAGCTTTTCCAGGTGAAACGGCGACACGTCCTTCATCGGCAGATGCCCCAGGACGTCCAAAATCCAGACCTTGTAGAGTCCTTCCTCGCGGGTGGCGGAGCGTTCCTTCTTGTCGATCTTCGCCTGTGGCAGATAGGTCTCCGTAAAGAAGCTTCCGAAGGTCACCGCTTCTCTTTCGAGGCGTTGGCGTTCCGCTTCGGCCTCTACCTTTTGATTGCGATCGATGTCCCGGCGTTCCTTCAGTCGGGAGGGACCCCGCTTCAACCCCTTGGCGGCTTCCTTCAGTTCGGCGAGAAGCACGGCGGCCTTTTCGGCGGTCCAGTGCTTCTTGTCTTTGGGGTCCAGTTCGCTTGCCCACCCGATGCCTTCTTCGACCCGCTGGCCGTCCCTCTGGTACCTGATGGTAAAATACCTGTCCCTGCCGACCCCATGTTTTCTGGTCGGGTGTTCGTAGTACCGGATGCCGGGCCACTTGGTGTTCTTCCATATTACGGGCATTGTCTCACCCTCCGATCTTGGCCTCCCGCGAATCCTCTCCCCATCCTCTCCCCACTCTCTCCCCACTTTTAGGCTGAAAATGCCTGAAACGTCATGATGGGTTGTGACGAAGAATATCGGAAATTAGGTTAATTGTCAAGTACTTAATGGAGGGTCGTGAAGGTTTCTGAAATGCTACAAGACGGATTCCTAATCCGGGTGCCGCGCGTTCGAATCGCGCCGGGGGCACCCATTATTTCAACTCCTGAAACCGCGCGGGTCCTTCTTCTCCGCACGCTCCCATGCCTTCATCGCGGCCCTGAGTCTTTGGGCCACGTCGGGACGGGTGTTGATGACGTTGTAGGATTCCCCGGGGTCAACGGAGAGGTCGTACAGCAGCGGCCAGCGGTTGCCCATCTGTTTCTTCCCCATGCCGTCCGGCACGGGCGCCGCGTCCATGGCGATGGGCCAGGTATAGCGGTTCATCTTTTCAATATATTTCCAGTTGCCCATCCGAATCCCTTCCAGCAGGTCATAGTGATAGAAATAGATGGCCTCGTGGGGACCGCGCGCATCGTTTCCCCTGAGAACGTCCAGGATGTTCCTGCCGTCAACGATCCGGTCATCGGGAAGCCCCACGCCCGCGAGCGCGAATGCCGTGGGGAGGATGTCCAGGTTCATGACGGGCGTGCCGCACACCCTGCCTGCCGGGACGCGCCCGGGCCATGAGGCGAGAAAGGGCACGCGGAAGCCGCCGTCGTAGCTCTGGCCCTTGCGCCCGCGGAAGGGGCCCGCGCTCCCCTCGAACCAGGGGCCGTTGTCGCTCGTGAAGAAGAGGAGCGTGTTCCGCTCCAGGCCCTTCTTCCTCAGGAGCTTCAGGATCTCGCCCACCTCCCAGTCGATCTCCTCGACGGCGTCCCCGTAGATTCCCGCCTTCGATTTCTTCAGGAAGCGCTCCGATGCGTAAATCGGCTGATGGGGGAAGGTGTTCGCGAGATACAGGAAAAAGGGGCCGTTCCCAGACGCGTCGATGAACTTGAGGGCCTCCTCCGTATACAGCCCGGTGAGGCGCGCCTGGTTCGCGCCGATGTCCGCCTCGAGCATCGCGTCGTCCCGGTAGAGGGGACAGGGGATCATGTCATTCGAATGCGGCACGCCGAAATAGCGGTCAAAGCCGTGCCTGAGGGGATTGCGCGCCGGGTCCTGGCTGTAGTCCCCGAGGTGCCACTTGCCCACCATGCCGGTGCGGTAACCGGCCTTTTTCAGTCCCTCGGCCAGGGTGATCTCCGCGGCGTCAAGCCCCAGGCTCACGTAGTTTTCCCTGAGGTCCATGACGCCCAGGTCCTTGAGGGCGTAGCCCACCTTCCGCGCCATGATCGGCCCCAGGGGTTCGCGCTTCGGACTCGGATTGCCGATCACCCCGGTGCGGAAGGGATAACGGCCGGTCAGAAACCCCGCCCGCGAGGGCGCGCAGACCGCGTTGCAGGTATAGTAATCCGTGAAGCGGGTGCCGGTCACGGCCAGGGAGTCGATGTTCGGCGTGCGGATGGCCCGGCCGCCGTAACAGCCCGCATCGCCGTAGCCCAGGTCGTCGCAGCAGATGAAGACGATATTGGGCCTGGGCGCGTTTTGATCGACGATCCTCAGGGCATACCGCGAGGCGCTTTCGGGATAGGCGCCGTAGAGGTCTTCGATCCGGTCCTGCTTCATGAAGGCGTACGCGCCGTACCCGAGGAGCGCAACGCCGCCAACGCAAGCGCCGACTTTGACCGATTTTTTCAGGAGATCACGACGGGAGAGATTTTCGCCCATAACATACCTCGCGCACAGGTTGTTTTGAGGCAAAGGATACGATTTGTGTCTGGGTAACATCAAAAGCGGGCAGAGACAAGATATATTTACTCCTTTTCGGCCCGGACCCGTCCGCGGCTTGATCGATCGTCCCGTTTGTGGCATAGTCGCCCCGCCTTCCCGACGGCCGTAGCGCCGGGCAGGGGCTTACCCCCTTTCGAGAGGAGCATGGCGACGATGAGTGAAAAGGCCTTCCAGGAGTACTACCCCGACATCCTGAGCCACTGCTACGGCTGCGGCCGGCTGAACGAACACGGCCACCGCATCCGGAGCACCTGGGATGGTGACGAATCCGTCTGCACCTTCCAGCCCGGGCCCCATCATATCTCCATGCCCGGCTTCGTCTATGGCGGTCTTTTGGCCTCGCTGGTCGACTGCCACGGTACGGGGACGGCCGCGGCGGCGGTCTACCGCGCCGAAGGACGCGCCATGGACACGGAGCCGGCCCTGCGTTACGTCACCGCCTCCCTGCACGTGGACTACCTGCGGCCGACGCCCCTGGGTCCCCCGCTCGAACTCCGCGGACGGGTCAAGGAAATCAAGGGGCGGAAGGTCGTCGTGGCCATCACGGTCGCCGCAAACGGGCAGGTGTGCGCGCGCGGCGAGGTGGTGGCCGTTCAGGTGCCCGAGGCCATGCTGCCTGCCGCTCCTCCAGGCGCTGGAGGAACTTCTCCCTCTCCACTTGGATGAGATGGCGTTCTGGAATAATCGCCGGAACTCTGATAGACTTGTGTTAATCGCTAATCACCCGTGCGATCCGGAGCCTGAACGTAAAAAAAGGAGGTCGGAGATGAAATGCTCGTCTTGGTGCAAAGGAGTCATTTTAAGCTTTATTTTTCTGATGCTGATGCTTTCACCCTTATCGGCTGCACAGCAGGAGATGGCAGATGCCCCCTTGGGCAAAACATTTGATATCATCATCATTCAGAAAATGGACGTTCCTCCAAACCTGGCGGCGGATTACCCGGATGCCGCAAACGAATGTGAAACCAGCGCTCTCGAAGCCCTGAAAGCAAAAAACATTTTTCAAAGGGTGGAAATGGGCGCATCGAAAAGCAAGTATGACGGGGCCGTGCTGATGATTCAACCCACTTTGACCAGTTTGCGCATCGTCAGCGGTGCCGCGCGATTCTGGGGTGGCGCCCTGGCCGGAAATTCGGATATGTCGGTAACGTTGAAGCTTGTGGACGCCAGCACGGGAAATGTTTTGCGGGAGAAATCACTTTCGACCGCAAACAATCCCTATGCTGCGGCCTGGACCTTCGGGAGCAGCGACAAGAGCATGCCTTCAGATATGGGAAAAATGATCGCGGAGTACGTTAGTGCCGTTTCGAGGACACAATAATCTTTCTGAACCAGGCCCCAAGTTCCGGGATGGCCTGTCTTATCGAATTTTCCCTTTTTGATGTCCCGGAGACGTCCCGCTCAATCCTGGAGAGGTTCCGCTGAGTCCCGGTGAGGTGCCGCTGAGCCCCGGCGAGGTGCCGCTGAGCCCCGGTGAGGTGCCGCTCAGTCCCGGCGAGGTGCCGCTCAGCCCCGGTGAGGTGCCGCTCAGCCCCGGAGACGTTCCGCCGACATTCGGTGATACGATGCTGACGCCGGACGAAACGTTTTCTTGATCTGGCTTTGTGTTACTCTGGGGCTTTTCGCTTGGGGTAACCGCCTTCAACGTGGCATTCAATTCTACATCTGAAACCGGTCGCGGCTGGGATGGAATTGCCGCACTTCCTTCAATGAACAGGAGGTTGCCTGCAGTGATGGGCACAACGATGTCCGGTTTTATCGGGTTGTAGGCGTATCCCTTCCCCGAAACAAACAGCACGCTGGTCACCACACCATAGTAAGAAACGATCATGTTGGATCCCCTGATCCCACCAATGGCATTTGTGGTCATGACCTCCAGCCGATTCTGATCCGGAAAGTCGATCAGCCGTTTAATAAAGCCACTGGAAGAAATCAACTGCACCATGCCTCTCTGCAGTTTCATGACCCCAATATTGTTGTTTTCCCGCATCATGTACTGCTGAATGGTCACCCGGCTCAAAGCGGCGACTCGCAGCACGTTCTGGTTATTGAAGGTTATTTCCGCTTTGCTGTTCTTTTTGGTTCTAACGATATCGCCCACCATGACGGATTTCCCGAGCAGGAGTGCTTCTGTGGCAGGCAGGTTCTTCCTGATGATGTCCACATTCCCCTCAATATGCGTCACGATGCCCACCGGTGATGCCAATGCGGACTGTGCTAAAGCAAATATCAGGATCAACGCACCCATCAAACAGGCTTTCTTTTGTTTCATTTCGTGACCTCTTTGCTAACGTGAATCAGGAGAATGATGCAGCATGGCGCGGCGACCGGATCGATCAGAACGTGGAAGACGCTGAAGGGATTCGGATGGGGGAAAAGAAATCGATAGATCCCGAGCACACCGCCAAATGGCATTATGATCTCCTGGCAGGCGGTATAAAAACATTCCTTACGCCGGTTCTCAACATCTGTATGGCAGCAGCGGGGCATTGATGCGCACAAACGCCACAGCCGATGCATTTATCTTTATCGACGATTGCAGCAACATCGTTGAGTCTTATCGCCTCCATCGGGCACATCTCCTCGCATATTCCACAGAGGGAGCAATCCGACGGGCTGACCTGGGCCAGATGTGAACAATAGGTTTGCATCGGAGCCCCTCCCAGATAGTAAAATTGGAAGGTGCCACAGCAGCATTTGCAGCAATTGCAGATTCCGTATTCATCATGGGCGACGTCCTGTTTCATATGAAATGCCTTGTGCACCAGCCCCTCTTCCTGCGCCTTCTCCATGATCTCGAAGGCCTTTGCCTTGGATATCCGCTTTCCAAACTCGTATTTTATGACAAACTCGGCCGTCTGACCGAAGCTCATGCAATTTTCCTTGTCCTTGGTGACACGGCACGGCTTGCCGATAAGATCCTTTTCATGACGGCAGTAACAGGTGGAAACGGCGATCGTGTCAAATTTGTCGATGATCTTTTTTACGTCGTCATAAGGGATGACATCATCATGTTCCCGTTTGATTTCCTCTTCAATAGGAACCACTCGGGTCAGTGGGGTGGTATTTTTAAGATACTCCATGACGGGATCGTAGTTGTCCTGGACCATGTCTTTCAGTTCATTGAATAAATGATCGAACAATCCGGCGAGCTTCTTTTCTTTCTCGGTTGTCCTGCCGCGCATCATGGTGAATTCAAATATCCCCGGCACCGGGGCCATCAGTCGGTACACCACAACGCCGGTGTTTTTGCTGGGGATCCCGGTGATGATTCCATGATACATCAGGTTGCTTAACATCTGATTCAGGCTTTCATCATCCATGCCGGATTTTTCTTGGATCTCCTTCATGTTCAGAGGTTTTGTGAAGATGTTGATAAACGCCGCCTCTTTTTCATCCATGATGGTCTGCAACAAATCAATCACGGTATTCGTCACAGGAAAGGGGATGCTCCCCGCGTTGATGGTTGCCTGCGCGGCGTTCTTCCAAATATTTTCATCCATAAATTCTCCTTACAAGACATCCTCTATCGATGTTGCGTGATCAATCTCTAGGAATGATCTTTCCAGTAGGGTTCGCGGAGCACACGTTTGAGGACCTTTCCCAGGGCGTTGCGGGGGAAGTCCTCTTCCCTGAACTCCACGGCCCTGATGCGCTGATACTTTGCCAGTCTCGCATTCGCCCATTCCATGATCTCTTCCGCCGTCCTCTTCGCCCCCGGCTGGCGAATCACTAAAGCCAGGGGGGTTTCTCCCCATTTTTCATGAGGGATCGCGATAACCGCCACATCCTTAACCTCTTCATGCTCGCGCAGGACGTTTTCGATATCGATGGCGAAGACGTTGAGAGCGCCCGATACGATCATGTCTCTCTTGCGGTCGACAATATAAAGAAAGCCGTCTTCGTCAAGGCGTCCCATATCGCCTGTCCGGATGAAGGTCCGGCCACACTCATCAAGCCAGACCATCTCCGCGGTGGCTTGAGGATTATTGTGATAGCCCTTCATGAACCAGTGTGAATATCCGATAATCTCACCGACTTCCCCAGACATGAGCTCTTTCCCGTTATCATCGATGATTTTTACATCTGCGCCGAATACGGGAATGCCGACGGAAGTCGGTTTCTCCAGGACATATTCCGGGGGGATCCCCGTGGCGATCCCTTCGGTTATTCCGTAAGCTTCGACGAGGATTTTTCCGAACTTGTCAATGATCCGTTTCTTGAGAGGCACGGGCAATGTAGCGCCCGCGCAGGCCAGCAGGGTAAGGCTGGAAAGATCGTACTTGTTCAGATCGGGATGGTCGAGGACTCCCTGGAACTGCGTCGGGACCATCATGGCCATGTTCCCTCGCTCTTTATGAACGGCTTCCAGGAAGCCTCCCGGTGTGAACATGGTCATCATGACGGTTGCCCCACCGGCAAACATGGTGGGCATGATCGTTCCCCAGAAGGTATTGGCAAAGAGCGGCGTGGTGGCAATCATGACCGTTGAAGCCTGTATGGCGCCGGTGGATATCGTCATGGAAAGAGCGAACATCGTTCTTGACAGGTGCGTATGGATAATACCCTTGGGTGTTCCGGTCGTGCCGGATGAGTAGATGATGCAGGCCTCATCGTCGTCATCCAACGTGACATTGGGCAGTTCTTCCGAGGCGTCTTCCATGAACGCCTGCAGCGGTGTGTATCTTTCATCCTCAAATCCCATCGCAACTCGGTTTGCCTTCGGAATCGTGTCGATCTCCAAGAAGGCAAAATCGGCCAGGGGTTTTAAGTATGAATCTGCGAAGAAGAATCGGGAGCCCGCATCCTTGGTGAGGGAAGCAACCATTTGGGGGGTGAGAAGCAATGAGAGGGGGACAATCACTCCGCCAGCCCTCATGGTCCCGAATAAAACCGCGATGGCATCAATGCTGTTGAGGCACAGCAAACTGACCTTTTCGCCTTTCCTGAGTCCGGATTTGACCAGGGCATTGGCGATCCTGTTGGTGTACCTGTTGAATTCCTTCCAACTGATGCGCTGCTCGCCGCAGATAAACGCCGTGTGATTCCCCCGAAACTTTGCATTGAAGAGAATGCAATCGACAATATTTAAACTGGGCCTCTTAAACATAATCGAACCTCCCTCCCTTTTTTCGTGAAGATCATTCTGCTGTGAGTTGGGTAAACCGCTTTCTCCCGATCATGGACGCTGGATGATTCATGGTCTGATGACTGTGTCCTGAAAGCTTTTGCCTTCTTTCTCCAGCCCTTGAAACCGGCGTTAAGGAAAGGATGGTGTGAGGATAGAAAGGGTTGTCTTGTGTCCTTTCGGACACCTGCTCCCCTGGAAGACGCCCGGTGTGGCGGAGGCGTATACGCCCGGCACAGCTCGGTAGAGCGAAGCGGAAGACGCTGGCGGGACAAAACTTCGGGTACGTGTATAGGGCAGGAAATTTCGCTTGTCAACGGGAAATTGACCCGATGTCCGTGAGACATCATAGGTCCGGTTTGAAAAACCCTCCCGCCGTTGGCGTCACGTCGTGTGGGACGGCTCCTGAAATTATGCCTCAACATGAAGCCCTCTGCCCCCTTTCGAACGGAATGCAGGACTCCTTTTGGGAGAATCAATTGATTTTACGGCTGTATGTGGTAGTACAGGTGTCACGTGAACGATCTTCGTATTACCCGGGAACCTGATCTTCATGAGGACAGATTTGATGAAAAGGAGGTGATGCAAGCGCTCATACCTCACTTGAGAAGGCATTCCATTTCACACGGTGCCAACGGCTGAGCAGGCTTTAATGATGAACCATCTTAATGTCCAGGGGGTGGTGTATGCGTAAATATCCATGGCTCATCGTGGGGGTGGTTTTGATCCTGGGTCTGGCGGTTTACTGGTATCCGTCTACAAAAGCGGATATCCGCTGGTTTGAGAATCAGACCTACAACTACGAGGTGCTTCGCACCCTTGGGGAGGGCGTGTACGGCGGGGCCGAGGCCGGCGAGGTGCTGGCCGCGATCCGGAACGTGCGCGAGGGGGACGACGAGGCCTGGTTTTTGGGTTGGGATGCGATGGCTCGCCGGGTCGAAGAGCAGGCCCGGAGATTCAACAACCCCGTCAGCAGGGGCAAGGCCCTGTTGAGGGCGGCCAATTATTACCGCACGGCCGAATTCTTTCTTCACCCGCAGGACAAGCGCCGATTGGCCGTGTTCCACCGTAGCGTGGCGGTGTTCGAAGAGGGTTTGAACAGCCTGGAGATCGAGCATGAAATTCTTGACGTGCCTTACGGGAACGCCAGGTTGAAGGCGATGTATTACCCGGGGGGGAAAGGGTCCGAGGCCAAGCCGTTGATCGTGGCCCACGGCGGGTACGATTCCACCCAGGAGGAAATGTATTTTTTCATTGTCGCGGCCGCCCTGGAAAGGGGCTATTCGTGCCTGACCTTCGCCGGGCCGGGCCAGGGGGAGGCGTTGCGGGAATACGGCCTTCAGTTTACGCCCGAATGGGAAAAGCCGACCGGCGCGGTGCTGGACCGTTTTATTGAAAAACACGGTCGCCCCAGGCACATCGTTTTGGTTGGCGTCAGCCTCGGTGGATACCTGGCTCCCCGGGCGGCGGCCTTCGACCGCCGAATCGACGGCGTGGTGGCTCACAACGTGTGCTTTGACTTTCAGGAGGCGGCGTTGCGGCAGATGCCGGGCCTGATTAAACGCCTGTATAACGGTGGACACACCGGTATTGTGAACTGGCTGATGGCCATGAAAATGAAATCCGACCCGGGGCTTCGCTGGGGGATTCACAACGCGGAATGGACCCTGGGCGCGAAACAGCCCACCGACGTTATCGAACGATTCGGCCGATACAGCCTGGCGGACGAGGCCCCCAAGATTACCTGCGACGTGTTGATCACGGCCGGAGAAAGAGATCATTTTTTCCCGGTGGAACAGGTGGAGAAATTCAAAAACGCGCTGACCCATGCCCGGAGTGTGACCACGCGGGTCTTTACGGAACAGGAGGGCGGGCATGAGCATTGCCAGCAGGGAGCGATGAATCTTTTCCATGGGGTCCTGTTCGATTGGATCGAGGCGAAGTTTTGAGGGCACTTCATATCCGCCCATTCTTTATTGACGCCCGGCAAAAAGAATGATATTGTTCGATAATGATATGAACATCAAAATGACGTCTGCCCGGGAAGGAGGATTGCGATGTCCCAAAAGAAGAGTGGTGGAAAACCGGAAATAGACACGGAGCGCGTCGTTGCTGCCTTTAAGGCCCTGTCTAATGAAACGCGGTTGAGGGTTTTTGAGCAGATTCGTCTGGGGTTGGGGCAGACGTCCCTGAATGAAGACATGCGTCCGGGTGTTTGTGGTGTGGCCAGCAAGTTTGATATCTCCCTGTCGACGATTTCCCATCACATCAAGGAGCTCCGCAACGCCGGCCTTGTCCGCTGCGAAAGGCAGGGGCAGATGATCCGCTGACAGCCCGTGGAAGAAACCATCAGGATGATGGTGACATATCTCACGGGTGATCGGAAGTCCTGATATCGGATGATGCCTTCCCACAATCTCAAGTCGTCCGTGTTGTGCCCTGTCACAGCATCAGCCCATCCTTATCAGACCCATCAACAAGCGATAATAACCTTCAATAACAAGAGCTTATCATAGTTGTAGAAATATCACTTGACAAAAAAGAAATTCGTGTATATTTTATATTTCGAGATACATAGAAATATAAGAATGAAAATTCAATTCTATTCTTCAGCTCTGTAAGGATGAAGGGGAAGCGTCAAGGGGAAACACGAAAGAGGATGGAATCAAAACAGCCAAGGAGGAAGAATCATGTCAGTTCGTCAAGAAGGGTATAGGAATGCCGGCCATCTGTGTTGTGGTCCCTGGGGCCATCGCGGGAATCCAGCCGCCAAATTGGGAATAGGGCTTCTGCTGATCTCTTTAGGCCTCCTCTGGCTGGGTGCGAGAGCGGGGATTTTCGATTTCAGCTGGCTGCAAAGTGTATACTTTTGGCCTGTGATGGTCGTTTTGTGCGGAGCCTGCATGGTCTACAAGGGTTTGAGACGTGATCCTGTTATCAAAAAGAATGAACCTTTAACAAAATAGGGAGGCACGAAATGGAAACGATGTTGGGTAAGATGATGGAAGGCTGCATGAAGGGGATGCCGGAGGAGGAGCGTCAAAGGATCATCGAAAAGATGGCCGCGATGTGCCCGTGCACAGGCCATGACCTGTCGGATGAGGCCAGAAAGGAAATTCAGAAAAAAATGATGTCATTCTGCGGCAGCAAAATGGAGATGCTCTCGGCCTGTTTCAGCAAGGGCCGTTCAGGGGCCGATCAGGCATGCTGTGGGAAAGGTGCACCGGCGCAGAAGATCTGATGTAGACAGGACCGGTCTTCGGGACCGGTCCTGTCTCGAAAGGAGCCACAGGCAATGGATATAACCCTGCACGAGCTCAGCGTCGTCCTGGCCTGGGTTCTTTGGTGTTTTCTTCACAGCGCTCTCATTTCGATATCTGTGACGGAATACGTAAAAAGACAGATCGGTGACGGTTTTCGCTACTACCGCCTGTTTTACAATTTCGTGTCTATCTCGACCCTGATCCCCCTTCTGTATTATTCCCACACCCTCAGGCAGGTGTACGTTTTTCGATGGGAGGGGCCCATGGTGATCTTCCAACTCCTGCTCATGGCGACAAGCATTTATTTGTTCATTTCCGGCGGCCGACATTACAGCGGGGCACAGTTTTGGGGGATCGCTCAAATCAGGGCGGGAAGGTCGGGACACTCCCTCGCCGATCACAATGACCTTGTCGCGTCGGGCATTCACCGTCTCATCCGCCACCCCTGGTATTTGGGCGGTATCCTGATCGTCTGGACCAGTGATCTGAGTGTATCGACGATCCTCATCAACATGGTCATCAGCGCCTATTTCGTTATCGGTTCCATTCTGGAGGAGCGGAAACTGGTGCGCGAGTTTGGAGAAAAATACCGGGAATATCAGCAGGGGGTTCCCATGCTGATTCCCTGGCGCTGGCTGAAATCCAGGATCGCCATGTCGATCCCATCTCGAACGTTGTAAGCCGTCAGGACTTTGGAGTGATGGGTTGTCTCCAGATTGAGCTTGACTAAATGACAGAAATCTTCCTCGTCATCTACAACGAGGATCGTTTTATCGGTGACGGAAACCAATTCTCTGAAGATGTGCATTTGTCATCCCCGATCCGGGAGTGCCCTGCCCGGCCAGCCGGGCTTTTATCTGACTGGGAATGGGCTTAATGAATTCTTGGAAATGGAGCAGCGGGGGTGCGATAGCGAGTTCGCCTGCAACAGTTCAGACATGACAATTTAACTGGAATAAACGTTACGGACCGAAAGCACGATAAGATAAATCACGGCCATTCCGCTTTTAACGTGATGGCATTTGAATCGGGTTACTTGGATGATGCATTCTCTTGCCCTGCGGTTAGTGCGTTCACATCAGCTTGGAAGCGTTTTTGGGCGAGAGTTGTTCCAAGAGAAGGAGAAAGGCGGTTAATCCACCAAATCCATTTCCACCATGAGGGCTCAACGATTACAGCTTTGTTCTTCGCAATCGCGTCAAGAATTCTTTCGGCAAACAGCCCTGGCGGCATGGGTTTGAATCTTTCCCACATGCGGCTTACCGTTTCGGGAGGGATATAAAAAAGCATGCGGCCGAACTTCCCTCCTCCTTCCAAAATGGGTGTACGGATAACACCAGGGCAAATAACGCTGACCTGTATGCCCAGGCACGCTGCTTCAACTCGTAAGGACTTTGAAAGTCCAACTACGGCGTGTTTGGTTGTCGCGTACGCTACTCCTCCAGGGTTGGGGATGAGTCCCGCCATTGATGCCGTGTTAACGATATGTCCGAACCCTTGCGCCACCATGACTTTGTATGCTGCTTGAACCCCATTGATAACCCCGTTGAGATTAACTTGCACGATATAGTTCCAGTCCTCGATACCGTAGTGAATGACCTGGCCTCCAATACCAATCCCCGCGTTGTTGAACATGTAGTCCAGACGGCCCGTACGCTGAACCGTATTGCGGACTAGCTGATCTATTGCGGAATAATTCGTGACATCTATCGTTACCGCTGTCGCCTTGCCACCCGATAAACTCAGCTTTGAGGCGATCTCTTCTGCCAAGTCGACCTGAAGATCAGCGATGACCACCTCGCAGCCACGCTTCACCAATTCTTCGCTGACCGCCCGGCCAATACCCGATGCTCCACCGGTGACAATGGCTACCGCATCCCTGTAGGTACGAATCGTCTTCTCCTGATCCATGGCGCCTCCTTCGTATAGAGTGGCGTGGCATTATATCGACCACGATTGGGGACTCGTTGGCTCCCGCATTACTTCATATCCCACTTCAGGAAGGCATACGGCGCAAACTTCAGGAAATCGACTTCGGCGACCACTTTGCCTTCCAACATTGAATTGTCGCCTTTCATGTACATGGCGCCGAGCATCCTTACCACTTCCACCTCTGACCAGGGGTCGTAGGCGGATTCCTTCAAGATAATTGAAGCCTCTCCGAAAATCCTCTCTTTTGGCCTGAACAGGGTTTCCTGCCTTACAAGCCGGGGAGGGTAGTCGAATGCTCCACCCTCGGGAGCCGGGAAATGCTTGAAATTATAGGATAGCCCCTTCATCGACCCGTCTGCATCGTACATGCCTTCCAGAACCTGCCGGAATGCTTCGTCGTTGCACCTTCCCGTGAGCTTGGACGTGACCTCCATAAACCGGACACCCCGACGCTCGGTCCACCCTTGAACCGTGTTCCCGGTACAGGAAAAATGAATGTTCGCCATCTTTTTGGGAAATCCGTAGAATTCGCGTCCGGCGGCCATGGCCATATCACTGGTCACGGGCATGGAAAGGCAATAGTTGCCTTCCTCGCCGTTGTATCCGGCACGAACAAACAGGGCGCTCTCGTGATATGTGACATCAAAATTGGTCGACGGGTACCAGGCCACAAAGGCCATGGCAAGGGGTATCGCCGCCGGTTTAAGCGGTGCGGGAAGAAGTTTAGCAACAATCTCGGATCTGGTCTCCCAGAAGATCAGGAGCATTTCGGCATCATAGAAGTCGGCAGTCGCCCGCGTGTTGGTCATGATTTCCCCAAAGGTCTTTACGAATCCCATGCAATTACCCTCCTTTTCATGGATTTAAAGTCAGTAACGCAGGAATAATCATGAATCAATGGATACTTTGACTCTTCCTTAGTCAAAGCCAAAAATTTACCAGAGAAAAATTGACTTTTTTATCCATACTTTTTACTGAATCATAAAACACAAAAGCTTCAAGATAGTCAGATCAACCTCCTTGGAGGCTAAATGTGGATGTCCACGCCCGTAATACTTCATACTCGCTTTCGGGAAGAAACATAACAATCTATACGCTTGAAAGATCGTAACCGCCTTGACATCTGGATTTTATTTATCTCTGGCGAAGGGTCCAGAAATATAAAAGCAGGTATAGGACGATTATGCCATCCATAATGGCGGCCCCCTGGAAACCTGCAGAGAATGGACGGCATGCGTTGAAGAGATAAAGGAATACGAAAAAAGCCTTTTCGACGGCGCTGTAGATCAGAACGGGAATGCGCCAGGCGACCTTAAACGCGGATATGATCATGAAGATGCCGATCAATAATACCATCATGCCCCAATGCTGGGCGATGATCGTGTAGTCTTCAACGAATGGAAGCTTTAGAATATTCTGGAGGGCAAATTGGGGTAAAAATGCGATTAGACCTGCCGCGGCAGTGCCCAGTCCGGCAATGACTAACAAAGGTTTGATGGTTTTGTCCATGAAGCTTTTCATGGGTGTCCTCCTGGAGTGAATTAATGGGCGGCGGTTTATAAGTTACGCTCAGGATTCTGGCCCCCTTCATTCAATATCTCTACGTTAAGGACCTTCAAATTTTTTCCTTCAAAAAATCCATATAGGCTTTCGCCGTTTCTTCAGGCTTCTCCATGATCGGGCAATGCCCCGTGTCCTTCAGGATAACCGTCTTGTAATTCTTCAGATTCTTTTCCAGGGACGCAACGCTCCCGACATCGAATAATTTATCCTGATCTCCCCATAGGATCAGGACAGGCGCCTGAATCATGGGCAGGATCGGTAGCAAAGAATATTTAGAAGCATTAAACGGCTGGCATTCGTCCCATATCTTCTTGTTGAACTCCCTGTGGGCAAACCAATCTGCGGCCAGGATTTTCTTGAAAGATGAAGGCATTGGGAGGGGTTTGACGTAAACCAATGACATGAGCCTATCAAATTCATCCATGTTTTGGGGCAGCAACGGATTATTGCCCTTCTCCAGTTCCATGACAAACTCGGTCTTCTTTTGAGATGGGACTCCGGACGTGTCCAACAGGGCGAGCGTCAGAACCTTCTCCGGGTGTTTCGCTCCGTAGGTTGCGGTGATTGCGCCTCCCAGTGAATTTCCCGCCATGTGGAATTTGTCGAGCTTCAGCACCTTCACAAACCGGTCGATGCGCTCCACCTGGCTCTCCCTGTCGTAACGGTCTGTCGGCACCTGTGAGCTTTCACCGAACCCCGGGAGGTCGGGGATAATCCAGTGGTAGCCCTTCGGATACTTGGCAAACGCCGTCCAGAAGTCCTTGTTGCAGCCGAATCCGTGGAGGAGGACGACCGTTTCTCCTTTTCCCCCTTCCAGGTAGACGATCCGGTGATCGTCGACTTGAACCTCCTTCTTGACGAGATCGGCGGAACGGCGCTGTGCATCGACCGCAAACTTGAACACAGATTCCGGGAAAAGGAAGTAAAATGCCGCCAGCAGGATGAAAGCGGCGACGACAACGATCAACCCATACCCCAGTAGTCTCTTCATCTCATTCCCCCTCCCGCTCTGGTTCATATTGAGTTCAAGACACAGTGAACGACGATTTCCTCTTTCAATATCAAAACACGAAACCCCGCTCTCTTCCAAGATACGGGGTTTCAATCATTGCTCCATGGCATCACCCTTACAAAAAGGGTCTGGATCGGTTGTTAACCTTTTGACGATGCCTTATCCGATTGCTGTTCATGTGCCCCGAATGAATGGTAAAGTCAAGAAGATATTTTATTACGGAACGCCCGCGACAGGGCACAAAGAATTTTTCGCCGCCGGGAATCTGTGTGATAGAATGATCCTGATCACGGGAACCTTTTCCCGATCCTTGCCATCCCCTTTTATGCTGTACCCGTCGGGGGGCCTTTAATCGTGCTGTGAGATCCAGGTACGGAGGGATAGGCTATGGTGGGAACCGAAGACGTCTCTTATCCGTTTCCGGCATGGCCGAAACGGTCCTTCTACGGCACAGTCAACACATCAGGAAAGGAGGCCGGGCGACAAATGCGAAAAATATCGTTTCTCATCATGTTTCTTGCATTCATGGCAATCCTCGCGGGGTGCGGCAAGGATTCCACCGTCGGAGACGGGGCGGGTGAGGCCACGAGGGTCACGGCGACGTTCAACGAAGAGGTCGCCAAGTCCCTCGACATTGCCGACCCACGCGATTTCGAAGAGGCCAGGCGCGGTTTTATCGCCCGGCCCGCCGGGAAAATCATGACCGCAAAGGGCGACGTGGTGATCGATTTCGATGCCTTCAATTTTGTGGAAGGCAAGGCGCCGGTGGCGGTCAATCCGAGCCTCTGGCGGCACGCCATTCTCAACGCCCAAGTCGGCCTGTTCAAGGTGACGGATGGGATCTACCAGATACGCGGTTTTGATATCGGCAACATGACCCTGATCGAGGGCAACGCCGGGTGGATCGTGGTCGATCCGTTGACCTGTCGAGAAACCGGGGCGGCGGCGATTGCCTTCGCCCGCAAACATCTGGGCGATAAACCGGTTTCGGCGATCATTTTTACGCACAGCCATGGGGACCACTTCGGCGGTGTTCTGGGCGTGATTTCGCCTCAGGAGGCCTCCAGACGCAAGGTTCCCGTGATCGTCCCCGATGGCTTCGTGGAGGAGGCCACCAGCGAATACATCATGGTGGGCGTCGCGATGGTGCGCCGGTCCATGTACCAGTTCGGCAAGAATCTCGAGCGCTCCCCCAGAGGCCTGGTCGATACCGGTTTGGGCAAGAACGTGGCCTATGGCAACTTCGGGATCCTTCAACCGACCCGGATCATCCGGCAGCCAAGGGAGAGCCTGGTCATCGACGGCGTGCCGTTCGTCTTCTTCAACGTGCCGAACACAGAGGCGCCCGCTGAAATGACGTTCCTGCTCCCGGGCAGGAAGGCGTATTGCGGCGCTGAAATTCTCCAGCACACCATCCACAACCTCCTGCCGGTGCGCGGCGCCAAGGTGCGCGATTCCCTTCGCTGGGCAACCTATCTGGATCAGGCCCTGGAGCAGACCGCCGATGCCGAGGTGTTTTTCGCACAGCACAACTGGCCGATCTGGGGCCGGGCGCGCATCGCCGAGTTCATCACCAAGCATCGCGATGTTTACAAGTATACCCATGACCAGACGGTGCGTCTCATCAACGCCGGCTACACGCCGCGCGAAATCGCCGACAGGATCAAGCTGCCCAGGTCTCTTGAGACCTACCTGGCCAGCCGCGGCTACTATGGCGATCTGCGCCACAACGTCAAGGCGGTCTATCAGTTCTACATGGGCTTTTACGACGGCAATCCGGCGCACCTGAATCCGTTGCCGCCCGAGGAATCGGCCAGGCGCTACATCGCACTGATTGGCGGCGCCGACAGGGCCATAGCGGCGGCGCAGGACGCGTTCGACAAGGGAGACTACCGCTGGACCGCCGAATTGCTGAACCAGGTCGTGTTTGCCGAGCCCGGTAACAGGCCCGCCGCCCGATTGCTGGCGCGAACCTACGACCAGATGGGTTACATGTCCGAAGCGGCCACCTGGCGCAACAGCTATCTGACCGCGGCGGCCGAGTTGCGGAACGGACCGCCGAAGACGGGCGTTGATCGCAGCTACGCGATCGACATGCTCATGCAAACGCCGGTCGAGTATTTCCTTGACGCGATGGCCGCAAGTCTCAACGGCCCGGACGCGGAGGGAAAAAATCTCAGGATCAATCTGGTGTTTTCCGATACCCGGGAATCCTTCGTGCTCTGGATCGAGAACGCGGTGCTGCACCACAAGAAGGCCGCGCCATCCGCAACTGCCAACGCGACCCTGACCCTGACCAAAGAGATCTTCATCAGGATGGTGGCCGGTACCGCCGGCGTCAGGGACACCCTGATGAGCAAGGACTTCCGGATCACCGGCAGCAGGATCGACCTGATCCGCTTTTTCAGCCTGATCGAAAAAGCGCCCGGGACGTTTCCCATCGTCACGCCCTGACGCCCGCATCGCACGGGGCGCCGTTCGTTCCGGGCGATGGCGATCCGGCGGGGTATTCTACAAAAATCTGGAGATGATATTTTTCTGGATCTCCGAGGTCCCGCCGGCGTAGAGCGAGAGGTAGCTTTCCCGCAGGTACCGCTGCATCCGGTGCTCCATGGCATAGCCCCGGCCGCCGAAGATTTGCATGCCTTTTCTGGAAAGGTCGTTCAGCGTTTCGGAACAGAAGAGCTTCGCCATGCAGATTTCCTTGAAGCAGTCCTTCTCCATGGACTTCATCCAGGCCGCCTGGTAGGTCATCCACCGCATGGCTTCGATCCGGGTCGCCATCTCCGCCAGGGTATGCTGGATGGCCTGAAACTTGACGATCGGTTTGCCGAACTGCAGACGGGTCTTCGAGAACTCCACGCATTCCCTGAGAATGGTTTCGGCGCCCCCCAGACAGCTGGCGGCAACGCAGATGCGCTCGAGATCCGCCGTCTTGAAGATCTGGAGAAGTCCGTTGTTCAGCCATTCCGGTCCGCCGAGGATCTGCTGCGCGGAGACTTTCGTGGAATCGTAGGTCACCTCGCACGATGGATAGGCGTTGCCAGCCAGCTTCGGGATGGGCCTGATCGTCAGCCCTGCGGACGTCGTCGGGACGATGAAAACGCTCATCGGTTTCGACGCGTCGTCCTCCCGGCCGGAAAGCACCACGGTCAGGATGTAATCGGACAGGGTGGCGCCCGTGGTCCAGTATTTTGTCCCGGTGAGGATGAAGTCGTCGCCCCGCCGGACCGCGGTGGTCCGGATGGAGCGCGCGTCCGAACCGGCTTCCGGCTCCGTCAGGGCGAAGCAGAACCTGAGATCGCCGTCGAGCAGCCGCGGGAGATACTCCACCTTCTGCGCCTCGGTCCCGCAGTTGAAGAGGGTCATGCCCGCAAAGACGACATTGACCAGATACATGTTCACGGCGGTATAGCTGCTTGCGGCGAGCTGCTCGGCGGTGAGGACGACATCCAGAATGGTACCGTCGGCCCCGCCGTAGGTCGCCGGAAAGGGATTCCGGAAGAATCGCTCGCCGGCCATGGCCCGGTAGAGCCTCTCCGGGGACGCATCGGTCTGGTCCAGGGACGTCTCGAAATCGGCGGGGCACTCGCGGGCGCAAAATTCAGCAACTCTTTTTCGCAGGGCCTGTTGTTCGTCGGTCAGGTCAAAATGCATACGATGTTCCTCCGTGTGGAATGGGATCCTCTGTGAAAGATGGGATGATCTTGAGCCGAGACGAGGGTGCTTCCTCGCCGGCGACTATATGAAGGGGGATCGGGTGTGTCAAGGGGATTCTGGCCGCACAGTCTGGCCAGGGTGAACTCGGTGTGGCTTCGGCGACGAGACCGGTTAAATTCGTCCGTGCCGGTTCACGGTGGCGCGACCATCCGGTCGAAATCGTCCCGGAGCGGGCCGGCCAGCCGGTTCCGGACTCGGCCGGGATCGTGGACGATATCGTGGATGATTTTCTTCGTGTCGTTGAGGTTGCTCGTGAAGCGGCGGTCGATGTGGCGCAGGAGCAGCGCGGAGAAGAGGCGCATCGCCAACCGTGAAATTCCGTTGCTGCCCCGCATGAAGATCTTCGCCTCTCCGGCGAGCCCGTCCCCCTCCAATTTGCACTCAAAAGCGACCACGCCCTCGGCGCTGAAAAACGACGGGATCGCCCAGTGGTGGAATGACCCCGCCCCGTAGAACGCCCGGGAGACGCCGGAAGCGGGGAGCGGCCTCAGATCGCCGGTGATGCCCGAGGGATCCACCACATGGAGGTCCGCTCCGGACCGGGTCACCCGGTAGGCGGGCTGAAACCGGTACTGGGTCCAGAGCTGGGTCATCAGGTAGGGATGGTCCAGGATCCGGTTCCAGGTCTCCGGCGTCGCCGCGACGCGGAAGGTCTTGCGGTAGGCGAGGGTCGGGTCGCGCACGACGCGCGCGGCCGGGTCGTCGTCCGCCCGGACCGGTGCGGCGGCCAGAAGAAAAAGCG
Source organism: Syntrophales bacterium (assembly GCA_035358035.1). Classification (GTDB taxonomy): domain Bacteria; phylum Desulfobacterota; class Syntrophia; order Syntrophales; family UBA2251; genus UBA2251. Next base: position 163,597 of record DAOPOS010000003.1, on the reverse strand, counting down.
CGGCCAGCGCCGCCGTCAGATACCTCTGGATCATCGGGATCCCCCGGCCGTTCAGTCCGGAATCTTGGGCAGGGTCACGGTCTTCCCCTCCGCGTTGCGCAGCCGGCAGGTTCGGGCGGTGCGGCCAGCGCGGGACCGGTGCTCACGCGCCTGAATCGGGATCTTGCCGATATTCGTCGAGACGACGTAGTGGGGCTGGGCCAGGCCGGTGATCTGCCCCTGGAGGGCGTCCCGGATCAGCTCCGCCCCCTTTTCGAGCGGCGTCCGGAAATGATCGATCCCGGGCGCGAAATCGCAGTAGAACAGGTAGTAAGGCCTGACCCGGATGGTCAGGAGCCGCCGGTGGAGTTCGCGGAACGTCTCCGCGTCGTCGTTGATCCCGCGCAGCAGGACCGCCTGATTCCCCACGCTCACCCCGCAGGACAGAAGATCGTAGACGGCGCGGGCCATCGGTTCGGTGATCTCCCGGGGGTGGTTGCACTGCAGGTTGATCCAGATCGGGACCCGGTGAAAGCCGCGAAGGATCTTCATCAGCCCCGGCGAGATGCGTTGCGGCAGGACGACGGGGGTGCGCGTGCCGATCCGGATCAGGGTGATGTGGGGGATCTCCCGCAGCTTGCGGACCAGGTGGTCGATTTCCGCGTCCGGGAGGAGGAACGGGTCGCCGCCGGAGACGAGCACGTCCCGGATTTCCGTGTGCTCTCGGAGCCAGCGCAGGCCCTCTTCGCGGTCCAGGCGCGGGCGGCGCCCCGGGCACAGGATCAGGTCCCGCCGGAAGCAGTGGCGGCAGTAGCTCGCGCAGCGATCGGAGGCGAGGAAAACGACGCGGTCCGGATACGCCTTGAGGATGCAGGGGGGCGTGGCCTCGGCCCCCTGTTCCACCCAGGCGAGGAAGTCGGGCCGTCCGTAGCGGTTCTCCCGCTCCGCCAGGGAGGGGACGACCTGGCGGCGGATCGGGCAGGCGGGATCGCGGGGGTCCATGAGGGAGGCGAAGTGGGGCGTCGTCCCCCAGACCGTCTTCAGGGTCGCGATCGCCTCCCGCTCGCCGGGCGTCGTTTCGATGAACTGTTCGAGTCGCTGCAGGGTGTTGACCGGGTGCCTGAGCTGTTCCGTCCAGGATTGCACAACCGTCTTCCCCAGGGCTCGCGCCCGCGGCGCCGGTGGGGCGTGTCGTTGCCGGCTCAACTTTTCCGGCTGGTCTTGGCCGTGAAGCTGGAAATCTGCTGGCGGACCCTTCTGCTCTTGCATTTCGGGCAGACGATCTTCCCCCGGTCCCGCTCGGAGATGGAGAGGGTCAGCGAAAACTTGCGCTGGCAGGCCTCGCAGCGATATTCATATGTGGGCATGGTCAAACCTCCTGAAACCCTTGTTCTTCCGGAATCCCTCGAGACGTTCCTTCATGCGGAAGCCTGGGCCGGATTCTAACCAAAAGGGGCGGGGGCGGTCAACCCCTTTTTGCCGCGACGCTCCGCGCGGAAAAGCGTCCTCTAGAGAGCGCGGTTCCGCGGGGGCGCTCCGATTTCAGCGGAGGCGGACGCCTGCGCCGGGCAGAACGGAGGTGACTTCCGGGGGTAGAATCGTGTATAACGGACGCGGACGAAGCCCGGACGGGAGGAGGCGCCGATGGCGAACATACTGGTCGTTTATCATTCGCAGACGGGTCGTACGGAGGCCATGGCCCGCGCGGTGGCCGAGGGGGCCGCTGAAATCGAGCATGCCCGCGTGACCCTGAAGCGGGCCGGGGAGGCCGGACTCCGGGACCTGATCGACGCCGACGGAATCGCCATCGGGACCCCGGAGAATTTCGGCTACATGTCGGGCATGGTCAAGGACTTCTTCGACCGGACCTTCTACCCCGCGCAGGACAAGGTCTTCCGGAAACCCTACGTCGTCTTCATCAGCGCGGGGAACGACGGCCGCGGCGCGCTCCAGGCCGTCGAGCGGATCGCCCTGGGCTACACGTTCCGGAAGGTCTACGACCCGGTCATCGCCCGGGGGGAGCTGACCGGGGACGTTCTGGCGCAGTGCCGCGAACTCGGGGGCGTCCTGTCCGGCGGGTGCGAGGCCGGGATCTACTGAGTCCCGGGGAAGGCGCCGCGCACGTGCCGGACGCTCAATAGGTCCAGCCCCAGACGCCCAGCGCGAGCACGTTCATGATGACCGGGACGGCGTAGATCACCCCCACGATCGTCAGTTTGGCCCGCATCGTCCTGCGGCTGATGACCAGGATGGCGTAGCAGAAAAACTGGAAATAGCCGATGAAGAAGATCAGCCAGATTCCCTTGAACGACAGGAACCAGAAGGGGTATTCCCAGACCAGGTGTCCGCCGACATTCAGCACGCATTCGATGAAGACGCAGAAGACGCTGTAGCCGATCGCCCAGAACCACGTTTCGGGCAGGCCCAGGATCCGCTCCTTGCGGCTGTCCGACAGGGTGTGGGTGTAGATGATCCCGAGGAGCAGGAACATGAACATGATCTCGATGTTCCAGCCGACCGTCGTCCGCAGGGCGGTGTCCCCGGGCGTCGTCCAGAAGGCGGAGCGCTGGGTGAAGTGCAGGACCCAGCCGTTCCACGTCTCGTTGAAGAAATCGGCGCCGAAGACCGTCAGGCCGGCGAGGACGGCGTTCCAGTCCCCGGTCCTTTTCGCCTCCTTGATTTCACGGGTGTAGACGTAGAAGACGATGGCCATCAGGGGGATCACGTACCATTTGAGCATGGAGAGATCACGCAGGCCGCTTAACGCTTGCTGGGTCGCTTCCGTCATCTCGAACCTCCTGGATCCGGTTGAAGGTTAGAGGTGCGCCGCACCGGGGCTCCCGTCCGTGCGGTGCAAAGGGTTGTCCCCGGAACCATAGGCCAAAGCCCGGCCCGTGTCAATCGAAGATCGGGCGCGCGTGGTGCCCGGAGACGGTGATGCGGTACCTTTGCATTCTGTCATTTCGGGGAGCGCGAGGGACGTGAAATCCTAAGGATGCCGTTTCTTGAAGATTTCTCCCTTCGGTCGGGATGACAAGTCGGCCGGTCGAAACGACAAAATGGACGGTTGGGCGAAGGTCTCGATTCGGGACGCGGTCTTCAGGACGGGTTGTCCGGCTTCCAGCCCAGGTACAGGTAGCAGATGCCGAACATCAGGGGGTGGCGGGCGACCCGGACGAGCCCCGCCTCCGCCATGAGGCCGGCGAAGGCGGCGGGCGCGGGGAAATGGAGGATGGAATCGCCCAGGTAATGGTACGCCGCCGGATTGCGGGAGACCAGGCCCGCCGCCCGGGGCAGCAGGAGATTGAGATAGACGTGGTAGAAGGGTTGCAAAAGCCGGTGCTGCGGGAAGTGCATTTCGAGGACGAGAACCTGGCCGCCGGGGCGGACGACCCGCGTCATCTCCCGGAGGGCCCGGGGGCGGTCCGGAATGTTCCGGATCCCGAAGGCGCACCCCGCCACATCGAAGGTGCGGTCGGGGAAGGGCAGGTTCAGGGCGTCCCCCTGGATCAGGCGGATCCGCTCCGTCAGTTGCAGCTTCCGGAATTTGGCGACGCCGACCGCCATCATCTCGCGGGCGAAGTCGAGGCCCGTGACCCGGACGTCCGGATGCTGCCGGGCCGCCTCCAGGGCCAGATCGGCGGTGCCCGTCGCGACGTCGAGAAAGCGTCTCGTCGGGCCGAAGCGCATCTTCCCGACGGCGAACCGGCGCCAGGCGACATCCCGGCGCAGGCTGAAGATGCGGTTCAGAATGTCGTAGTGCGCCGGGATCGTGGCGAAGACCTCGCGCACCATGCCGACCCGCTCGGCGGTGCTCATCTCCTCGACGGGGGGGTAGTGCTTCTTGATCCGCGGGGTCATGTCCCGGCTCTCCGCGCCGTGCCGCGCTGGCGGAGGTACTCGAACACCCCCGGCAGGACCGACAGGACGATGATCGCGATGACGATCAGGGTGAAGTTCTGTTTGACGAACGGGAGATTGCCGAAAAAGTAGCCGCCGAAGAGAAACAGCGCAACCCAGGCGATGCCGCCGATCACGTTGAAGGCCAGGAAGCGGGGATAGGTCATGCTGCCGATGCCCGCGACGAACGGGGCGAAGGTCCGGATGATGGGGATGAAGCGCGCGATGATGATCGTCTTGCCCCCGTGCCGCTCGTAGAATTCGTGGGTCCGGACCAGGTGCTCCCTTTTGAAGAAGCGGATCCGTTCCTGATCGAAGATGCGGGGGCCGATGTAGTTCCCGATGGCGTAGTTGACCGAGTCCCCCAGGACGGCGGCGAGGCACAGGAGCGGGAACAGCCAGACCATGTCGAGGGCGCCGATGGCGGCCAAGGCGCCCAGTCCGAACAGCAGGGAGTCGCCGGGGAGAATGGGGGTGATTACCAGGCCGGTTTCGCAGAAGATGACGAGAAACAGGATCACGTAGGTCCAGACCCCGAACAGCTCGACGACGGTCTTCAGGTGTTCGTCGAGGTGGATCACGATGTCGATCAGGGTGAGCAGCAGGTCCATGTCGATCCCGGATGTCGCGTCCCGGCGGGAGAGATTTCACGGTTGCGGCGCCGCCCGCGGCCATGCCCTCAGGATCTGCGTCCTTAAACGATTTCCGCCTTCAAGTCAAGCGGCACGGCATCGACGCCGGGCGCGGCACGGACGCCGCCCGGAAACCGGCGGACAAACTCCTTGATCTTTTGGAACGATCGTCGTAAGCCCATTCCGGCGCCCTCTCCGGCGTCGCACCCCACATCCATGACACAGGGAGGTTTGAGACGCCATGCCCGAGGAATCCTACGGTCCGCTGACCCTGATCCGCGGCGAGAACCGCGGCCGCTACCCCTACTGCCATTCCCTCTTCATCCCCGGCGCCGGCGTCCTCATCGATCCGTCGTCGGACCGCGAGCGGCTGATCCGCCTGCGCGACGAGGGCGCGGTCAAGACGGTCTGGCTGTCGCACTGGCACGAGGACCACCTGATGCACCTGGATCTGTTCGACGACCTCCCCCTGTGGATGGCGGAGGAGGACGCCCCGCCCCTGGCGGACGTCGAGGTATTTCTGGACTGGTACCGGCTTGACCGGCCGGACGAGCGGGCCTATTGGCGGAAGATTCTCCATAAACAGTTTCACTTCCATCCCCGCCGTCCGGCGCGGTTCCTGCGGGACGGCGAGGTCGTCGACCTGGGCGGGGTGACGGTCGAGGTCCTGCGGACGCCGGGTCACAGCCCCGGGCATCTGGCCTTTTTCTTCCGCGAGCCCAACACCCTCTTCCTGGGCGACTACGATCTGACGCCGATCGGGCCGTGGTACGGCGATCTTCACTCCAGCATCGAGGACACCCTGGCCTCGATCCGCCGCCTCCGGGCGATTCCGGCCGAGCGGCGCCTGGCCTGCCACGAGACCGGCGTCTTCGACGGGCCGGTCGAGGCGCTGTGGGCCCGTTACGAGGAGACGATCTTCGAGCGGGAGAGGCGCTATCTCGACCTGCTGGACGAACCCAAGACCCTCGCGGAGATCATGGGCGCCTGGGTCTTCTACGGCCGGCCGAGAGAGCCGAGGGACTTTTATGAATTCGGCGAGCGCCTCCATGCGGACAAGCACCTCGACCGGCTGAGGGACAGGGGGCTCGTGGCCGAGCGGGATGGAAAATTCGTGAGAACCGCCTCAGAGCTGTGACCCGTACGCCAGGGCGGTGCGGTCCAGGGTCAGGTGAAGGCGCTCGTGGAGGAGCTCGCTGCGGCCGACGAGGAAGGGGTGATAGACGAGGCGGGCCTCCTCCACCGTGACGCGGATCTCCTTCAGGAGGGGGAGGGCCTGCCGCTTGTTGGGGGCCAGGTCCGCCAGGGTGATCCGGATGCTCTCCCCCGCCTCGGACAGGGGCAGCGTGACGGGATGCCGCGAGGCCTCGGGGAACTTTGCGTTGCCCTCCCCGTCCGGCTGGGCGGCGGTCAGCTGGCGCGCCCAGCGGAGAAACTGCGCGGGATTGATCTTGAAGGCGGGCGACCAGAAGTGGACAGGCGCCGCGGAGAAGGCGGGCGTGACCACCCGGGGGAGGTTGGCGAACCGGATCAGATCCGCGAAGGACCGCATCTCAAGGCCGTCCAGCCGCGCCTGCATCCGCCAGAAGGGCAGGTAGAAGACCGGGGCGGCGGCTGTCGTCAGGACGCGGAAGACCACCTCGTCCCAGCCGCTGTCCCGGCCGGCCCAGGCCGACTGACAGTTCTGGCACGTCAGAACCAGGCTGTCCCGTTCCCCTTCCAGGTCCCAGCCGCAGCGGGGGCACTGGGCAGGCAGGAACCCGACGGGGACGGTCGGAGGCGCCGGCGTGTCGAGCAGGGCCGCGAGCGCACCGGTCCGGTCGGCGGACAGGGGCAGCGGACGCTTCAGGATCGCGTCGTAGAGGGCGTTCTTGTCGAAATACACGGGGGTGTGGATGAGGCTCACCGTCTCGCCGATGAACTCCTGGGGCCCGTCGCCCCCCGCGGCCTGGGCGGCGGCGGCGCGGACCACCTCCCGGCAGGGCACCCCGGGTTCGAGGAACCGGCCCGCCTGGCCGGCGGCGCGAAACTTCAGCGTCATCGCCTGCGGTCGGACGCCGAGGGTTCGCGGCAGGCCGGCGGCGTCAAGGGCGAGGGTGCTGGTGTCGACGAAGCGGCTGACGATTCCGGACGACCGGCAATCGTACGAGGTCCCTTTCAGGCGCCAGTAGGGGAGGAAGAGGAGCTCCCGGCCCGTCACGCCGGCGGGCGGCGGCAGGATGTAGCGAAACCCCTCCGGGGCCGTCAGGAGCAGGCGCGTCCGGCAGAATTTGCAGTCCAGCAGCCGATCCGTCTCGTCCAGAAGAACCGGCGCCCCGCACTGGGGGCATTGATGTTCGATCTGCCAGTCGTTCATGGGGTCTCACGTCTTGGGGCCGGGGAGTGGTGTGGCGCCGCAGCGGCGCCCCGCGGGGCCACTATGCCGCCGGAGGCGGGGATTTGCAAGCGGGAAGTGCTCCGGGGCGGGCCGCGGGCGGGACGGGGCCATAGATTCGGATATAGGGATTGGCAAAATATGCTTGCATCCGCATCCCGTCCTTGTTATAGCCCTTCCATACGGCGCCGGGAATCTCAGGGCTCCCCGGGAATTTCCGTCCCCGCGGGTAGACGAAACTGGCCCGGCGTCTCCCGCCGGGTGGACGCCGCGCCTGCGGAGCGTCGTTGACGGTTTCTTCCCTTCGATCATTCACGGAAAGGAGATTGCGCGTATGCTGAAGGAGTTCAAGGAATTTGCCATGCGGGGAAACGTTCTCGACATGGCGATCGGCATCATCATCGGTGCGGCCTTCGGGAAGATCGTCTCGTCCTTCGTCAACGACCTCCTGATGCCGCCCATCGGACTTCTGCTCGGAAAAGTCGATTTCTCCAATCTCTTCGTCAACCTGTCCGGGCAATCCTATGACAGCCTGGCGGCGGCCAAGGCGGCCGGGGCCGCCACGCTCAATTACGGCCTGTTTCTCAACAGCGTCATCGATTTCGTCATCGTGGCCTTCGCCATCTTTCTTCTGATCCGCCAGGTCAACCGCTTCAAGCGCGAACCGGAGAAGGTGCCGACCGCCAAGGAGTGTCCCTACTGCTGTTCGGAGATCCCCGTCAAGGCGGTGCGCTGCGCCCACTGCACCGCGGAACTGAAATAGCCGGTTCGGAAAGCGCGGCGGCGCCCGCGAAGGGGCGCCCGGAATCTGTGATTCCGGTCACACACAGTTTGTGATGTTCGTCACAGAACGGGAAATGGTGCTTGACATCGAGGCGTGAGGGATCCTATGAAAAGCCACATTCAATAAGATGAAGCGTCCTGTCACGCGAAACGGTGGGGGATCCGAAACGGGTTTGTCTCCCGTGCCAAAATTTTAATGAAAGAATTCAGGAAGGAGGAGTCATAGATGAAAAAAATCATGTTTATTTTGTTATGCGCCTTCGCTGCCCTGGTCTTGGCGGCGTCGGCCGGTGCCGAAAGGGGGAAGACCTTCTCGGTCACGCCCTTTGTCGGCGGCTATACCTTCGAGGGGAATGAAGACCTTGAAGACAGCCTTATTGGGGGCCTGCGGTTCGGTTACAACCTGACGAACAACCTGGCCCTGGAAGGCGTGCTCAATTACGGCGACAGTGAGTACAACCTGACGGACGAGGATGTCGATCTTTTCGGCTACCGCCTGGAGGCCCTGTACCAATTCATGCCGGACAAGCGCTTTGTCCCGTTCGTGGCCGTGGGCGCGGGCGGACGATCCCTGCGGTTCGACGACACGGACCGGGGGGACCGCGATTACTTCGCCGCGGATTACGGCGTCGGATTGAAATACTTCTTCACCGACAGCCTGGCGCTGCGCGCGGACGTCAGGCATGTGATCCCCTTCAATGACGAGTACAACAACCTGGAGTACACGCTCGGCCTGACCTATCTCTTCGGGGGCGGGGCGGCGCCGGCGGCCCGCGCCGAGGCGGTGGTTTCGGATGCGGACGGCGATGGCGTGATCGACAGCGCGGATGAATGTCCCAACACGCCTTCGCGGGCGAAGGTGGATGCGTCCGGCTGCCCGCTGGATGCCGACAAGGACGGCGTGCCCGATTACCTGGACAAGTGCCCCGGAACGCCGGCCGGCGTGAAGGTGGACAAGGACGGCTGCCCGCTGGATTCCGACAGGGACGGCGTGACCGATGACCGCGATCTGTGCCCCAACACCCTTTCGGGCGTCGTGGTCGACAAAGACGGCTGCCCGCTGGATGCCGACAAGGATGGCGTGGCCGATGCCAGCGATCAGTGCCCGAATACGCCGGTTGGAGCGGCGGTGGATCGGAAGGGCTGCCCGCTCGACAGCGACAAGGACGGCGTGGCCGATTATCTGGACAAGTGCCCGGATACCCCGAAGGGCGTGAAGGTGGATGCGGACGGCTGCCCGTTCGACAGCGACAAGGACGGCGTGGCGGATTATTGGGACAAGTGCCCCGGAACGCCCGCAAACGTCAAGGTGGACGCGTCCGGTTGCCCGCTCGACAGCGACGGGGACGGCGTGGCCGATTACCTCGACAAGTGCCCCAATACCGAGAAGGGCGTGAAGGTCGAGAAGGATGGATGCCCCGCGCTCGTGGAGCAGAAGCAGGAGGCCAAGGCCGAGGCGGTCGTTACCTCCGCCGTCAAAAAGATGGCCAAGGAGAGAGAGGCCATCTCTCTGCTGGTCGAGTTTGACACGGCGAAGGCCGTCGTCAAGAAGAAGTACCACAACGAGATCAAGAACGTGGCCGATTTCATGAAAGAGTACCCCCATTCGAAGGCCACCATCGAGGGGCATACGGACAACGTCGGCAAGGACAGCTACAACAAGAAGCTGTCCCAGGCCCGCGCCGACAGCATCCGGAAATACCTGATCGAGAAGTTCGGGATCGACGCCTCCCGCGTGTCCGCCGTCGGTTACGGCGAGGAGAAACCGATCACGAGCAATGCCACGAAGGCCGGGCAGAAGAAAAACCGCCGGGTCGAGGCGATCATCGAGTCGACGGATAAATAGTCGGCCCGTCAACCGCTGAAAGGCGTTGAAACAGGAAGGCCCCGCAGCCGATACCGGCTGCGGGGCCTTTGTCTTTCTTGAGGCCGGGACGCGGGTGGCGTCGGGGTGCTCAGGCGGGTCGCGCCGTCGCCGGGCGGCGGTCGAACCAGGGCCTGGCCGCTTCGAGCTGGGCGGCCAGGCGGAAGAGGGCGGCCTCGTCCCCGAAGCGCCCGATGAACTGGACGCCGCAGGGCAGGCCGTCGTCCGTCCAGTGCAGCGGCACGGACATGGCCGGCAGGCCGGTGAAGTTCGCGAGCTGGGTGAAGGGGGTCTTCGACAGGCTTTCGATCGCCAGCTTGTCCGTGATGCCGGATAACTGCAATAATTTTCCCAGCCCCAGGGCGTTGATGACGTTCATGGCGACGCGCTCGGACGGTTTGGGGGCCAGCTCCCCGATCCTGACGGGGGGAGAGGCGACGGTCGGCGTCAGGTACAGGTCATAGGTTTCATGGAAGCGGCCCATCTGACGCGCGGCGATGTCCCATTCGCGCAGGGACCGGACAAAATGCCCCGCGGAGAAGGTGCGGCCCATCAATCCCAGGGTCCAGGTCAGGGACTCCACGTCGTGGCGGGTGGCCTCCCGGCCCAGGGTGGATTTGAGTTCCTCGATGTCGGCGGCCATCTCGCCAAAATACATGGTCAGATAGCTTTTCGCCAGGGCCTCGCCGTTCAGGTCGGGCTGGGCCGCCTCGACGGCGTGTCCCAAGCCTTCGAGCAGGCGGGCCGCTTCCTCGACTGCCCGGATGCATTCGGGATGGACCTCCGTGCCGATGGGGGAGCGGGTGTTGAAGGCGATCTTGAGAACGCCCGGTTCCCTTTTGACCTCCTCGCTGTAAGGGCGGTTGGGCGGCGCAATGACGTAAGGGGCGCCCGCATCGGCGCCGTGGGTGGCGTCGAGCAGGGCGGCGCTGTCCCGGACGGAACGCGTGAGGGCGTGCTCGACGACCGCCCCCTGCCAGACGGCGCCGTAGGCGGGGCCGGTCGGGTTCCTGCCGCGGGTGGGCTTGAGCCCGAACAGACCGCAGTGCGAGGCGGGGATGCGGATCGATCCGCCCCCGTCGCCGGCCGAGGCGAGCGGGGTCATGCCCGCGGCGATCGCGGCGGCCGACCCCCCGCTGGAGCCGCCGGGCGTGCGCCCGGCGTCCCAGGGATTCCGGGTGGGACCGTGCAGTTCCGGTTCCGTGACACCCAACAGGCCGAACTCCGGGCAGTTGGTTTTTCCGAGAACGACGAGCCCCGCCTGCTTGAAGCGTCGGACGAGTTCGCTGTCCCGGTCGGGGATGTAGTTCCGGCAGGCTCGGCTCCCCGCGGTGAGTGGCACGCCGGCGTACGCGGCCATCAAGTCCTTCAGGAGGAACGGTACGCCGCGGAACGGGCCGTCGGGCAGCCCGGCCTCGACGGCCTGGCGCCCCAGGTCGAACATCGGCTGGATGACGGCGTTGAGCGCGGGGTTCAAGGCCTCGATCCGCCGGATCGCCGCTTCGCAGACCTCGCGTGCGCTCACCTCGCCCTTCCGGATCAATTCCGCCAGTCCCAGTCCGTCATACCGGTCGTAATCGCTGAACGGTTCCATCGCTTGCCCTCCTTGAGTTGGATGTGACGTCTTGCCGGAACGGCCGTCTTCTCGCGCACCGGATCCCGCCGTGCAAAAGCGGGACGGTCAGGGCCCCGTCAAGGGGTTCATTACGGGAGACGTTGCGCCCGCGCGCCGGGCGGGCGCAACGGTGTTTCCGGGGTACCGGGACGGGTCCCGCGCCGCCGGGAATCGGCTGGACGGTTCAGAGGGGTTTCCCGCACCCGGAGCAGAACTTCGCCCCGGCTGGGGATTCCGCCCCGCAGTGGGGGCATTGGGATGTTCCGTCCGCCGCGGCCTGGCCGCACCGGGGGCAGAAGCGGGCGGCGGCGGGCAGATCGGCGCCGCAGCCGGCGCATTTGGGCGCGACGGGGATGGGTTTGCCGCATTGGGGGCAAAACCGTGCCCCGGCGGGGGCGGCCTGTCCGCAGTGCGGGCAGGGGGCCGTTCCCGGCGCGGCGGCCGGCGCGGCCCCACCGGTTTTGAAGGCGTCGGCGAACATGGCGGGCATCATGAACCCCATCCCCATGCCGAGGCCGGCGCCCGCCTCGCCCTGCGTTTGGGAGGCGTTCTCCATGGCCATGGCCGCCTTCATCTTGAGGAGTTTGTTCAGGTCGTCGAAGAGGCCGAGCTTGCTCTTGTCGTCGATGGCCTTCTGGACCTCCGGCGGCGGGGTGATGGAATTGATGTAGAGGTCCGTGAGCCCGAGCCCGAAACGGCGGAAATCCGCCTGGAGGTGTGCGGAGAGGTCGCCCGCGAGCTCGTTGTAGCGGGCCGGCAGATCGAAGATCGTGTCGAGGCGCTCCCCCATGAAGTCGTTGAAGCGGGCCACGATGACGCGGTTGAGATATTCCTCGATGTCGCCCTGTGTGTAGACGCCCTGGGTGCCGACGAGGCTGTTGATCAGCAGGACGGGGTCCAGGACCCGCAGGTTGAAGACGCCGAAGGCCCGCAGGCGGATGAGGCCCAATTCCCGGTCCCGGAAGGCGACCGGGTCGCGCGTTCCCCAGGTTAGGTTGGGGAAGACCTTCATGCTGACGAGGTAGACCTCCGCGCGGAGTGGGCTCGTCATGGCCCAGGGGACGCTCAAGACCTTCGTCAGGATCGGGATGTTCGCGGTTTTCAGGGTGTGGCGGCCGGGGCCGATGGCGTCGAAGGCCTTCCCCTTGTAGAAGAAGACGGCCGCCTGGCTCTCGCGGACGATGAGCTGGGCGCCCCACTTGATCTCTCCGGAGCCCTGCTCCGGGAGCCGGTGGACCAGCTCTTTCCCCGTCTCGTCAAACCACTCCAGGACTTCCAGAAAGACGACGTTGTCCGTTCCCATGGGCACCATCCTGTCAACGGTTGTTACGGCTCGGTGAGTTGCGATCGGGATTCCAAGACGGCCTGACTATAAGAAAGGGGGCCGGAGATGTCAAGCGCAAAGGACGGGCGGGCCGGGAGGGCATGGCGCCGGCCGCCCGGGGAGGGTGTAGCGCCGGTCCGCTTCGTTCAGCTTCGGTTCGCGCCGGCCCAGGTTTGTATTTGATCTTTCCCCGGGTTTGTTGTACAGATACCGCCATGAAGTCCAAGGGAAGCGAATATCCAAGGATATACAAAGGGATAGCCCTCATTGCCGACCCGGTCCACCAGTATGCCGTCTTCACGGTGCCCGGGGAGGACGACGCGGGCGAAAAGACCGAAAAGGACCTGATCGATTCCCCCTGGGTCCAGCGCCTCCGCCGCATCTATCAGCTCCAGAGCGCCCGGTGGGTGTACCCGTCGGCCGAACACACGCGCTTCCAGCACTCCCTGGGGACGATGCACCTGGCCGGGGAGTTCGGCCGCTTTCTCTACCCGAGCCTGCGGGAGGTCTGCCCCGACCTGCCCTCGGCGCCCTATGTGGAAGAGCTGCTGCGCGTCGCGGGGCTTTTGCACGACGTCGGCCACGGCCCCTACGGGCACTTCTTCGACGACCATTTCCTAGGCCAGTACGGCCTGACGCACGAGGATCTGGGGCAGGCGATCATCACCCGCCGGCTCGCCCGCCTGATCCGCGGACTGCGCCGCAGTCCCACCGGCGCCCTGACAGCGCGGGAGATTCTCGACCCGGGAAAGGTGGCCTACCTCATCCGCATGCCGGACGGCCGGGACGGCCGGGCCCCCGAATGGCTCACGCTCCTGAGGCAGCTCTTCTCCGGCACCTACACGGTGGACAACCTGGACTACGTCCAGCGGGACGCCTACATGACGGGATACTCCCTGGACATGGTGGATATCGCGCGGCTCAAATTCTACACCTTCTTCAGCCGGGAGGGGCTGACCCTCCACCAGGCCGGCGTCTCCGCCCTCAGCCGCTTTTTGAATGCACGCCTTAATCTCTACGCCAACGTCTATTTCCACCGGACCACCCGGGCCCTGGACCTGCACCTCCAGGAGATCTTCCGGGAGACGATGGATCTTCTGTTTCCGCTCGATCCGCTCGCGCACCTGGAGGCCTATCTAGGGCTCGACGAATGGACGCTTTTCCAGGAGGTCGGCCGGTGGCCGGAGGCGAAGGACCCGCGGCGGCGGAGGCTGGGCCGGGAGTGGCAGAAGCTTCACCGGCGGCAGGTGAAGTGGAAGATGGCCTTTTCGACGGAGATCTCCGTGGACCAAATCCAGCGCGGCACCCGGTTCATCCCCGGGACGGACTACGAACAGCGGATCCGGGAATTCCTGCCCGCCTCGGTCAAGAAGCTCGCCTTCCGGGTGGATCTGGCGACCCAGGACCCCCGGCCGCTCAACCCCATGGCGGAAACGGGGAAGCGGATCAACATCTTCAACCCGTCGAACGGCCGCACCTCCCCGGAGCCCCTGCAGGAACTCTACCGGTTCATCCCCGCACGGGTCGTCCACTTCCGCGTCTTCGCCCTGGATCACGACCGCGACGACCTCCTGACGGCGGCGGCGGAAGCGGCCCTGAACGCGATCGAGGGGGCGGCGACGACGAATCTCTGATGATGCTCCCCGAGGAAACCACCGACATCACCCTGTTTGTCCGGACCTCCGGCGAGGAGATCGCCCGGTGGGACCGCCGCCGGATCGTCGAGGCCCTCATCCGCGAGACGGGCAGCGAGGCCGGCGTGGCGGAGGAGATCAGCCGGGAGGTCGAGCGGCAGATCGTCGCCTCGGGCATCGCCGTGCTCACCACGTCGCTCATCCGCGAGCTCGTCGACGCGAAGCTCGTGGAGCGGGGGCTGGAACAGGCCCGGCGGATGCACGCCCGCCTAGGCTTTCCGCTGTACGACGTGGAGCAGCTCATCCTGCACCCGAACCGGGAGAACGCCAACGTCCCGCACGGGCCGGAAGGGACGAACCTGATCCTCGCCGAGGGGATCAAGCGGGAATACGCCCTCCACCACGTCTTTTCCCGCGGGGTGGCCGACGCCCATATCGCCGGCGATTTTCACCTGCACGGTCTGGGCGCCGTCGACCGGCCGTACAGCGCCTGCCAGACGCTCGAATACCTGAAGACCTTCGGGCTTCAGCTTCCCCATGCCCTGAACGCGGCCCGGCCGGCCCGGCACCCCGAGGTCCTGCTTGCCCACATGGTCCGGTTTGCCGCCGCCCTGCAGGGGCACTTCGCCGGCGTGATCGGCTGGCTCGGGGTGAACCATTCCTTCGCCCCCTATCTCACCGGGATGACGGACCGGGAGGTCGAGCACTTCGCCCAGATGCTCATCTACGAATTTTCCCAGTTGACCTCGGCCCGCGGGGGGCAGTCGATCTATACGGACATGCACCTGTCCTGGGAGGTGCCCGCGTTCCTGGCCGGCATTCCCGCCGTGGGCCCGGGCGGCGAGGCGACCGGGGGGACCTGCGACGCCTTTGCCCCGGAGGCGCAGCGTTTTGCCCGCGGCCTGATGGCCGTCTTCCGGGACGGCGACGCCACGGGAAGGCCGTTTACGTTTCCGCGCCCCGTCATCCACCTCTCGCCCCGGTTCTTCGCGACGCCGGGACACGAGGCGTTTCTGGAGATGGCCTGTGACGTGGCGGCGGACAAGGGAAACCCGTGCTTCGTCTTCGACCGCGGGGACACGGGCCGCGCGGGCCTGCCGTTCTGCCCGGAGGGCGCCGGGGAACCGTGGCGCGTGCGCGGCGCCGCCCTCCTGAACGTCACCCTGAACCTGCCCCGGATCGCCTACCGGGCGGAGGGGGATGAGCGGCGCCTGTTCGGGTTCTTGTCCGAGCTCTTGGCCCTGGCGGTCCGCGCGCAGGTCGAGAAGAAGGCCTTTCTCAAGCGGATCCTCGGACTGGGGGCCCGCGGTCCCCTTGCCCTGCTCGCGATGGACCGGGACGGCGCGCCCTATCTCGACCCGGACCGGGCGGGCGGCCTTATCGGGATGGTCGGCCTGAACGAGCTCGTCCAGATCCATACGGGCGAGCCATTGCACGCCTCGACTGAGGCGCGCGCGTTCGGCCTCAAGGTCGTCTCCCACATGAGGGACGAGGTGGCGGCCCTCGGGCGCGCCTGCGGGATCCCCCTGGCGCTCGAGCAGACGCCCGCGGAGACGACGGCCCACCGGTTCGCCCGCCTCGACCTCCGCTTCCACTCCCCGGCCTCCGGCCGCATCGTCAAGGGCAGCATCGCCCGGGGGGACGTCTACTACACGAACTCCACGCACCTCTACGTCGGTGCGCCGGTGACGCCGCCGGAACGGATCGAGATGGAGGGCCGCTTCCATCCGCTGATCCCCTCGGACGCCATCACCCACGTCTTCCTGGGGGCCGCCCGTCCGTCCGGGGCGGCGCTCGCCCGCCTCGTCGAAACGGCCTTCCGGCAGACCGCCTGCGCCCAGATCGCCTTCACGCCGGAGTTTACCAGCTGCGCCGCCTGCGGGCGGACCCGCCGGGGTCTGTTCGACCGCTGCCCGGACTGCGGCGCCGACGCCGTGGAGGGGATCACGCGCATCACCCAGTACGTGACGGGCATTTCCAGCTGGAACAAGGGCAAACGGGCGGAATTGAAGGATCGGAATCGCCACACGGCCTTCTTTTCTGATTCGGCATGATCCCTCCCTGACCCGGTTCGGACCTCCCCCTCGAAAAATCCGCCTTTCCCGGCGAATTCCCGCCCCCGCCCTTGACAGGGGAGGGGCGGATAACTAAATTACCGCCAAAATTGAGGGAATGAGAATCGGAATCCGCATGGAAGATCACATCATCCGGTCTTTTAAGGAAGGCAGCGAGCTCAAGGAGGTCTTTCTCAACGAAAACCTCGGACAGGTCGTGCAGGCGATCGAGGCCATCACCGCCGCCCTGCAGGCCGGGAACAAGGTCCTCCTGTTCGGCAACGGCGGGAGCGCCGCCGACGCGCAGCACCTGGCCGCCGAGTTCGTCAACCGGTTCATGATCGAGCGGCCGCCGCTGCCGGCGATCGCGCTCAGCACGGACACGTCGATCCTGACCAGCATCGGGAACGATTACGATTTCTCGGAAATCTTCAGCAAGCAGATCCGCGCCCTCGGCCAGGAGGGGGATGTCGCCTGGGGAATCAGCACCAGCGGCAAATCCGTCAATGTGGTCCGGGGACTGGAGATGGCGAAGAAGAAGGGACTCGTCACGATCGGGCTCACGGGGGGCGACGGCGGGGACATCGCCCGGATTGTGGACCATGCCCTGATCGTCTCCTCGCGCAACACCCCGCGGGTGCAGGAAGTGCACATCGCCGTGGGACACGTGATCTGCGAGATGATCGACTATAAACTGTTTCAGCGGCCCGATGCGCCATAAGATAACGAAAGGACCGAGCGATAAGGATCATGGTAAAAAAGGGCAAAAAGGAATCTGTTGCAGCAGCCACGTTTGAGACCTCATCCGCGCCGGAGGCCGCGGACGGTCATGCGGAGAGCGATCGGACGGCCGGTGAAGACCTGGATGTTTTGAGGGCGAAGCTTCAGGAGAAGGAACGGGAGGCCGCGGAGAATTACGACCGGTACGTCCGGGCCGTGGCCGATCTGGAGAACCACAAGAAACGCGCCCTTCGCGACAAGGCGGATGCCGTCAAATACGGCAACGAAAATGTGATCCGCGACCTGCTGCCGTTGACGGACGGCCTGGACCGGGCCCTCAGGCAGGCGGAGGCCTCCTGCGATTTCGAGGCCTTCCGGAAAGGCCTGGAGATGCTGCGCGCGCAGCTGCTGGGCTCTCTGGAGAAGCACGGGGTGCAGGCGATCGACAGCCTGGAAAAACCGTTCGACCCCAATGTTCACGAGGCCATGATGCAGGTGGACAGTGACGCCCATGAGGACAACCAGGTCGTCGACGAGTTCGAGAAGGGCTATACGCTCAACGGGCGGCTGCTGCGTCCCGCCCGGGTGTCGGTCTGCAAGAAGAGAACGAACGAAGACGTCTGCGAATAAACGAACGCGAGGGAAGCGTCATGAAGGAGGATAGATAACATGGGAAAAATCATCGGAATCGATTTGGGAACGACCAACTCCTGCGTCGCCATCATGGAAGGCGGGGACCCGGTCGTCATCGCCAATCAGGAGGGCAACCGGACCACGCCGTCGATCGTGGCGTTTACCGAGAGCGGCGAGCGGCTGGTGGGCCAGGTGGCGAAGCGGCAGGCCATCACCAACCCGGAGAACACCGTTTACGCCATCAAGCGGATGATCGGCCGCAAATACACCTCGAAAGAGGTCCAGTACGACAAGACCATTTCCCCCTACCAGATCACCGAGGCCTCGAACGGCGACGCCCAGGTGACGGTCCGGGGACGGAATTACAGCCCGGCGGAGATCTCCTCCATGGTGCTGACGAAAATGAAGCAGACGGCCGAGGACTACCTGGGCGAGAAGGTCAACGACGCCGTCATCACCGTGCCGGCCTACTTCAACGATTCGCAGCGTCAGGCGACCAAGGACGCCGGCAAGGTGGCGGGGCTCAACGTGCTCAGGATCATCAACGAACCGACGGCGGCGGCCCTGGCCTACGGCCTCGACAAGAAGAAGGACGAGAAGATCGCCGTCTTCGACCTGGGCGGCGGGACCTTCGACATCTCCATCCTCGAACTGGGCGACGGCGTTTTTGAAGTCAAATCAACGAACGGCGACACCCACCTGGGCGGCGAGGACTTCGACCAGCGCCTGATCGACCACCTCGCCACGGAGTTCAAGAAGGACCAGGGGATCGACATCCGCAGCGACCGCATGGCCCTCCAGCGGCTGAAGGAGGCGGCGGAGAAGGCGAAGATGGAACTGTCCACCTCCATGGAGACGGACGTGAACCTGCCCTTCATCACCGCCGACGCCTCGGGCCCCAAGCACCTGAACGTCAAGATCACGCGCGCCAAACTGGAGGCCCTCGTGGAGGAGCTCATCGAGAAGCTCGAGGCCCCCTGCCGGACCGCCCTGAAGGATGCGGGACTGACGCCCGGCCAGATCGACGAGGTGATTCTCGTCGGCGGCATGACGCGGATGCCCCGCGTCCAACAGAAGGTGAAGGAGCTGTTCGGCAAGGAGCCCCACAAGGGCGTCAACCCCGACGAGGTGGTGGCCGTGGGCGCGGCGATCCAGGGCGGCGTGCTCTCGGGCGACGTCAAGGACGTGCTCCTGCTCGACGTGACCCCCCTCTCACTCGGGATCGAAACGCTGGGCGGCGTCATGACGCGGCTCATCGAGAAGAACACGACGATCCCGACCCGGAAGAGCCAGATCTTCTCCACGGCGGCGGACAACCAGCCGGCGGTGAGCATCCACGTCCTCCAGGGCGAGCGGCCCATGGCGGCGGACAACCGCACCCTGGGACGGTTCGAGCTCGTCGGGATTCCCCCGGCGCCGCGCGGCATGCCCCAGATCGAGGTGACGTTCGACATCGACGCGAACGGCATCGTCCACGTTGCCGCGAAGGACCTCGGCACCGGCAAGGAGCAGAGCATCAAGATCACGGCGTCGAGCGGGCTTTCGGAAGAGGAGATCCAGAAACTCGTCCGCGAGGCCGAGGCGCACGCCGGCGAGGACAAGAAGAAGAAGGACCTGATCGAGGCCCGCAACCAGGCCGATGCCATGGCCTACAGCGTCGAGAAGAACATCAAGGAGTTCGGCGACAAGATCGGGGCGGCCGAAAAGACCCGGATCGAAGAGGCCATCGCGAAGGTCAAGAAGGCCATCGAGGGGGATGACCTGGAGGCCATCAAGGCCGCCCAGGAAGAGCTGACCACGGCGTCCCACAAGTTGGCCGAGGCCATGTACGCCCAGTCCACCCAGCAGCAGGCCGGGACCGGCCCCGGGGCGGGCGCGGGCGCGGATGCCGGTGCCCAGGCGGGCGGCGGGAAGAAGGACGACGACGTCGTCGATGCGGACTTCGAGGAAGTGAAGTAATTTTTTTACGGAAGTCCTCGGACCTGAGGGACGTGTGCCTGGAGGCCGCAAAAGGCCTCCAGGCATTTTTTTGTATCGACGCGCGGCCTGAATTCATGTAGGACTGAAATCGTCGGAGATCGCGATCCCTCCCCGCGCCGGACCTTTCCCGGCCCGGCCGCTCCGCGTGCCGCTCGCGGTCTGGGGGAGGGGGGCTCCAAAAAATCTCCCGTGCGCGCAGCCGGGATCCGGTGTCCGGCGGGCATCACGATTGAGCGCCGCCGTTTGCGGAGAGATCGAACGCCGTGGAGGGCCGCAGGGATGAACAGACCGCTTGCCGCGCGGATCGTCGCGACCGTTTTGGGGGCCGTCCTGGCCGTGGCCCCCTTTTGCGCGGACGCCGGTGCGACGGGGAAGGGTAAGCCGTCCGGGGAGGCCTCCATCCGCCTCCTGAAGGACCGGGAATACGTCCGCGATCTGATCCGGGCGATCGACGGGGCGCAGGAGGAAATCGTCGTCTGCATGTTCCTGTTCAAGGCGAGCGGCTATCCCGGCAGTTATGCGGACCGGGTCGTCGAACGGCTCCTCAAGGCCGCGCGCCGCGGCGTGCGGGTGGAGGTGGTCCTGGAGCGGGGCGGCGACCCCACCGGCACGTTAGACCGGGACAACGAGGCGACGCGCCGGCGTCTGGAGGAAGGGGGCGTGCGGACGAGAACGGACTCTCCCCGGCGCACCACCCACACGAAGCTGGTCGTCATCGACCGGCGCACGACCTTCGTCGGCAGCCACAACCTGACCCACTCGGCCCTGAAGATGAACCACGAGATGTCCGTGGCGATCGATTCGCCGGCGGTGGCGGCCGAGACGCTGCAGTACATCCGTACGTCCGTGCTGAAGGATTGAGGGCCGCCGGGACGGGTTCGGCCGTCCTTGACCGCCGTCCGGGCGGCGGCGCCCGTTCGGGGCGGCGCGCGCCTTTCGTCGGCCGGACGCACAGACGGTTTGAGGAGTCGGAACACCATGCGGTACCTGTTGACCAACGATGACGGGATCTACGCCCGGGGGCTCGGCGCCCTGTATCAGGAGCTCTCCCGGGATGCGGAGTGTCTGATCGTCGCGCCGGAGATCGAGCAGAGCGCCGTCGGGCACGCCATCACGCTCCTGCGCCCGCTGATGGTGAGGCGGGCAAAGCGGGAAGGGGAGTTCTACGGGCACGCCGTGCTCGGAACGCCAGCGGACTGCGTGAAGCTGGGCATTCGCGAGCTGGCCGGGGGCCCCGTGGACCTGGTCGTTTCCGGAATCAACCGGGGGGCGAACGTCGGCATCAACGTCCTGTATTCGGGGACCGTTTCGGCGGCGACGGAGGCGGCCATCCTCGGCGTTCCCGCCATGGCCGTTTCGCTCGACACGCATCGGGAGGCGGACTACACCGTGGCCGCGAAGGTCGCGCGCCGCCTGGCCGCCTGGATGACGAACAACGGCCTGGGAAGGGGCGTGGCCCTGAACGTCAACGTCCCGGCGCTGCCGGAAGACCGGATCCGGGGCTTTGCCGTGGCCCGGCAGGGGCGGGCGCGGCTGATGGAGAGCTTCGAGCGGCGCGTCGATCCCCGGGAGCACGAGTATTACTGGCTGGCCGGGGAAACCCAGCTGGCCGCCGACGAGGAGCCCGATTCGGACGCCTCCGCCCTGAAGCGGGGCATGATCACGATCACGCCCATCGACTACGATCTGACGTGCCACGAAAGCCTGGACCGACTGAAGGACCTGATCGCGAAGATCTGAGACGGCGCCGGCAGGCGGGGCGCGCAGGGCGGGACGTTTGCCGACCATCCACCCGGCCGCGAAAGCCCGGGCGGGCGGTGGGACCGGCCCGCGGAGATCCGGGGCGGCGTCAACGGGTGAGGAGCACGGGGATGGGACTCTTCCGGATGATGGCGGAAGTGGTGCTGCCGACGAAGAGCTCCCGCAGGCGGCCCTGGCCGTAGGCCCCCATGACCATCAACTCGACCGCGCCCTCCTGGATGAAGCGGAGCAGGGCCTTGTCCTCCTTCCCCGGCAGAACGATCGTCTGGGCGTCGATCTTGGCGTCCGCCAGCGCCTCCTCGACCTGCTTCATGCGTTCCGCGGCCAGGGTCTGGTTGTCGGTGATGAGGACGACGGTCAGCGGCCAGCCGGCCGCCCCGGACAGGAAGGCCGCGATCGACAGCGCGTGCCGGGCCGGGGCGCTGCCGTCGTAGGCGAGCGCCATGCTCTCGATTTCGCGGAAGGCGTCCGGGGTCACGATGACCGGCTTGCCCGCCTTCCGGACCACCGCCTCGGCGGTGGAGCCGAGGATGCCGCCGCTCCCCAGATGAAAGTGCTCGCCCCGCCGGGCGAGGAGGATCCCGTCGGCCTCCCGGCCGGCCTCGATGATGGATTCGTCGATGACGCCCATGACCTTCCGCGCGGTCGCCGGGACGCCCGCCTCCCCGCAGCGCTGCTGAAACGCCGCGAGGATCGTCTCCGCCCGCGCCTCCAGTCCGCCCTCGACGGCGGGGAGAAACTCCTGATAGGGCGGGAGCCCGACCGAGCCGGAGATGTCGCTGAAGACGGGGGCCTGAAGCAGCCGGATGTCGACGACGTGCAGTCCCGTGAGGGACGTGCCCAGTTTTCGGGCGATGTACAGCGCGTACTCCAGGGCGACCTTTCCCGGCTCCGATCCGTCCGTGGGGATGAGGATGTTCCGGATCATGTTCCCTCCTTAGAGCTTTTCGTAGGTTGAGAAGTTCTTGAGGAGATCGTCGACCATCTTGTCCTTTTCCATCCGTTCGTCTTCGTTTTCCTCCCCGTCGGCCGTGTCGGCCGGCAGCACGGTTTCGACTTCCCGGCCGGCCTCGTCATAGGAGACGAATTTCCCGACGAGGCGGCCGTTCCGGTAGGTGGCGGTTTCCCGGATGCGGCCGTTGCGCCAGTAGGACACATACCGGCCGTCCCGCTTGTCGTTCACGAACCCGCCCTGCTCCTTGACCTGTCCGTTTTTGTAGTACGAGACGTAGGGGCCGTCGAACTTGCCGCTTCGGAAGTGCTCTTCCTCCTTCAGTTGGCCGTTGCGGTAGTACAGCCGGTAGGCGCCGTCCAGCGCCCCGTTCCGGTAATGCTCGCTTTCCCGGATCTGGCCGTTTTCGTAATAGCAGATGTAATCGCCTTCCAGACGGTCGTTGACGAAGGTTCCCTTTTCCCGGAGGCGGCCGTCGCGGTAAAAGGAGCAGGCCTCGCCTTCCCGCCGGCCCTGGTGGAACCGCAGCTGCGCCATGACCTGGCCGTTCGAGAAATAGGAGGTGTAGTCGCCCTCCCACTTCTTGTCCAGGACGTGGAGTCGCTCCTTGAGGCGGCCCTCGTCGTCATGGTAGATTTTTTCGTGCAGCGTGTTCCGCTTGGCGAACATGAAGGTCCTTTAGGCGTGCGTTCCCGTCGAGGTCGGCGGCGAGGGGAGGCGGACCACGACCGTGCCCGCGATCTTGTCGTGCCAGCCCTGCTTCCGCCCGTCCCAGGCGATCCAGAGGAATCCCAGGTACAGAAAGATCCCGGAGAGAACATACCCCACCCAGCGCAGGAAGGCAAGGCCGAAGGTCATTCTTTCTCCTGATATTTGGATGACTTGCAATTTCATCGCCATCTTCCCCGGCGTCTGGCCGGTCAGGCCGTGGAAGTAGGTGAAGTAGGCCGCGCTCGCGATTGTCGACGCGAACAGGTACATCCCCGTCAGGCCCCGGATCAGCGCCTCGATGGCGTCCGGGGCGGGAGAGCGGCGGGGCGAGGGCAGGTCGAAGCCGCCGGCCAGAACGAGGACGAGAAACAGGAACAGGGAAACCCCGTAGAGGAGGGCCTTGTCGATGGCGAAGGCCGCGAGGCGGCGCCAGAAGCCGCCATACCGGAGCGGGGTCATGTCCCGTCGTCCCCCTTCCCGGCGGTCCCGAGGCTCTCCCGTTCGTACTGCACGATGGCGAGCGCCGCCACCGCCGCCGTTTCCACCTTCAGGACCCGGCGGCCGAGGCTCGCGACGAGGAACCCGTGCTGCCGCGCCAGCCCGACTTCCGCCTCCGTGAAGCCCCCCTCCGGGCCGATGACGACCGTACACGGCCGGTCCTTCCGGTCCGGCAGTCCCCGCAGCAGGTTCCGGAGGCCGGTCTCGCGCTCCTCTTCCCAGAGCATCAGGCGGACCGCCCCGTCCTCCGGCGCGGCGACGATGTCCTCGAAGGAGGCGATGTCCTCCACCCGCGGAATGTCCGCGCGCCGGGACTGCCGGCAGGCCTCGACGGCGACGGTCTGCCAGCGGGCGACCCTTTGCCGGGCCTTCTCCGCCGTGAGGCGGGGGATGGAGCGCTCGGAGTGGAAGGGGCGGATCGCCGCCACCCCCAGTTCCGTCGCCTTTTGGATGACGGCCTCCATCGTTCCCCCCTTGGGGAGGGCCTGGGCGAGGGTCAGGGGCAGGGCGTCCGCGGGAACCGCGCGGCAGGCGCCGACCCGGACGCGCACGCCTTCCCGGTCAATACCCGTCACCCGGGCGCTCCCCTCCCGTCCCCGGCCGTCGAACAGGATCAGGGCGTCGCCCTCCCGGAGGCGGAGGACCGTCCGCAGGTAGCGGCGCCAGTGGCCGTCCAGGACGCAGGTTTCCCCGGCGGCAAAGGGGTGGGGATAGTAGATGCGGGGTGCGGTCAAGGCGCCTGTTCCTCGTTCTGGAGGACGTAGCAGACCCACTCCTTTTCCGTGATCGTCCGGCGCGAAACGAACGGGGGCGCGAAGAAGTGCGCCTCGATCTCCGGCCGGTTCAGATCGATGATTCCGGACAGCACCAGATAGCCGCCGGGCGTCAGCAGCGACACGAGGTGGGATCTCAGGCGGATCAGGAGCCGGGCCGTCAGGTTGGCGATGATCAGGGAAAAGGGATCGTGCAGGGTCGTCACGTCCCGGTTGACGATTTTGACCCGGTCTTCGACCTCATTGATCCGGACGTTCTCCCGGGCGATTTCCGCGGCCTTCCGGTCGATGTCCACGCACACGACCGCTTCCGCGCCGAGCTTGGCGCTGGCGATGCCCAGAATCCCCGTCCCGGTGCCGACATCGAGGACCCGCGCCCCCTGAACGGACCGGCTCTTGAGCAGGATGTCCTCCATCGCCTCCAGGCACATGCGGGTCGACGGATGCTGCCCCGTGCCGAAGGCCATGCCGGGGTCGATGTCGATGACGATGTCGTGACCCTGCGGCGTGAAGCGTTCCCAGGTGGGTTTGATGACGATGTTTTTGCTGACCCGGATCGGCTTGAAGTATTTTTTCCACTGCTCGCCCCAGTCCGGATCGTCGATGGTTTCGGTTCTCAGCGTGACCGGGTCGAATTCTGGAAAGAGCTGCCCCAGGCTCGCCAGATACGTCTCCAGGTGCGCCAGGCGGTTCTCCAGGCGCGCATCCACGGGCAGAAAGGCGTTGAGCTTGTCAAGCGCCGCCGGCCGATCGTTTGGGGCAAAGGGTTCCAGCACCTCCTGATAAGCCCCCTGGGCGCCGATCTCCGTCACGTAATTGGCGAGCGCGTCGACCAGTTCCGGCGGCGTCGACAGTTCGATCCTGAACCAGCGTTCCCGCTTGTCTGGCGTCATTCCCTGTTTCGCCGGCATGGCGGTCCTCCCTTGTTTGGCCCCGGGCAGGCGCTGCTTGTTGAGTCCCGGTGGCGTTTATAACCTTTTCCCCCGGACTTTTCAAGAGGGCGCGGGGGGTGACCTGAAGGATGGGGCGACAGGTTCCGCTTCCCGGAACCCCTGGGCGTGCGGCAACGGGGGGGGCGGCGACCGGGAAGGGGCCTGGCCGCTAGTCGCGGTAAAAGCGGATCCCGTCGATCCACAGGGAGCCGGCGGCGTCTCCGTTCTTTCTCTGATGAACGCCGATCTGAAAACCTTCCACGCGCTCGAGGCGCAGGACCTGGTCGCCGGGCCGGGCCCCGTACATCGCCGCGGCGCCCTCCTTGATCCAGCCCCGGGCGATCACCATCTGCGCAAAGGGGATGCGGATCCTCTCCCAGGCCGGGCCGGCTTCGAAGAATCCCGTCCAGGCGTCGACCCGGTTGGGGTCGTCCGGGAGGGACGTCATGACCATGACCTGGGCATGGAAGTTCTCCGTTGCCCGGGCGTCGAACTCGATCCCGTCGTAGAGGGAGAGGTCGCGCTTTTTCAGGTTGTCGATGCGGGCCCAGCCGGGATGCCGGTCCGGAACGAGCGCGAAATCGATCCGCATCGACCGCCGGGAATCGGCGCTGCCCGCCGCGCGGTCCAATTCCGTCCGGAAAAAGGGCGCCGTCCGTCCGGTTGTGACCATGCCCCAGGACGAGTCCCGGACCGCGCTTTCGAACGTCTCCTCGAGGGGACCGGAGTCGCGGATTTCCGAGGCCTTGAAGAGGGCCGTCTTCAGGTGGATGGCCGACATCGCCTGAGAGGTCCGGACGTTGACGAGCCGCAGGTGGATGTCCCATTCGCCCCCGGATTCGGCGAGGGTGCCCGTCAGGAGCAGATCCGCCATCATCAGCTTTCCCAGGACGTCCCCGGGCTTTTCCCGGGTCAGCCCGCTCTGGCTGAGCGTGAGCTCGTTCATCACCGTCTTGAGCTTCGTCCGCTCGACGACGTTGAACTGGCCGGAATCGATCAGGGCCGTGGTCAGGCCTTCCAGGGTCACGCGCCCCTGCTCCTTCTCCCGGCCGCGGATCACCTCGAAGTCCACGATGGCGATCGTCTTCTTGGGGATTGTCAGGCGGACGGGGGCGCCGGCGGGCAGGGGCTCGGGTTTGTCCAGCGCGACCGTGACGGTCTCACCGCGCACCTCCCCGACGGTCGCGGGCCTTCCGTTGACGTCCGTCTTCATCCCTTCGATGATCAGGCTCTTCTGGACCAGGGCCTGGGCGATCTCGCCGACGGGAGACCCCGGCGTCCTGCCCATGTCGGGCAGCTTCATCGCCAGGGCGAGGCCGTTTCCGGCGGGGCCCCGGACCGTTCCGTCGAGATACAGGAGGCTCGCGGGCTCCGGCGGCTTTGTCGGGGCAACGGCGGCGCAGGAGAAGGAAAGGATGGCGGACAGGATCGCAAGGAGGCTCAGGGCGGGTTTCATCGGATCACCTCTGCGGACAGGGTCTCGTCCCGGAAAACGGCGACGGACGGGGAACGGGTCTTCTCTCACGTCCGGAGTATGGCCAGAATGAAAGCGGGTGTCAATAAAATAGTGACCTCGACGCCGCGGCGCCGCCGCCCGGTCCCGCCTTGAATTTTGCGGGTCTTCATGATACCTTCCCAACCGGTGTTTCGGGTCCCGGATTGAATCGTCCCGGGCGCCGGGCGGGAAGGAGCCGATGAACTATTATCCCATCTGTCTGGACGTTGCGAAGAAGCGGTGCGTGGTCATCGGCGGCGGACAGGTGGCCGCGCGCAAGGTGGAGCGCCTGCTGACCTGCGGCGCCGACGTGGTCGTGGTCAGCCGCGCCCTCGCGCCGGAACTGGCGGCCTGGAAGGCCCAAGGGCGGATCGTTCACCGGGCGTCGGAGTACGACGCCGCCTGCCTGGACGGGGCCTTTCTCGTCATCGGCGCGACCGACCGCGAAGACGTGAACGCGGCGGTCTCGCGGGACGCCCGGGCCCGGGGGCTGCTCGTCAACATCGTCGACGCGCCGGCCCACTGCAACTTCATCCTGCCCTCCCTGCACCAGCAGGGCGATCTCGTGATCGCCGTCTCCACCGGCGGGAAGAGCCCGGCCCTGGCGAGAAAAATGCGTGAGGAATTCGCGCGCCTCTACGGCTGGGAATACGGCGCGCTCGTCGAGATCCTGGGGGAGCTCCGGGAGCGGATCATCGCCCGGGGGCGTCCGTCGGAGGAGAACAAGCAGCGCTTCGACGCCGTGGTCGCGTCCGAGGTGCTCGAGGCGATCCGCCGCCGGGACGCCGAAGCGGTCCGCGGGCTCATCCTCCGGCTGACCGGCGAGGATCTGCCCGTGTCCTTCCGGGAAGGAGCGGAACCCTGATGGACATTCTTCTGTTCCGTGCGGCCCTGTCGCTCTATCTCGCCAGTTGCCTGGGTTATCTCGCGTCGCTCTTCGCCCGGCGGGTCCTCGTCGCGAAGTACGCCGGCTGGGGCCTGCTCGCGGCCCTCGTCGTCCACACCCTGGCCTTCGGCGCACGCTGCCTCGCGACGCACCAGAGCCCGCTCGTCGATGTCTACGCCGCCCTGTCCTTCTTCGCCTGGGTCCTCGCGGCCGTCTACCTGGTCTTCCAGGTGCGGACGAAGACGCGCGTTCTGGGGGTCCTGGTTGCGCCGGCCGTCGTCATCCTGATGATGGCCGCCTCCGCCGGTCTCGGGGGGGCGGTAGCCCTGCCGCCGATCCTCCAGGGGCACCTCGTCTCGGCGCACATCGTCCTCGCGGTGATCGGGGAGGCCTGCCTCGCCCTGGTCGGGCTGGCGGGCGCGATGTACCTTCTGCAGGACCGC
This sequence comes from Syntrophales bacterium, assembly GCA_035358035.1. Lineage (GTDB taxonomy): Bacteria > Desulfobacterota > Syntrophia > Syntrophales > UBA2251 > UBA2251. The sequence continues at coordinate 135,654 of DAOPOS010000003.1, read as the reverse complement.
CTCCTCCGGAAAAAGCGGGCGACCCGGCTGATCCGGCTCCTGCCGCCGCTCGAGGACCTGGACCGGATCAACCACCTGGGTCTGCTGTGGGGATTCCCCCTGCTGACCCTCGGGGTGATCGCCGGCGCGTTCTGGGCGCGGACGGTGTGGGGGACGCACTGGCCGGTAGACCCGAAGCCGGCCTGGACGCTCCTGGCCTGGGCGCTCTACGGGCTTCTCCTGCACCAGCGGCTCGCCCTCGGCTGGAAGGGGCGGCGCATGGCCGTCGGCGCGCTGGCGGCGATCGGCGTCCTCCTGGCGGCCCTGGCGGCGACGGGCCTGCTTTTCCGGTCGGTGCACACCTTTGGCTGACGCGATGCATCTCGTTCTGATCGGCATGAACCACAGGACCGCCCCCCTGGACATCCGGGAGCGCCTTTCCCTGTCCTGCGGGGAGGAGGGCCGCCCCCTGGCGGAGCTGATCGCGATTCCCGGCGTGGACGAGGCCTTCTACCTCAACACGTGCAACCGCGTGGAGGTCCTGGCCGGGACGGGCACGCCGGACGCGGCCCTGGCGGGGCTCCGGGACTTCGTGCTTCGGCACGGCAACCTGTCGGGGGAGATGCTCGAGCGCTGCCTGTATCTGTACCGGGACGAGGCGGCCGTGCGCCACCTCTTCCGGGTCACCGCGAGCCTCGATTCCCTGGTGATGGGGGAGCCCCAGATCCTGGGGCAGGTCAAGGACGCCTATCGCGCCTCGGCGGAGGCGAACGCCACGGGGGCGATCCTGAACCGGGTGATCCACCACGCGTTCCGCACGGCCAAGCGCGTCCGGACGGAGACGGCCATCGCGGCCAACGCCGTGTCGGTGAGCTTTGCCGCCGTGGAGCTGGCGAAGAAGATCTTCGGGGACCTTAGCGGCAAAACCTGCCTGCTCGTCGGGGCCGGGGAGATGTCGGAGCTCGCGGCGCGGCACCTGCTCGGCCAGGGCGTGGGACGGATCGTCATCGCCAATCGGACCCTCGTCCGGGCGCAGGAGCTGGCCGCGGCCCTCGACGGCCAGGCCGTGGGGTTCGAGCGCCTGCCGGAATGCCTGGAGGCGGCGGACATCGTCATCGCCTCCACGGGGTCGCCCGGCTACGTCGTGACGGCGGAGATGGTCGGCCGGGCGCTGCACCGGCGCCGGAACCGGTTGTTGTTCCTCGTCGACATCGCCGTTCCGCGCGACGTCGAGCCCGCCGCCGCGCGGATCGACAACGTCTACCTGTACAACATCGACGACCTCCAGGGGATCGTGGACGCCAACCTCGCGCAGCGGCGCGAGGAGGCCCGGAAGGCCGAAGGGATCATCGACGCGGAGGTGGCGAATTACCTGGAGTGGTTCAACACACTGGAGGTCGTGCCGACCATCGTTTCCCTCAAGGAAAAGGTCGACGCCATCCTGGCGGGGGAACTGGAGCGGTCGCACGCCTGGATGCAGCACCTGCAAGAGGCGGACCGGGAGAACATCACGATTCTCGTCCACGCCGTGGTGAACAAGATCCTCCACGACCCCATCACGGGGTTGAAGGAGGAGAGCCAGGATCATGCCGCCCGGCCCTACGTGGCCGCGCTCCGGCGCCTGTTTCATCTGGAGAACTGAAAAGGATTCCCCGAAGGGAGGACGGACGATCAGAAACCTCATCCGAATCGGCACCCGGGGCAGCCAGCTGGCCCTCACGCAGACGAACGCGGTCGCGGCCGAGATCCGCGAGCGGCATCCGGCGCTCGCGGTCGAGGTGCAGGTGATCCGCACGAAGGGGGACATCATGCAGGACGTCTCCCTCGCGAAAATCGGCGGCAAGGGGCTTTTCGTCAAGGAGATCGAGGACGCCCTGGTGCGGGGCGAGATCGACCTGGCGGTCCACAGCATGAAGGACGTGCCCGTGGAACTGCCGGCGGGGCTCGCGATCGGCGTCGTGACGCGGCGCGAGGACCCGCGCGACGTCCTGGTTTCGCGGGACCGGCTGAAGCTCGAGGCGCTGCCGAAGGGCGCCCGCCTGGGGACGGGATCGCTTAGGCGGGGGTTCCAGCTTCGCAGCGTCCTGCCCGACGTCGAGATCGTTCCGCTCCGGGGCAATCTCGACACGCGGATCCGCAAGGTCGGGACGGAGGGGCTCGACGGGGTGATCGTGGCCGCGGCCGGGATCCGGCGGATGGGCTGGGTCGAGCGGGTGAGCCAGTTCATCCCCGTGGAGATCCTGCTGCCCGCCATCGGCCAGGGGGTGCTCGGCATCGAACACCGGGCCGACGACCCGGAGCTTCTGGAGGCGCTGACCTTTCTCCACCACCGCGAGACCGCGCTGGCGGTCACGGCGGAGCGGGCCTTCCTCGCGGACCTGGGCGGCGGGTGCCAGTTGCCCATCGCGGCCTACGCCCGGCTCCAGGGCCGGGAGCTGGTGCTGGAGGGCCTTGTCGGCAGCCTCGACGGCCGGGCCATGATCCGCGACGAGGTCCGGGGCGAGGCGACCGACGGCGCGGCCCTGGGGCGGAGGCTCGCCGGGACGATCCTGGACCGGGGCGGCCGGGCGATCCTCGATGCGGTCTATGCGTGCGGCGACTGAGGCCGCGGTCCGCCCGCGCCGCGGGCAGGCCTCGTCCGCGCCGGACGGGGGGACGCAGGCCCCCGACGGCGCACCTGGGATGGCTTAAACGACGGAACGGACACGGGGGCGAAGGGGACGGATGGACAAGATCGGCAGGGTCTACATCATCGGGGCGGGTCCGGGGGACCCGGAGCTGATCACGGCCAAGGCGATCCGCTGCCTGAAGGAGGCGGACGTGGTCATCCACGACTACCTGGTCAGCCGCGAGATCCTCCGCCATGCGTCGCCGTCGGCGCGTTTCGTCTACGCGGGCAAGCAGGGGGGCGACCACACCCTGAGCCAGGAGGAGATCAACCGGCGCCTCGTCGAGGAGGCGCGCCGGGGCCATACCGTCGCCCGTCTCAAGGGCGGCGATCCCTTCATCTTCGGCCGGGGCGGCGAGGAGGTGGAGGAGCTCGCCCGGGCGGGGATCCCCTTCGACATCATCCCCGGCGTCACGTCGGCCATCGCCGTGCCGGCCTACGCGGGCATCCCCCTGACGCACCGGGGCCTGACCTCCACGCTCGCCTTCGTCACGGGCCACGAGGACCCGACCAAGCCGGCGAGCGACATCGACTGGCCGGCCCTGGCGAAGATCGGCAGCCTCGTCTTTCTCATGGGGGTCAAGAACCTGCCGGAAATCGCGGCGCGCCTGGTCGAGCAGGGGCGCGATCCCGCGACCCCCGCGGCCCTGATCCGCTGGGGGACGACACCGGACCAGGAGACGCTGACGGGCACGCTCGCGGACATCGCGGCGCAGGCGCAGGCGACAGGCTTCCGCCCGCCCGCCATCCTGGTGGTCGGCGAGGTCGTGGGGCTGCGCGGGCGCATGAACTGGTTCGAGACAAAACCCCTGATGGGGCGGGGGGTCGTCATCACCCGGCCCGAGGCCCAGGCGGACGAATTCGCCGCCCTCCTGACCGCCCGGGGGGCGCGGGTCCTCCGCTTCCCCACGATCGCGATCGCCCCGCCCGAGCGCTGGGACGATCTGGACGCCGCCCTCGCGCGCCTGGCGGCCTACGCCTGGATCGTCTTCACGAGCGCCAACGGCGTGCGCTTCTTCTTCCATCGCCTGCGCGAGACGGGCGGCGACATCCGCGACCTCAAGGGGATCCGCCTCGCCACGATCGGCCCGGCGACGGCCGCGAGCCTGGAGGCGATGGGCCTCAAGGTGGACCTCGTCCCGGCGTCCTTCCTTTCCGAGGGGGTCGTGGCGGCGTTCGCGGGGCAGGACGTCGCCGGGAAGGCCGTGCTTCTCCCGCGGGCGGCGGAGGCCCGGGACGTCATCCCGGAGGGCCTCGCGAAAATGGGTGCAAAATGCGATGTCGCGACGGTCTACCGCACCGTCCGCTCCGACCGGAAAAAGGACGAACTCGCGGCCTGGCTCGCGGACGGGAAGGTCGACGTCATCACCTTTACCAGCCCCTCGACGCTGACGCACTTCATCGACATCATGGGGCCGGAATTCCGCCTGCCGCCCCGGGTGCGGATCGCCTGCATCGGCCCCGTCACCGCCGCGGTGGTGAGGCGCGCCGGCCTGCCGGTCGACATCCTGCAGGAGACCTACACCATCCCCGGCCTCGTCGCCGCCCTGGAGGCGCATTTCTCGCCGCCCTGACGAAACGGGACCGATTCGTGCGATTCCTCCGCGGCGGGGGCGCTGTCCCGCGAGCGCACTCCCCGGTTTCCGTCCGCCGGGGAGAACGATTGCTTTGACATTTGCCGGTGAAGGCTATAGAGTTCGGCAGAACGTTGGGGATGGCGGCGATGATCGGGATTTCGAAACTGTACTGCGGGGCCGTGGAGCCCGGGGACGTGCTGCGTTACGGGCGCGAATCGGGGAAGCTGCCCTCCCACCTGCTCCAGTTCTCCGCCGACAAGAAGCCGGTCGTGGTCTGGAACATCACCCGCCGCTGCAACCTCCGCTGCATCCACTGCTACTCCAGTTCCCGGGATATCGAATACCGCGATGAATTGTCGACGGCGGAGGGGCGGGCGCTCATCGACGACCTGGCCGACTTCGGCGCGCCCGTCATCCTGTTCTCCGGCGGGGAGCCGCTGATGCGGCCCGATTTGCCGGAGCTGGTGCATCACGCCGCGGCGCGTGGCGTCCGGGCGGTCATCTCGACGAACGGCACGCGGATCACGGAGGCGTTCGCCGCGCAGTACCGGGACCTCGGCCTGTCCTACGTGGGGGTGAGCCTGGACGGCCTCGAACCCACGCACGACCGGTTCCGGGGCCGCGCGGGGGCCTTCGCGGAGGCCATCCGGGGCATCCGGATCTGCCGGGAGGCGGGGATCAAGGTGGGCGTGCGCTTCACGATGAACCGCCTGAACGTCCGGGACATCCCGGCGATCTTCGACCTCCTGGAGGCGGAGGACATCCCGCGGGCCTGCTTCTACCACCTCGTCTATTCCGGACGCGGCTCGAAACTGATGGAGGAGGACCTGTCCCACGCCGGGAGCCGGGCCGCGCTCGACCTCATCATGGACCGGACGCGCGCCCTCTTCGAGAAGGGGAGCCCCAGGGAGATCCTCACGGTGGACAACCACGCCGACGGGCCGTACGTCTACCTGCGGCTGCTCAAGGAGGATCCCCGGCGCGCCGCGGAGGTCCTGGAGCTTCTGAAGATGAACGAGGGCAACAGCTCCGGCAACGGGATCGGCTGCGTGAGCTGGGACGGGGAGGTGCATCCCGACCAGTTCTGGCGGGGGATCTCCTTCGGCAACGTCCGCCGCCGGCCCTTCAGCGAGATCTGGAGCGACACCTCGAACGACCTGATGGCCCGCCTGAAGGACAAGCGGCCGCACCTGACGGGCCGCTGCGCGACCTGCCGCTGGCTCGACGTGTGCGGCGGCAACTTCCGCGCCCGCGCCGAGGCGGCGACCGGCGAACTCTGGGCGCCCGATCCCGCCTGCTACCTGACGGACGACGAGATCGCCCGGACGTGAGCGGGGAGACGCGCCGGATGTCCGCGCGGCGTGGAACTCCGCTCACGCGGGGAGCGCCGCCGCCCGCAAACCCGATGCCCGAAAGGATCCGACAATGAATTTTCCGGACTATCGACCCCGAAGGATGCGCAAGAACGAGAACCTGCGCCGCCTGATCCGCGAGACGCGGCTCAGTGCGGACAACCTGATCTATCCCCTGTTCGTCGTGCCGGGGAAGGGCGTGAAGAAGCCCATCGCCTCCATGCCGGGGGTCTTCCAGATGTCGGCCGACGTGCTCGTTCCGGAGGTCCGGGCGGCAAAGGAGGCGGGGATTCCCGCCGTGCTGCTCTTCGGCGTTCCGGAGCGGAAGGACGAGGTCGCCTCCGGGGCCTTCGCCCGCGACGGCGTCGTCCAGCAGGCCGTCCGGCGGATCAAGGACAAGGCGGCCGACATCCTCATCGTCACCGACGTCTGCCTGTGCGAGTACACGAGCCACGGCCACTGCGGGATGCTCAAGAAGGGCGCGGTGGACAACGACCTGACCCTGGAGGTCCTGGCCGAGACGGCCATCTCGCACGCCCGGGCGGGGGCCGACATGGTGGCGCCCTCGGCGATGATGGACGGGCAGGTGGGGGCGATCCGCGAGGGGCTGGACGAGGCGGGGTTCGACGACCTGCCCATCATGGCCTACGCGGCGAAGTACGCCTCCGCGTTCTACGGCCCGTTCCGGGAGGCGGCGGAAAGCGCGCCGCAGTTCGGGGACCGGAAGGCCTACCAGATGGACCCGGCGAACGGCGACGAGGCCATCCGCGAGATCACGCTGGACGTGGAGGAGGGGGCGGACATCCTCATGGTCAAGCCTGCCCTCGCGTACCTGGACGTCATCCGCCGGGCGCGGGAGGAGTTCGACCTGCCGCTCGCGGCCTACAACGTGAGCGGCGAGTTCGCGATGATCAAGGCCGCCGCGCAGCTCGGCTGGCTCGACGGCGAGCGGGCGATGTGGGAGGTCCTGACGGCCATCCGGCGCGCCGGGGCGGACATGATCATCACGTATTTCGCCCTGGAGGCCGCGCGGGGCCTGCGAAAGGCGCAGGGCTGAGGACCCAGGGCTTCAGGGTTGAGAGCGCCGGGTGAAAGGCGTCGGGCTCAGGACTCGGGTTGAAGGGCCGAAAGCCCGGGATTTCGGGGCTGAGGGCGCGGACAAAAGGCAAACGCGCCGGGCCGAGGGCCCGGGGCTTCAGGGCTGAGGACCCGGGGGGCAGGCCTCGGGACCCGGGGCAAAGGGCATCGGGGATGGCGGAGACGGTCACGCAAAAAATTGCGCCGGCGGTTGGGGACGCGGATGCACGCAGGGCGCGCGCCCTCCCGGTCCTGCCCGCCACGCTCCGGATGGTCGCCTGGGAAATCACGCGGAGCTGCAACCTGTCGTGCGTCCACTGCCGGGCGGCCGCCTGCCGGGGACCGTACCCGGGCGAACTGGACACGACCCGCTGCCTGGGGCTGCTCGACGAGATCGCCGCCTTCGCGCGGCCGGTTATCATCCTGACGGGGGGCGAGCCGCTGCTTCGCCCGGACGTCTATGACATCGCCGCCTACGGGACCGCGCTCGGCCTGCGGATGGTCCTCGCCACGAACGGGACCCGGGTCGATGAGGCCGTCGCCCGGAGGCTGATCGGGACCGGGATCCAGCGGGTGAGCGTCAGTCTGGACGGCCTCGACGCCGCCTCGCACGACGCCTTCCGTCAGGTCCCGGGGGCCTTCGACGGCGCCCTGGCCGGGATCGCCGCGCTGCGGGCGGCGGGGCTGGAATTCCAGGTCAACACGACGGTGACGCGGGAGAACCTCTCCCAGCTCCCCGGCATCCTCGCCCTGGCCGGGCGGCTCGGCGCGGCGGCCCACCACATCTTCCTCCTCGTCCCCACGGGGCGCGGCAAGGATCTGGCCGGTCAGGAGATCGACGCCGGGGCCTACGAACGGACGCTGGAGTGGTTCTACGAAAAGAGCGAAGCCTGCGCGCTCCAGCTCAAGGCCACCTGCGCCCCGCACTATTTCCGCATCCTCCATCAGCGCGGGGGGAAGGCGCGGGCGGCCGGCGCGGCGGACGGGAACCGGCCCGGCCCCGGCCCGGACGCGGGGGCGGGGAAGGCCGCCCACCCGCTCCACGCCGCGACCCGGGGATGCCTGGGCGGGAGCGCCTTTTGTTTCATCTCCCACACCGGCCAGGTGCAGCCGTGCGGCTATCTGGAGCTCGACTGCGGCCAGGTCCGGGAACGGGGATTCCGGGAGATCTGGGAGACATCGCGGATCTTCACGGACCTGCGCGATCTGAACCGCTACGGCGGGAAGTGCGGGCGCTGCGAATTCATCCGGGTCTGCGGCGGCTGCCGCGCCCGCGCCTACGAGGCCACGGGGGATTATCTCGCGGCCGAGCCGCTGTGCGCCTACGAGCCGCGCCGGGGATGAAGCGGGAGCCCGGATCAGAGGGCCTGCCGTCATTCCGCGGGGGCTTCGAAGCGGCCGCTCATCGGGAGCTCCCCGGTGGCCAGGGCGGCCCGAAGGGGGATGCCGATGGATGCCCGGCCCCGGCCGGACGGGAAACGCCGATGGACGAACTCGACCGCAAGATTCTGAACCTCATCCAGACCGACTTTCCGCTCGTCCCGGAGCCGTTCGCGCAGGTGGCCGAGGCGGTCGGCAGCACGGAGGCGGAGGTCCTGGGGCGGGTCCGCGCCCTGAAGGAAAGGGGCATCATCCGGCGGCTGGGGGCGGTGTTCGACAAGGAACGGCTGGGTTTCGCGAGTGTCCTGTGCGCCGCGCGCGTGCCGGAGGAGCGGCTCCGGGAGTTCGTGGCGACCGTCAACGCCTGCCCCGGCGTGACCCACAACTACCGGCGGGACCACGACTACAACGTCTGGTTCACCTTCATCGCCCCGTCGGAGGAGGCCCTCGCCCGGGCGCTCGACGGGATCGAGGAGAAGACGGGCGTCGAGATCCTGCGCCTGAAGGCGACGAAGACGTTCAAGATCAACGCCCGCTTTGCGCTGTGAATTCAAAAACGGGCGCGGGGACAGGCGAAGGGCGATCGGCAACAGGGACCAGGCATCGGGCGCCAGGCGAAGGCCCGGGGCGAAAGGACGGACGTTGGATTCGGGACCGGAGAAGATCGAGATGAAGGACGGAAACCGTCCCACCCTGGTGCTGGTGGACGGCAGCAACTATGTCTTCCGGGCCTTCTACGCCATCCGCGAGCTGACGAACTCCCGCGGCTTTCCGACGAACGCCGTCTACGGCTTCACGACCATGCTCATGAAGCTCCTGAAGGATCACCGCCCCGACTACATCGCCGTGGCCTTCGACGTGAAGGGGCCGACCTTCCGCCACGAGGCCTTCGACGCCTACAAGGCGACGCGCCGGCCCACGCCCGACGCCCTTCTTCCCCAGATTCCCGTTATCCGCGAGGTCGTCCGGGTCTTCAACATTCCGGTGCTGGAGAAGCAGGGCGTCGAGGCGGACGACCTCATCGGTACGCTGGCCAGGCGCCATGCCGCGCAGGGGCTCCGGGTCCTGATCGTCTCCGGGGACAAGGACATGATGCAGCTCGTCTCCGACGACGTCGTGATGGTGGACACGATGCGGGACAAGACCTTCGACGCCACTGCGGTGCGGGAGCGCTTCGGGGTTGCCCCGGACCGCGTGGTCGAGATGCTGGGGCTCATGGGCGACGCCTCGGACAACATCCCCGGGGTTCCCGGCATCGGCCCGAAGGGGGCGCAGCGCCTCCTCGAGCAGTTCGGGACGATCGAGGCGATGCTCGCCCGGCCCGAGAAGATCTACAACGCCCGGATGCGGGAAGCGGTGCTCGCCCATGCGGAACAGGCCCGCCTGAGCCGGGAGCTGGCCGTCATCCGGACGGACGTGCCCGTGGAGTTGGACCTGGAGGCCTGCCGCTACACCGGGCCGGACGCGGCGGCATTGAAGGCGCTCTTTCAGGAGTACGAGTTCCACTCGCTGATCCGGGAGCTTGAGCTTACGGACGCGCCACGGGCGGTGTCGTCCCGACTCGTCCGGAGCGGGGCGGAGCTGGAGGCGTTCCGCGAGGCCCTGCGCGGTGTGCCGGAAATCGCCATCGACGCCGTCCTCTCCGTGCCCGAGGCCATGCGGGCCGCGTGGGTGGGCCTCGCCGTCTCGACCGCGCCGGACCGGGCCTTCTATCTTCCCCTGATGGCGCCCGGGGACGGCGAAGCCCCCATGCCGGACGCCGCGGACATCCTCGCCGCCCTCGCGCCGGTCCTTACCGATCCGGCTGTCCGGAAGCACGGCCACGACCTGAAGACCGCCCTGATCGTCCTGGAACGGAACGGCATCGCGCTGGCCGGGATCGGCTGCGACACGCTCGTCGCGGCCTACCTCCTGAATCCGGGACGCCGCGGCTTCGAGCTCGCCGAGATCGCGGACGAGCATCTCCACCGGTCGCTCGCCGCGGCGAAGGAGATCGTGGGGAGCGGCGCCAGGGCCGTCTCGTTTGCGGCCGTTCCGGCGGAAACCCTGGCGGACTATGCCGGGGCCCGCTGCTGCGCCGTCCGCGAACTGGCCGGAGTGCTGATGGACGAGCTCGACCGCCAGGGGTTCCGCGATCTCTTCGCCGACGTGGAAATGCCGCTCACGCCCGTCCTCGCGGACATGGAGCGGCACGGGGTCCTGCTCGACGTCGATCTCCTCCGGCGGATGTCGCAGGAAACCGAGCAGCTGATGACCCTGTCGGAGGAGAAGATCTACCGCCTGGCCGGGGAGCGCTTCAACGTGAACTCCCCCAAACAGCTCCAGGTCATCCTCTTCGAGCGCCTGGGGCTGCCGAAGGGGCGCCGGACCAAGGAGGGCTATTCGACGGACGTGGACGTGCTTAACTTTCTCGCGCGCAGCCATGAGCTGCCCGCGGAGATCCTCGCCTACCGGAGCATGGCGAAGCTCAAGTCCACCTACATCGACGCCCTGCCGCAGCTCGTCCACCCGGAAACCGGCCGCGTGCACACCTCCTACAACCAGACGGTGACCGCGACCGGGCGGCTTTCCAGCAGCAACCCGAACCTCCAGAACATCCCCGTCCGGACCCTGGAGGGGAAGCGGATCCGCCAGGCCTTCATCGCCCCGCCGGGGTGGTGCATCGTTTCCGCCGACTATTCCCAGATCGAGCTTAGGGTCCTGGCCCACCTGTCCGGCGACGAGAACCTTCTGGACGCCTTCGCCTCCGGCGCGGACATCCACAGCCGGACGGCCGCGGACGTCTTCGGGGTCTTTCCGGAGATGGTCAACCCGGAGATGCGGCGCCAGGCCAAGGTCATCAATTTCGGCGTCCTGTACGGGATGAGCGCCTTCGGACTCGCGCGCGAGCTGGACATCACGCAGCGCCAGGCGCAGCTCTACATCGATGGCTATTTCCGGAAATACGCCGGGGTGCGGGTCTATCTCGACGCCGTGCTCGAGGGGGCGCGCCGGGACGGGTACGTCTCGACGCTGCTGAACCGCCGCCGCTACCTGCCGGAGATCGTCAGTCCCAACGCGACGGTTCGTCAGTTCGCCGAGCGGATGGCCGTCAACACCCCCATCCAGGGGACGGCGGCGGATCTGATCAAGATCGCCATGATCCGGACCCACCGGCGCCTGCAGGAGGAGGGGCTGGCCGCCCGGATGATCATGCAGGTCCATGACGAGCTCGTCTGCGAGGTCCCGGCGGCGGAGCGGGAGGTCGTGACGGCCCTGCTCAAGGCGGAGATGGAGGGCGTGGCCGAACTCCGGGTCCCGCTGCCAGTGGAGATCGGCTTCGGCGCGAACTGGGACGAGGCGCACGGAGGATAAAAAAAGGAGGGAAGCGATGGAACCGAGAAAGGAATTTGCCGCGCCCTGCGGCCTGTACTGCGGCGTCTGCGGCATCCGGATCGCCCACGAGAACAACGACGACAACTTCAAGGAGCGCCTGGCGCCGATCTACGGCCTGACGGCGGCGGACATCCGCTGCAAGGGCTGCCTCTCCGACGACCCCTTCGTCCTGTGCCGGGCGTGCCACATCAAGACCTGCACGCAGGAAAAGGGGTACGAGGGCTGCCATCAGTGCGCGGAGTTTCCCTGCCGGTTTATCGAGGAGTTTCCGATTGCCGTGGGGAAGCAGGTCATCCTGCGGGCGATCCCCCAGTGGCGGGAGCTGGGGACGGCGGCCTGGATGGCCGCGGAGGAGAAGCGCTATCTCTGCCCCCACTGCGGCTACAAGCTCTTCCGGGGCGCCAAGCGCTGCCGCAAGTGCCGGGAGGCCGTGGCGCTGGATTGAGGGGGAAGACATGGCGGGCATCATCGAAGAGGATCGCCGGCCCTGGGGATATTACCGGGTCCTGGCTGACGAGGCGGATCACAAGGTCAAGCGGATCTGCGTCTATCCCGGCAAGCGCCTGAGCCTCCAGCGACACCGGCGTCGCCGGGAGCACTGGTATGTCGTGGCGGGGCAGGCCGTGGTGACGCGCGATCGCGAGGAGATTCCGCTCGCGCCGGGGCAGGCCGTGGACATTCCGCAGGGCGCCGCCCACCGCATCCGGAACGCCGGCGGGATAAACCTGGTCTTCATCGAGGTCCAGACCGGAACGTACTTCGGCGAGGACGACATCGAGCGCCTGGAGGACGACTACGGCCGGGCGTGAACGGGGGACCGGCGGGGATCATCGGAAAAGGGGGAATCGCGTGAAACAGACCGTCCTGCGGGTCGGGGTCATCCTGGTCGTCATCGTCCTGGTCCTGATCGGGGGCTATTTCTATATCTCCACCGACGCGGAGCGGCTGCCGGAGAACCGTCCCGCGGCCTTCCTGGCGGGGCCGGCCGCGAAGCCGGGCGCGAAGGTGGTCGTCTGCGCCGGGGACAGCCTGACCCACGGCGCGGTGAGCGTCAATTATGTCGAGCTCCTGAGCCGGAAATTTCCGGACGGGACGTATGCATTCGTCAATGCCGGCGTCAACAGCAGCCTGGCATACAATCTGAACAGGCGGGTGGAGGACATCATCCGGTGCAATCCGGACTACGTCACGATCCTGATCGGCTCGAACGACGCCAATGCGACGCTCGGTGACCGGACGGCGCGGCGGCTCATTCGGAAAATGAAGCTGCCCCGCCGGCCGGACCGCGCGTGGTTCCGGAGCAACCTCGTCGCGCTGTGCGAAACGCTGAAGGCCCGCACCCACGCCAGGATCGCCCTGCTCTCCCTGCCGCCCATCGGGGAGGACGTGGACAGCGTCGCCTTTCGGCGCGCGGCCGAATACAGCGGCATCATCAGGGAGGTGGCCCGGTCCGAAAACGTGGACTACCTGCCGCTGAATGAGGCGATGACCGCCGGCATCCGGGCGCGCGGGCAAAAGCCGTCGCTGTCGCACGCGGGGGACACGCAGCTTCCCCTGTACGCGGCCCTGGCGAAACACTACCTCCTGAGGCAATCGTACGACGAGATATCCGCGGGGAACGGATTTTTGTACCTGACCGATCTCCTTCACCTGAACACGCGGGGCGCGACGCTGGTCGCCGGTCTCGTCGGGGCGTTCATCACGCGGAAATAAAGCCGGAGTGGAAAATGAATTCATGAAGAACATCAACCTCCCCAGGATCGATTTTCACGTCCATCTGTTTCCGGACAGGATGTGCGACGCCATATGGGAGTTTTTCGCCAGGGATTACCGGTGGGACGTCCTGCATAAGCTCTACCATCGCGAGTGCATCGCGTACCTGCACGAGCGCGGCATCGAGAAGATCGTGTATTCCAATTACGCCCACCGGGAGGGCGTCGCGGAGGGCCTCAACGAATGGAATGCGCGGGTGCTCGACGGGAATCCCGACCTTTACTGCTTCGCGGCCTTTCATCCCGGGGACGAGCATGCCCTGGACCAGGCCGAGGACATCCTGGATCATCCGCGGGTGCTGGGCTTCAAGCTGCAGCTTCTGGTCCAGTGCTTTTTCCCGCACGACGAGCGCCTCTTCCCGCTCTACGAACGGGTCATGGACCGGGGGAAACGCATCCTGTTCCACGTGGGAAACGGCCCGGTCGGCAACGCGTACGTCGGGCTGGACCCCTTCAGGAAGCTCCTCCGGCGGTACCCGGACCTGCCGGCCAATGTCGCCCACATGGGCGCGTATGAGTACCAGGGCTTCATGGACCTGCTGGACGACCACCCCGGCCTCTACCTGGATACGTCCTACACGTTCTTCAAGGACTGGCAGGGCCGGGGCGGGTTCGATCTCGGCAACGCGCCCCTCGAGAAATACAAGGACCGCATCCTGTACGGTTCGGATTTTCCGAACATCATCCTGCCGCGCGAGTCGGAGATCGAAACACTGCAGTCGTACGGCCTGTCGCAGGAATTCTACGACCGGGTCTTCTACGAAAACGGGCTCAAGCTGATCGACGCGACGGTCGCCCCGATGGCCGAATAAACATTGACTTTTGGGCTCCGAACGGTGTATGAAGCGCCCCGTTCGCGAAACCGGGCCGGTTTGCCCGGTTTTTTGCATTCGGAAAACGCGCATCGGAAGGGTTGAATTTGGACAGGCACCATCGACAGGAAGTGGACCGCCGCCGCAACTTCGGGATCATCAGCCACCCGGACGCCGGCAAGACGACGCTCACGGAAAAGCTGCTGCTTTTCGGCGGGGCCATCCAGCAGGCCGGGGCGGTGAGGGCGCGCAAGGCGGCCCGCCACGCGCTGAGCGACTGGATGAGCATCGAAAAGGAGCGGGGGATCTCCGTGACCACCTCGGTCATGAAGTTCAACTATCGCGACTACGAGGTCAACCTCCTCGACACGCCCGGCCACCAGGATTTCTCCGAGGACACCTACCGGGTGCTGACCGCCGTGGACAGCGCGCTGATGGTCATCGACAGCGGCAAGGGCGTGGAGCCGCAGACCGAGAAACTGATGGAGGTGTGCCGGATGCGCAACACGCCGATCATCACCTTCATCAACAAGCTGGACCGCGACGGCCTGCCGCCCCTGACCCTGCTCGCCGACATCGAGGACAAGCTCCAGATCGAGTGCGTGCCCATGTCCTGGCCGATCGGCATGGGGAAGTCCTTCCGGGGGGTCTACGACCTTTACCGCCGGGAGCTTCACCTCTTCACGCCCGGCGGATCGACGCAGGCCCGCGAGGGGCTCGTGATCACCGATCTCGAGGATCCCCGCCTCGACGAACTTCTGGGAAGCCAGGCCGGCGAGCTCCGCGAGCATGTGGAACTGGTCACGGAGGCCGCCAGCCCCTTCGAACTGGCGCAGTACCTCAAGGGCAACCAGAGCCCCGTCTTTTTCGGCAGCGCCGTCAACAATTTCGGCGTGAAGGAACTGCTCGACGCCTTCGTGGAGATGGCGCCCGCCCCGGTTGCCCGCCCCACGCTGACGCGGGAGGTGTCGCCCTACGAGGCGGCTTTTACCGGCTTCGTCTTCAAGATCCAGGCGAACATGGATCCCGCCCATCGCGACCGCATCGCGTTCCTGCGGGTCTGCTCCGGGACGTTCCGGCGGGGGATGAAGGTCATGCACCACCGGATCGGCAAGGAGGTCACCCTGGCCAACGCCACGATCTTCATGTCCCAGGACCGCACGAACGTCGAGGAGGCCTATCCCGGCGACGTCATCGGCCTGCACAATCACGGCACGATCAAGATCGGGGACACCTTTACGGAAACGGAGCCGCTCAAGTTCACCGGCATCCCGAGTTTCGCCCCGGAGAATTTCCGGCGCATCCGCTTGAAGAACCCGATGAAGAGCAAGCAGCTCCAGAAGGGACTGGTGCAGCTCTCGGAGGAGGGGGCCGTGCAGGTCTTTCAGCCGCTGGGGAAGAGCGACTACATCCTGGGGGCGGTGGGCGTGCTTCAGTTCGACGTCACCGCCGAGCGCCTGCGCACGGAATACGGCGCCGATACGGTTTTCGAGGAGACGCCGTACAACGTCGCCCGCTGGGTGGCGTGCGCGGATCCGAAGCGCTTCAAGGAGTTCGAGCGGGAAAACGGGAGCTCCCTGGCCCTGGACGCCGAGGGCCGTCCGGCATTTCTCACCGCCAGCGAGTTCCGCCTGGAGCGCTGCATGGAAACCTGGCCGGACGTGGCCTTCCTCAAGACCCGGGAGTACGCCTGATTCCTCCCTCCTTCCGGTCGCGAGGCGGGATCGGAGCCCTGGCGCCTTTTTTTTCGGGAATCAGACGATTCCGGCGGCGATGAGCCCCGTGGCCAGCGTGACCGCCATGAGGACGAGGGTCGTCCGTCCGGACCAGCGATGGAGCGTGCGGAGGAGGGCGGCCTTTCCCCGGATGCGGAAGGAGGCCTGCCCCAGGGCCGGCGTGAGGAGCGTCAAAACGAGCGTTGCAAGACCCAGCCAGGTGTGGGGAGAGCCCAGGTGACCGCCGCCCGCCCCCGCGACCATGCCGACGGCGAACCCCGCCCCGAGCCAGGCGCCGCCTGCGCCGCCCAGGCCCAGCCGCCGGTGTCCCGTCAGCCATCCCCGGCGCGTCCGGGCAAACCTCGCCACGGCGGCGCCGGCCGCCGCCAGCCCGAAGGCCGCACCCACCAAGCCCGCATGCGCGTAAAAGGCCGTCAAGGTCGCGGTCCTTTCCGAGGTCCGCTCAAGACCGTGAGGATTACTTCCCTGTCTTGGGAACGGTGATCATTTCCGTCTTCGATCCCCAGATGTTGCACGTGGCCGTGACCTCCAGGGTGTCGCCGCCGCCGCCGGCGATCTTGTAGGTATAGGTGAACTCCGAGGTGACCGGCTGACTTTTGTACTCGGCCTTTTCCAGGTCCTTGCCGTCCTTCCGGACAACCACCCGCTTGATGTAATGGAAACCCGGGTTGGGAGAGGGGTGGCTGATGGTCACGCTGAGCGTCTGCGTGACGGCGTCGTAGGCGAGCTGGACGGTCTTGGGGGCATGGGCGCCGGCTTCCGCGGGCAGGAAGGCGGCCACGACGGCGAAGGCCAGCAGCAGCCCGACGACGGTGATCAACGGTTTCAGGGTCGCGCGGTGACGGTTTTGCGGATGCATCTCGGGTCCTCCTCTCTCCGGGGGTATGAAGGAACGTCGCCGCGGGGGGGGGCGTGTCGGGCCGTCCCTACAGGCGAATCTCCATGTCCTGGTGAAGCGCGAAGCATTGGAGCGGGGCCCCCCGTTCGGAGACGATCCTGCGGCAGTCGTCCACCATGGCGTTCACCCCGTCATCCGACCTCTCCTGGTTGTGGTGGAACAGTCCGAACATCTTCGCGTTGGCCTGAAGGGCGAGCTCCAGGGCGTCTCCGTACCGGGAATGGCCCCAGGCCCGATGGTAATCCCGCTCCGTGTACTCGGCGTCATGGACGAGCAGGTCGGCGTCCCGGGAGAAGGCCAGGTAGTCCGCCCGGGTCAGCCCGCCTTCGTGCCGGAAGGTGAGTTCGTTGTCCGTGAGGAAGATAAAGGATTTGCCGTCCTCGACGATTTTGTAGCCCACGCCCTGGTTGGGATGGCTCAAGGGGATCGGGGTGATCGTCAGGGAACGCCACGTGAACGACTCGTCGCAGGCCTCGTGATAGGTGATCTTCCCGCGGATGTCCTCGAAGTTGACGGGAAAGTGGGGTGCGGTCATGATGTTGGCCAGCAGTTCCTTGATGGACGACTGGGCGAAGGGACACCCGAACAGGGTGATGTCCGTCCCCCGAATGTAGATGGGGCGGAAAAAGGGGAAGCCCATCAGATGGTCCCAGTGGGCATGGGTGAACAGCATGGTGTATTGGCGGCGTTTTTCCGCCAGCAGGCGATTTCCCAGCCTTCTCAGTCCGGAACCCGCGTCGATGATGAGAATCTCATCGTCTTTGGTCCTGATCTCCATGCAGGTGGTATCGCCACCGTATTTGAGATATTCCTGGCCTGAAACAGGGATGGAACCCCTCGCACCCCAGCAGCGAATCAGCATGCCCGTTGCCTCCGGTCGACGAATCCGTGCGTACCGCACCCGTGCTCACGATGGAAAAAGAAGCCTGGACGCTGTTGCGATGAACATTTTCGGGCATTATGCCCGATTTCCCGGGGATTTGCAAACATCAAATCCATTTGCGTTTACATTGCCCAATCCGATGTCTATATTAGCCCTACATTATAATACATGCAGGGAGGGGTTATGCCGACGATCAAGATCCAGGGGATGAGTTGTCAGCACTGCGTCATGGCCGTGACGAAGGCCCTCGCGGGCATCGAGGGCGTGACGGATGTCCGGGTGGACCTGAAAACGGGCGAGGCGAGCTACACGGAGACGAAGCCGGTCGATCCGGCCGTGATCCGGGAGCGCATCCAAAAGGCGGGGTACGGGGTTGTCTGAGCGGAGCCGCGAGGAAACGACGACGATCACCATCGGCGGGATGACCTGCGCGGCCTGCGTGCGCCGGGTGGAGTCCGCCCTGCGTCAGGTCGAGGGCGTGACGGATGTCGCGGTGAATCTGGCCACGGCCCGGGCCACGCTTTCCCATCGACCACAATGGGCCGGCCTGGAGGCCCTGCGCGACGTTGTGACGGACCAGGGCTACGTCTACCTGGGCGTTCCGGGCGATGACCGTGCCGACCCCGTTCAGGAGGCGCGGGAGCGGGAGATCCGGGACCTCACGCGCCGCTTTGCCGTGGGGGCGGTCCTGAGCGTCCTGATCTTCTCGGGCTCCATGTTGCAGGGGCTCCCCCTGCTCCGCAACGTTCCCCGCCCGGTCCTGCTCGGGGCGCTGTTCCTGCTCACGACCCCGGTCGTCTTCTGGGTCGGGAGCCGCTTCATGATCGGCGCCGTCAAGGCCGCCCGTCAGAAGACGAGCGACATGAATACGCTGGTCGCCGTGGGGACGCTGGCGGCCTACCTCTACTCGGTGCTCGCCACCTTCATCCCGGACCTGTTTGCCGGCGCCGGCGTTGCGGCCCACGTCTATTACGACGGCGCGGCCATGATCGTCACCCTGGTCGTGCTCGGCCGGCTCCTGGAGGCCCGGGCGAAGGGCAAGACCACGCTGGCGATCCGGAGGCTCATCGACCTGAAACCGAAGACGGCGCGGGTGATCCGGGGAAACGACGAGGTGGATGTGCCCGTCGATGCGGTTCTGATCGGGGATGTCCTGCGCGTGCGCCCCGGCGAAACGATTCCCACGGACGGCATTCTGCTTTCCGGGAGCTCCGGCGTGGACGAGTCCATGCTGACGGGCGAGAGTTTGCCGGTGGCCAAGGAGGCGGGGTCGCCGGTCTTTGCCGCGACGCTCAACCGGGCCGGGACGTTCACCTTCAGGGCCACGAGGGTCGGGAAGGAAACCGCCCTGGCCCGGATCATCCGCCTGGTGGAAGAGGCGCAGGGGTCGAAGGCCCCGATCCAGCGCCTGGCGGATCGCGTGGCCGCCGTCTTCGTGCCGGCGGTCTTCGGCATCGGCCTTGCGACGTTTGCCGTCTGGTACGTTTTTGCCCCCCAGGCGGGCGTCAGCCTGGCCATGCTCAATTTCATCTCCGTCCTCGTCATCGCCTGTCCGTGCGCACTGGGGCTGGCCACCCCGACGGCCGTCATGGTCGGCACCGGCCTGGGGGCGGAGCGGGGCATCCTGATCAAGGGGGGGGAAAGCCTGGAGAAGGCCTATAAACTGACCGAAGTGATTTTCGACAAAACGGGCACGCTGACCCGGGGCACGCCGGAAGTGACGGACGTCCTGGTCGCGGACGGGGAGGATCCCGGGCGGATCCTCCAGGCGGCGCTCTCCATCGAGGCGGGCTCGGAGCACCCCCTGGGGCAGGCGATCGTCGCCCGGGCGCGGGAAATGGGCATCGCCCCTTTGTCCGTGGAGGGGTTCACCGCCCTGGCGGGCTTCGGCGCCCGGGCGACGATCGGCGCGGAGACCTGGCTGTTGGGGAACCGCCGGCTGCTGGAGGCGGAGGGGATTTCGCCCGGGGGGATGGCCGAGACGGCCGAAGGCCTGACGGCGGACGGGAAAACCTGCGTGTTTGTGGTCGAGGGGAGGCGGCCCGTCGGTTTGATCGCGCTCGCGGACGCGCCGCGCGCCGAGGCGCGGGAGGCGGTTGCCGCCCTGAAGGCGATGGAGCTCAGGGTCGCCATGATCACCGGGGACAACCGGGCCACGGCCCGGGCCATCGGCGATCGTTTGGGGATTGAGGACATCCTCGCGGAGGTCCTGCCCGGCGGCAAGGCGGCGGCGGTGAGGGATTTGCAGGGGAGGGGAGAGACGGTCGCGATGGTCGGCGACGGCATCAATGACGCCCCGGCCCTGGCCGCGGCGGACATCGGCATCGCCGTGGGGGCCGGAACGGACGTCGCCATCGCGGCCTCCGACATCACCCTGATGCGGAACGACCTGACCGCCGTTCCCGACGCGATCCGCCTTTCCCGGCAGACGATGCAGACGATCCGCCAGAACCTCTTCTGGGCCTTCGTCTACAACGCCGTCGGCATTCCCGTCGCCGCCGGGGCGCTCTATCCCTTCTTCGGCGTCCTGCTCAACCCCGGGTACGCCGCGGCCGCGATGGCGTTGAGTTCCGTCTCGGTCGTGACGAACTCGCTGCGCCTCCGCCGCCGCTGGCGGAGACAGGGCGGACCTGTCCCGCGGGTTCCCTAGCGCACCTCGAACAGCCGGCTGTCCTTCCCGAAGTTCATGATCAACGGCGTCTGGGGGTGACCGAGCCGGCCCGAAATAGCCTCGGTCATCTCCTTCGAATAGCGTCCCAGGCCTTTGACCGTTACCGTGCCCGACCCGTCCGTGTCCACCGTCCGGCCGTCCTTCAAGCCCTGAAGAAGCGTGTGCGTGAACAAGCCGTTGCCCCGATAACCATCCAGCGCCGTCTGAACGCTGCCGGCCGAGGCATAGATGTGCAGACCCATTTTCTTGGCCATCACCGACATCCGGGCATCGTACAGACCGCTCACGATGGTGTCCACGCCGCCGGCATGGCAGGTATCGAAAATGAAAAGCTGCGACAGGGCCTTGATCCTTTTGGACATCTCCACGATCTCGTTGGAGCTGATCAGGCTGGCGCCGCTGTCAAGCCTGCCGTCGAAACCGCCGGTGACGATGTAGTACTGGCTTTGCAGAAGCAGACCGTGTGAGGCGTTGAAAAAGATGAAGCTGTCGCCCGGCTTCACCTGCGCCACCAGCTTTTCGATGGCCGCCAGGATGTTCTGTTTTCCGGCCTGTTCGTTGAACAGGCCGGTCGGATGGATGTGGGTCGGCCTGTAGAGGGTCTTCGACCGCTCCGCCAGTTCCGAAAGGAAGTCTTGCGCATCCTTGGCGGCATATTTCAGGTTGATGGCGGCATCGCGGTACCGGTCGATGCCGACCGCCAGGAGGTACAGATGGGGGTCGTCCGGTTCGACCGTGGAGGTGAAACGGGCGGTGTCCATCACGCTCTGGACGGTGTTGGAGGCATTGAATGCGGTCAGGCCGATTTCGTTTTCGCCGGCAATCGCATCCAGTTCCATGCATTCATCAACCCGGTCACCCTTGGAAAGGACCGTGACGGCGCCGGGGCTCTGCTTCTCCCGGAGGGTCAGGGATCGCATGTCCCGGTGGACAGCCCCGCCGTCCAGTTGAGTCAGTTTCATCGCGGCGGCCGCACCCTGTGCCGCGGCTTCACGATAGAATCCATCGGACTTGATGAGCTTGCCGTTTTGGAACAGGCGCACCTCGCCGATGCCGCCGCCGGTGCTTCGGATCTGATAACAGATCTTCACGGTCGGATGACCGGTCTCATGGGGAAGGGGTGCAAATTTAACGGTCGGAGGCGGATTCTGGATCGCCTCTTCGACCGTGAGGGTGACGAGACCCGCAAGATCCTCTCCCTTGAGTTTCGCCGACACGATGTCGGGGCGGTAGAAAACGTCGTAGAACTGGTCGATCCCGTAAACCTGGCTGCCCCGGCGAATGTTGAGGAGTTCATGCCCCCGGGCCGAGGAGTTGTAGTACCCCTCCGGCGTGATCACGATCCATTCGCCGTTCGTGAAGCCGATCGACTGGACGACTTCCCGGCCGCTCGCCACGTCCCACAGACGGACGGAGCCGTCCCCGCTGCCGGTGACGATCCGCTTGCCGTCGGCGGAAAAGCGGGCGCTGTAGACGTGCAGTTTGTGGCCCTGGAAGCCCATGACCCGGTGGCCGGTGGTTCCGTCCAGAAGCTTCGGGATGCCGTCGAAGCCGGCGGTCAGAACGTGATGGCCGTCCGGAGAGAAGGCCACCGAGGAAATGGCGATGTCCTGCCAGACCTGCAGTTGGGCGCCGCTTTCGACCGCGAAGAGCCTGACCGTGTTGTCGCTGCTCCCGGCGAGCACCCGTTTGCCGTCCGGGGAAAACGCCACCGAGTTCACCGGCGCGCGAAAGTTGTCGAATACCCGCCGTTCAAGGCCGGATTCGAGATCCCAGAGACGAACGGTCTTGTCGCGGCTTCCCGTGGCGAGGAATCGTCCGTCCGGGGAAAAGGCGACGGAGCGGATGCCGTCGCCGTGTCCGGCAAGGCTTTTGATCATCCGCCCGGTTGCCGCATCCCACAGTTGGACGCGGTGGCCGTCCGCACCGGATGCAATCCGGCTTCCGTCCGGGGAAAAGGCCGCCGCCCCCCGACCGTCAAGCTGAATCAGCGCCCGGCCGGATTCCACCTCCCGCAGCGTCAGCGGACCGTCCAGCCGGCACTCCAGCATGGGCCCGCGCGGAGAAAAATCCAGCGAGGACACGATGCCCCGGTCGTCCCGGAAGGCCCTGATGTGTTTGCCGGTGATGCCGTCCCACAAGTGGATTGTCCCGTCGAAGTTGCCGGACAAGACATATTCGCCGCGGGGCGAGAGGGCAACCGCATGAACCCAGTTGACCTTGCCGTCCAGCCTTTGCAGTTCGCTGCCCGTCGCGAGATCCCACAGGGACATGTTTCGGCTGCCCGCCAGCAGCCGGGTCCCGTCGGGGGATACGGCCACGGAGAAAATCGAAACCTCGCCGGCCGGAAGGGATTTCAGCTCGACGGCCCGTTCAAGATCCCATACCTTGACGGTTCTGTCGAAACTGCCGGACACGGCCCTGCGGCCGTCGGGCAGAAAGGCGATCGAGGTCACCTCGCCCCTGTGGCCGCGCAGGACGGCCCGTTCCCGGCCGGAGGACACCTCCCAGTAACGGACGGTGCCGTCCTTGCCGCCGGCCGAGAGCACATGGCTCCCGTCGGGCGAAAAGGCCACGGCGTTGACCGCGGCGGTGTGGCCCGCAAACGTGCGGATCTCTTTGCCAGTGGAAACGTCCCAGAGCTTGACGGTCCTGTCCCAGCTCCCGGACACGAGAAATCGGCCGTCCGGTGCATACGCCAGCGTGCGGACGGCTGCGGCATGCCCGGTGAGAACGCCGATCTGCCTGCCCGTGGCGACCTCCCAGCACCGGATGGCGGCATCCATGCCCCCGGAAGCAATGACGCGGCCGTCGGGGGAAAAGACGGCCCGGAAAACACCCCGGCGGTGACCGTCCAGTTCTCCGACCTTGTTCCCGGTCAACGGATCCCAGAGAACGATCCGTCCCTCGGTTCCACCCGACAGCAGCCGGCGGCCATCGGGCGAGAAGGCCACCGACGAGACGTAACCGGCATGCTCCCCCGCAAAGGTGCGGATCTCCCGCCCGCTGGCGACATCCCAGAGTTTGACCGTTTTGTCCCCGCCGGACAGGATGGATTTTCCGTCGGCGGAAAAGGCCGCGGACTGCACGCCGGAATGGCCCAGCTGCACGAAGATCTCCGGCCTTTCGAAGGCCGGAGCAACGTTTGCGGACAGGCCGAGCAGGGTGAGCGCGGTTGCCGCCCCCAGGGAAAACATCTTTTTGAAGGTCGAGCGCCTCATTTCCCCTCCCGACGGGGAAGGCCCGGCCGCCCGGAGAGACGGCGGGGGACGGCCCCGCCCCGTGGATTGCTCCCGCGGGGTGTCTTTTCCCGGCATCGTGCCGGAAAGCGGGATTTCAGGCCTTCTCGAACTGGGACTTCCCGGCCCCGCAGACGGGGCAGGCCCAGTCGTCCGGCAGGTCCTCGAAGGGCGTGCCCGGCGAGACCCCGCTGTCCGGGTCGCCCTTCTCCGGGTCGTATTCGTAACCGCAGACCGAGCAGACGTAGCGGGCCGCCTTTTCGGCGGCCGGCGCGGCGGGCGGCGCCGTGTCGGCCACGTAGGTGGGGGCGGTCTTGGGGGCCTTGCCCTTCTTGACCTCGTGGTAGTAGGCGTAGGTCATGGGGACGCCGTCGGCCAGGACATCGCAGTCGACGATGTTGCCCAGGAAGATCGTATGGGTGCCGCAGTCCATCTCCTGAACGACCTCCGCCTCGATGTAGGCGACGGCGTGGTCCAGGACGATCGGCGCGCCCGTCACCCCCGTTTTGTAGCGGGTCGTCTCGAACTTGTCGACGTCGCGGCCGGACTTGAAACCGAACAGGCCGATCAGGGTCATCGGCGCGTCCTGGGCCAGGATCGAGACGCTGAAGCAGCGGCTTTCGCGAATGAAGGCATGCGTCAGGTTTTCCTTGTTGATGCTCACCGCCAGCGTGGACGGGACGGACGTCACCTGGATGGCCGTGTTGGCGATCTGGCCGTTGAAGCGATCGTTCTGTTTCGAGCTGACGATGTACAGGCCGTAACTCAGCTTGAAAAAGGCTTGCTTGTTCATACCGGCGTCTCCTTTTCACGATGATGTCCGTCTTACCTTTATCGCTCTCCCCATTGCAAGAAAAAATGCAGTCAAAAGCGGGATATGGCCGGTCGCGGCGACTTTTGCGTGGCCCTTTGTGCCGTTTTGGTATATAGAGCACTTTCTCTGGATTTCCGCTGGGATGGCGTTCTTGGGGGCAGCCGGGAAGGAAACGATGGTCACGATCAGCAACGGCCCGGGCCGGATCGCCGCGGGTCTCATGCGCATCCGATGCGTGCGCGAGGCCGTCGCGGAGAAGGCAGATCTTTCGGGTTTATCGCACCGGCCGACGCTCCGGACCTGGACCGGCCTGGGGCTGATGGCGCTCAGTTACGTGATCGGCTGGCCGGCGGTGGGGCTTTTGGCCTGGCTCTCGTACCGCCTGCGCGAGCCCTTCGTGGCCGTGGTCGGCGGACCGCTCGCCTACGGCCTGTCCCATCTCGTTTTTCTGGCCGGCGCCGCCCTGGCCGGGGCGGATTATGCGAAAACCGTCCTCCGCTGGGCGGTGCGAAGGCTGGTGGAGCGACTGGGAGGCCGGGACGCGGTTCCAGGGTCGGAGGAGGCGGGCGATCGTCCGGGGAAAACGGGCGTTGAACACCCCTGAGAAAGGAACGGGAATGGAAGGATTCATTGCGGAGCTCAAAGACAAGATCATCGAAACCCTGGGGCTGACTGACGTCCGCCCCGAGGATATCCCCGTGGACGGCCAGCTCATCGGGAGCGAGCTGGGCCTGGATTCCATCGACGTGCTCGAACTGGTCATGATGATCGAGAAGGATTACGGCGTGAAGATCGAAAACCGGGAGGTGGGGGTGAAGGTGTTCGCGTCCCTGCGCGCCCTGGCCGCCTACATCGACGCCAATCGACGGGAGAAAGACCGGTGAAGGGTGTCCGGGCCTTCGTCTGCGGGACGGGGATCGTCAGTGCGGCGGGCGGGGGGGTCGAGGCGACCTGGGACGCCCTGCGGCAGGGAACGTCCCGCCTCACGCCGCTGGCGCTGTTCCCGGCCGCGCACACGCCCCCCCTGCCGGTCGGCGAGGTCCGCGACGTTCCGGAGGTCGACGGCCTGCCCCGCACGCACGCCCTGGCGTGGGCGGCCGCCCGCGAGGCCCTGGCGGCCACGGCGCTGATCCCGGACGCCCTCGTCCTGGGCAGCACGACGGGCGGGATGCCGACGACGGAGCGGCTCCTGGAGGCCGGAGAACGGCGGCCGGAGGCGTACCGGCACCATGCCGTCGGCTCCGTGGCCGCCTGGCTGGCCCGCCGGCTGTCGTGCCGGGGGCCGGTCATCACCGTTTCCACCGCGTGCTCCTCCGGGACCGCCGCCCTCAAGATCGCCCTGGAGCTGATCCGCTGCGGTCAGGCCCGGGTCGTGCTGGCCGGCGGCGCCGACGCGCTGTGCCGCATGACCTACTACGGGTTTCACGCCCTGCAACTCATCGATCCCGACGGCGCCCGCCCCCTGGATCGCGACCGCCGGGGGCTGTCGGTGGCCGAAGGCGCGGCCTTCGTCCTGCTCGTCGCGGCGGAATCCCCGCCCGCGGGCGCCCTCGCCGAACTCGCCGGGGCCGGATGGTCCTGCGACGCGTACCACCCCGCGGCCCCCCGGCCGGACGGCGCGGGTGCGCTCGCGGCCATGCGGGCCGCCCTGGCGGATGCCGGCATGAAGGCCTCCGCACTCGATTACATCAATCTGCACGGCACGGGTACGCCGGACAACGATCTCGCCGAGGCGCGGGCCGTGCGGACCCTCTGCGGCGACCCGCCGCCGGTCTCCTCGGTCAAGGGCCTCTTCGGCCACACCCTGGGGGCGTCCGGCGCCATCGAGGCGGTCGTGTCCGCGCTCGGCATCGACCGCGGGTTCATCCCGGGCAATTGCGGCTGCCGCGTTCCGGACCCGGCGCTCGGTCTTGTGCCGGAACTGGCCGGGCAATCCCGCCCGGTCCGCTCGGTCCTGTCCAACTCCTTCGGCTTCGGCGGCAACAACGCCTCGCTGGTTCTGACGGCGCCGCGGTCGGCGGGGGCCGCCCGCCCGCCCCGCCCGCCCGTCCGGTTTTCCGTCCTGGGGGCCGCCTGCCTGACGGGGGCGGGCCCCCTGGAAGAAACGCTCGCGCGATACTGGCGCGGCGAGCCGTTCCCGGGGCGTCCGGACCTCGCGGCGGTCCGGACGGAGGTCCCCGCGGGCCAGCTCCGCCGCCTCAGGCGGCTGTCCCGGATGGCGCTGCTGCTGGCCCTGGCGGCCCGTCAGGCGGCGCGGGCGGCGGCGGCGCCCGGCGGGATCTTCTTCGGGACCGCCTGGGGGTCGCTGACGGAGACCCACGACTTTCTCAAGAAGTTGTTCGACTCCGGCGAGCGGTTCACGAGCCCGACGGATTTCGTCGGCTCCGTTCACAACGCGCCGGCCAGCCAGGCGGCGATCTTTCTCGGGGCGACGGGGGCGAACGTCACCGTCAGCGGCGGCGACCAGTCCTTCGAGCAGGCCCTGTACACGGCGGGGCTTGTCCTCCGTGCGGGCGATCCGCCGGCGCTCGTGATCGGCGCCGAAGAGGATCATGACGTCCTGTCCCCGCGCTTCGACGCCGCGGCCACGACGGACGGCGGCGGCGCCTTCCTGCTCGATCCGCGGGGCGCCGGGGCGGGCCCGGAACTTGCGCCGGTCCATTTTGCCTTCAATCCCGGGGGGGGCGACGGCCTCCCGGCCCTGATCGAAAGCCTGGGCGGAGCGGAGCGGATCCGGGAGCGGTTCGGGACCGTCTTTGCGGGCCTGCCGGCGGGGCACCGTTCCGGCGGCGAGGCCCTGCTCGAGTCCTTCCGGCGGGAAACCGCGCTTTCGGCGCCCGTCGTCGACTACCGCCGGCTCACCGGGGAATTTGCCGGCGCTTCCGCCGTGGCCGCGGCGCTCGCCGTGGAGACCGTCCGCCGGGGCGCCCTGCCCCCGGCCCTGGCGGGGGGGAAGGATCCCCGCCTCGGGGGGAGGGGGATTCTCATGCTCGGCCTGGGCGAATGCATCGCCGCCGTCGAGGTGTCGGCCCCATGAAGGTCCTGCTCATCTCCGCCAACGTCACCACCAGCCCCTATCCCGTCTATCCCATCGGGATCGAGTACGTGGCGGGGGCGCTCGCGCCCCGGCACGAGGTCCGCCTGCTGGACATGAACGCCCCGGACGGACCGGACCCGCTCCGCCGCGCGGTCGATGAATTTTCTCCGGACCTCGTCGGCCTCTCCCTCCGGAACATCGACAACGTCGACACGGTCAATCCCCAAAGCTACATCGACGGATACCGCAACCTGGTCGGGCGGCTCCGGTCATGCACGCCGGCGCCCCTCGTCCTGGGCGGCAGCGGCTTTTCCATCTTCCCCGGCGAACTGATGGCGCTTCTCAAAGCCGACTTCGGCGTCGTCGGCGCCGGGGAGACGCTCGGGCGGCTGATCGAGGCCCTCGAAACCGGGGCGGACCCGGCGGCGGTGCCGGGCGTCGCCGTTGCCGGGGGGGCCATCCCCGGGCCCGTCGCCTGGACGGAGGCCCGCACGCGGCGGATCCAGCCGGCGCCGGCGCTGCTGGACTTCTATCTGAGGCGGGGCGGGATCCTGAATCTCCAGACCCAGCGGGGCTGCCCCTATCGCTGCCTGTATTGTACCTACCCGCACCTCGACGGACGCCGTCCGCGCCCGGACGATCCCGATACGGCGGGGGAGACCGCCCGCCGCCTTCAGGACCTGGGCGCCGGGTACCTCTTCATCACCGATTCCGTGTTCAATGCCGATTGGGACCACAGCCTCTCGGTCGCCCGCGCCTTCCGGCGCCACGGCGTGACCGTCCCCTGGGGGGCCTTCTTCGCCCCGACGCGTCCGCCCGACGGGTACTACGAGACCCTCCGGGAGGCCGGCCTGAGCCATGCGGAATTCGGCACGGAGTCCCTTTCCGACGCGATGCTCCAGGCCTACCGGAAGCCCTTTTCCGTGGCCGAGGCCGTCGCCGCGCACGAGGCCGCCCGCCGGGCCGGCCTGCACGTCGCCCATTATTTTCTCCTGGGCGGTCCCGGGGAAGACGGCCGGACCCTCGACGAGACCCTGGGAAACGCGGAGACGCTGGAGAGGGCCGTCTTCTTCTTTTTCTGCGGGGTCCGGATCTTTCCCTTCACGCCGCTTTACGAGCTGGCTGCCGCGGAAGGGCAGATCGCACCGGGCCAGGATCTGCTGGCGCCGGTTTTCTACCGCTCGCCGGGGATCGCCGCGCCGGACATCCTGGCCCGGGTCCATCGACAGGCCGGCGGCCGAAACAACTGGGTGTACGGGGACGGCGGACAGGAGGCGGAGCGGGTCGTGTCCCGCCTTCACGCCTACGGCCACCCCGGCCCCCTCTGGGAGCTGCTTCTGAGATGAACGGAACCGGTCCGGACCGCAGGGGGAGGGACGCGTGCTCCCCGGCCCACGTCGCCGGAGGGGTGGCCTTCCTCGCGGCGGGTCTGCTGGGGCTTACCCCTGTCCCGGAGGCGGCCGCCGTTCCCCTGGGCGCCTTCGTCCTCGCGTGCCTTGCGGCCCCGTTCTTCCCGCGCTCCCGGTTCTTCCTCCCCGTCATCAGCCGCGGGAAGCGCGTCGAGAAGGCGGTGGCCCTGACCTTCGACGACGGCCCGGACCCGCGCGTCACCCCTCGTCTCCTGGACCTGCTGGAGCGGCACGGGACGCCGGCGACCTTCTTCGTCGCCGGGAACAGGGTAGAGGCCTTTCCGGGACTGGTCCGGGACATCCTGGCGCGCCATCATGCCGTGGGCAATCATTCCTGCCGGCACGATCCCTTCCTGATGCTGCGCTCCCGAAGGCGGCTCCGCGAGGAGATCGTCCGCACGCAGGTGCTGCTGGCCCCCTTCGGCGTCCGTCCGCTCGCCTTCCGTCCCCCCGTCGGCATCACCAGCCCGCGGCTCCCCGGGGTCCTGACGTCTCTCGGCATGGACTGCGTGACGTTCAGCTGCCGGGGGGGAGACTTCGGCAACCGCCGCGTCGGGGGCCTGGCGCAACGCATCCTGAAGCGGGTCCATCCGGGGGCGATCGTCCTGCTGCACGATGTCGTGCCGTCCGGAGCGGCGGGGATTCCGGGCTGGTTCGACGAGGTGGAGGCGATCCTGACGGGCCTCGAGGCGCGGGGATATCGGGTCCATCCCCTGGCGGAACTGATCGGGCGCCCGGTGATGGAGCGCCGCCCGCCGTCCGACCGTGATTTTTCTTGACACCGTTGCCGCCGGACGTTACTTAAAGACCACGTCGAAACAATCGGTTCCCACCGGCGCCCGCGCGTGATTCCCCGCTCCCGCGAGAAACGGTTGGCATGTGCCGTGCGGTTTCGGGACAAGAGGCGCCCCCGGCCGCCGGAGAGAGGCTCATGAGCAGAGAAGAGGTTTACAACCTGATCCGTGAATTCTTCGTCGAAGAGTTCGAGATTCCGGACGAGAAGGTCAGGCCGGAGGCGAATCTGTTCGAGGATCTGGGGCTGGACAGCATCGACGCCCTCGATCTGGTCGGGATGCTGGAGGCGCGTCTGGATATCGAGGTGCTGGAAGAGGAGCTGAAAAAGATTCGGACGATCGGGGATGTCGTCGATTACATTTCGGCCAAGGTGGGCGATCGGGAGGACGCATGAGCAGGCCGTTCCGATACGAGCTTTCCCTCTCTCCGGACGCCGGGGACCGCATCGACGCCTCGGCGCGCATCCCGGCCGATTCCGCCTGGTTTGACGGCCACTTCCCGGACAATCCCATCGTCCCCGGCGTCGCCCTCATCGGCCTGGTGGAGGAGGCCGTCCTTCGGTCGGAGCGCGACCGGGGCCGTACGGTGGAAATGACGGGCATCCGCCGGGTGCGCTTTCGTCTCCCCGTCAAGCCGGACGATCCGATCACCCTGCAGGCGGTGCGGGAAGTGAAGCGCGGGACGCCGGCGTTCGTGTTCAACGTTTGTCTGGAGGGGGAGATCGCCTGTAGCGGCATCCTGTCGGTCACCGCGGCGGAGCCGATCGACGAACACGGTCCGCTCGTATGACGATCCGCGTCGATCACCTCTTCAAGTCCTACGGCGCCAACCTCGTGCTGGACGATGTCAGCCTGGACTTCCGCGCGGGCGCGATCACCGGCCTGCTGGGGCCGAACGGCGCCGGCAAGACGACGCTCGTCTCGATCCTCATGGGAATCGTCGCCAGGGACCGGGGCCGGATCCTGATTGACGGCCTCGACCTCGATCGCGACCGGGACCGGATCCAGGCCCGTGCCAGCATCGTCCCCCAGTCCTTCGCCTTCTACCCCACGCTGACCGCCCGTGAAAATCTGGAGTATTTCGGCGCCCTGTACGGCTTCAAGGGGCGGCGGCTCAAGGCCCGCATGGACGCGGCGATCGACGCCGGCAGCCTGCAGTCCTTCCTCGGGAAACGCGCCGCGGAACTTTCCGGGGGCATGAAGCGCCGGCTGAATCTCGCCATCGGGCTTTTGAACGAACCCGCCATCCTGTATCTGGACGAGCCGACCGTCGGGGTGGATGCGCAGTCCCGCAGCTATCTCCTCGAACGGATCGACCGGATCAACCGGGAGCGGGGGACGACGATCCTCTATGCCTCGCACTACATGGAGGAGATCGAGCAGATCTCCCATGACATTGCCATCATCGACGGCGGGCGGATCATCCTGCACGACCGGAAGGAGGACATCCTGGCAAGGCGCGGGGCGGTCACCCTGACCCTGGACCGTCTGCCCGGGGCGCTGAAGGAGGCGCTGGGCCGCGTCGCGGGCCTGCGCGTGGAGGCGGAGACGCTGGTGCTCGATCGCCACGAAGACCTGAACCGGACCCTGGCCGGTCTGTTCGACCTGCTCGCCCGGCACGGGGCCGAGGTCAGGGCGCTGAACTGGGGGAACGGGCATCTGGAGGCCCTGTTTCTGGAACTGACGAAACGAACGCTGCGGGACGAATGAACCGGATATACCACCTCCTGAAAAAGGAATTCCTCGTCATCAGCCGCGATGTTCATGCGGTCGCGGTCCTGTTCGTGATGCCGATGGCCTTCATCCTGATCATGTCGCTCGCGATGCAGGACCTCTTCAGCACGCAGTCGCCCGTCAGGATCCCCCTGCTCGTGTCCGACCGGGACGGCGGAAAGCCGGCGGCGGCCCTCTTGAAGGCCCTTCGGGAGAATGCGTCGTTCGAGGTGAAGGACATCCCGGCGACCTTGTCCGACGGGGAGGCGGCCGCCGCGCTCAACGACGCCGACGCCAAGTTCGTCGTGCTGATCGAGGATCACTTCTCGGCGGCCATCCGGGACCGCAAGCCCCGCAAGGGCAGGAAGCCTCTGGTCGTCCTGGTCAACCCCGTCGTGGGGACCCAGATGCAGCTCATCGTCCAGTCCGTCCTGGCCAACGCGCTGGGGAAGGTCCGGATCGAGGCCATGACGAAAGAGATGTCGCCCCTGCTCGCGCTGGCGCGGATCGACCCCCGCGCGTTCCGCCAGCCTTCGGAGGCGAACATCGAGATGCGCTTCGTGACGCGCGGGGAGCAGAGATTCCGGGCGCCGAACGCCGTCCAGCAGAGCGTGCCCGCCTGGCTCGTCTTCTCGATGTTCTTCATCGTCATTCCCATCTCCAACACCTTCATCTCGGAGCGCGGCCAGGGCACCCTGCAGCGCCTGCGGAGCATCCGCCTGTCGCGGGGGATCCTCCTGCTCGGCAAGATGCTCCCCTATTTTTTCATCAACCTGATCCAGGTCGTCCTGATGCTTCTGGTCGGCATGTATCTCGTCCCGGCCCTGGGGGGATCGGCCCTGACCCTGGGGAATTCCCCGGCCGGGCTGGCCCTCATCGCGGCCGCGGTCAGCTTCTCCTCCATCGCCCTGGCCCTCCTGATCGCCGTGGTGGCGCGCACGACGGAGCAGGCCACCACGCTGGGGGGGCTTTTGAACATCGTCTTCGCGGCGGCCGGCGGCGTCATGATTCCGAAGTTCGTCATGCCGACGGTCATGCAGAAGGTGGCCGAGCTGTCCCCCATGTCCTGGGGGCTCGAGGGATTTCTCGACATCCTGCTCCGCAATGGCGGGGTCCGCGACGTCCTGCCGGAGTGCCTGGCGCTTGCGGCGTTCGGGGCGGTCATGCTGCTTATGACGGCCGTGATTCTGAAAAAACAGTTTGAAGGAAGCGCCTCTCCATGAAAGGATCCCTCGACAACGACCTCAAGACGGACCTGAAACGGCTCATCATCGACGCCTGCGACCTCGATGCGGAGGCGTCGGACATCGACGACGACGGCCCCCTGTTCGGCCGCGGGTCCCAGTTGGGCCTCGATTCCATCGATGCCCTGCAGATCTCCATCGCCGTGCAGAAGTACGGCGTCAAGATCACCGACAGCAAACAGATGCGGCGGGTCATGGCGTCGATCAACACCTTTGCGGATTTCATCCGGCCGGAGTGAGACGGTGCGAAATGCGGCCATGATCAGGGGACGGGCCATCGCGTGCGCCCTCGGCGAAGACCTCGACGCCGTCGTCCGGGGCGCACGGGAGATGCGGCCGCGGGTTGCGGAGCTTCCCCTATCCCTGGCGGGGCTGGAGGAGGTCCGCCCGTACTACCTCCTGTCGCGGCGCGGCCCGGGGTCCCTGGGCGCGGCGCCGGAGACCTTCTTCTACGAGGTCCTCTTCGACACGGTGGCCCGGGCGCTCGCGGATGCCTCGCTCCGGGCCGCCGACCTGCGCGACCTCGCGATCTTCTTCGGCTCGACCGCCATCGACATTCCCGTCTACGAGCACGCCTACGAACAGACCCTCCGGGAAACGTCCCGGCCGGCGGCCATGGTGTCCTCGGGGTACGGCCGGATCGCGGACGAGGTGGCCGAACGGTTCGGGATCCGCGGACCGGCCTATACCTTCACCACGGCGTGCACCTCCAGCGCCAACGCCCTGCTGTACGCCGCGGCGATGATCGCCGCGGGCCGCATTCCGCGCGCCCTCGTGATCGGGTACGACCTCTTCAGCCATCTGGGGTTTTACGGTTTTGAATCCCTGCGCCTCATCGCCACGGACGGGTACCGCCCGTTCGACCGGCGGCGCAGCGGCATCATCATGGGAGAGGGCTGCGGCGCCGTCGTCCTGGAGGCGGATGACGGAGGCGACGCCGGCGCCGTCCTGTGCGGCGGCGCCAACCGGGTGGACGCGCACAACGTGACCACCCACGCGCTCGAGGGAGGGGCCATCGCCCAGGTGATGCGGGACGCCCTGGCGGACGCGGAGGTGGACGCGGGCGCGGTCACCGCGATCAAGGCCCACGGGACGGGCAGCGAAAACAACGACCGGATGGAGGGCAACGGCATGGTGCGGGTCTTCGGCGACGCCCTGCCGCCCTTCACGGTGTTGAAGCCGCTGATCGGCCACACCGTCGGCGCGTCGGGCGTCGTCGAGCTGATCCTCTTCACGGCGTGCCTCCAGCGGGGATTCTGCCCGCCCACCCTCGGCTTCGGGGAGGCGGACGGGGCGCTTTTGCTCCATCCCGTCACGGAGCCCCGGCCCATGTCGCGGGGGGTCTATCTTCTCAATTTCTTCGGTTTCGGCGGCAACTGCACCGCTCTGGTCGCTGCCGTGCGGGGGTAGGGGACATGTTCATCCATGCCGTGTCACAGTTCGTCACGCCCCCGGTGGAACATCCGCGGATCCTGAAGGAGGTCCTCAAGGGGTACACGGACACCCCGTTCCGCCGCGTCAACACGTTCATCCTCCTGGCGCTGATCGGCGCCCATCGTTGCGTGCAGGGGCGGACGCCGAGCGGGAATGCGTCGGTCTATCTGACGACGGAGAGCGGCAACCTGGGCGATACGAACAACGTCCTGGACCAGCTCTACCGGCAGCGTTCCCTCCCGATGCCCTTCAGCTTCATCAACACGATGAGCAATACCGCGCCGTTTTACGTCGCCCAGAGCCTGAACGTTCTGGGACGGAACCTCTCGATCTCCGGCCGGGGCCTGTCCTTCGAGCGCGGCCTGGAACTGGCCCGCCTGGATTTCGATTCGGGGTCCGTGGAGGAGGCCCTGATCGGCGCCGTGGACGAGGTTCCGCCGGAGGGCGGGGCGGCGCACCCGGCCGTCGCGGGGAGCTTCTGGATCTATGTCCGGAAGGCCCGGAACGGGGCGCTGGGGGAGGTGGCGGAGGTCCGGTCCTTTCCGGACCGCGAGGCTTTGGCGGCCTGGTGCGCGGACCGCCCGGTCCTGCCGCCCGGTCGGGGATTGCTCGCCTGCGGCGCGGCCGTTTCCGACGAGGAGAGGACGGACTGGCAGCGGCGGACGGGCCTGTCCCTCTTCGATTATGTGGACGATTACGGTCCCTTCGACACGGTGACGGCCTACGGGGTCACGAAGTTTCTCGAGACCGCGCCGCCGGCCTCCCTCCTGCACATCAACCGGAACGGGCAGGGCCGCCACGTCGCGCTGATCCTGAACCGCTATTAACCGGAGGGCTGCTCGTCGCGACCCTCTCGAATCCCGAAAATCCTTCAGGCCTGCGGGGATCCCGCCCGTCCGACGCTTCATTTGCCGGGGCCGGCGCCGCTCAGGAACCCTCGGGGGGCGCCAATGCCCCTCCACCGGCGGGTTCGACCGGCGCCGCCTCCGGGTCCTCCGTCGGCTGGAAACTCCCGAACCAGTTGAAATAGGCCTCTCCGGCCGGGGTTCGCTCCATGACGAAGACCAGGATGGAGGTCAGGGTGATGCTGATCAGCACGACCATGTACACGATACCCTCCACCCACAGGGCGTTGGGCAGGCCTTCCTGGACCGGCATCGTGGCCAGCACTGCCGCCGCCAGTCCCTTGGGCCCCAGGGTGGACAGGATGGCCGCATCCCGGCGGGTGTAGCGGCGGCTGGCGATCAGCCGGATCAGGACGATCCGTCCGGCGTAGACGAAAAAGACGATGGTCAGACCGATCGCGGCATAGACGATGCCCGCGTGGCGGAGGGAGATGCCCAGATAGATGAAGAAAAAGATCTTGAGCAGGAAGACGATCTCCGAAAAGAAGAGCCGCTCCGTCTTGGACACCCCAAAAAATTCGAACACGAGGCGTTTCCGGGCGATCCGGACGCCGGCGAGGTTGGCCAGGGTGATGCCGAAGGCCAGGGCCGCGATGGCGCCGCTGCAGTCCACGAGTTCCGTGAATCCGTAGATGACGAAGACATAGGCGACGGTCGAGAAGATCGTGTTGGGGACGTCGCGGACCCAACCCATGACGAAGGTCCAGACCAGTCCGGCCAGAATGCCGATCAGCACCGCGAAGCCGAACGACGCCAGGACCGAGGTCGTGATCTCCGCAAAGCCGCCGCCCCCCTCGCCCTTGACGATCTGCAGCGCCGCGACCGCGCCGACGATGCACAGGACGTCGGTGATCGTCGATTCGAGGACCGCGACCGTGCCCGGTTTCTCCTGCATCCGCAGTCCCTCCACGAGCGGGATGACCACCGCCGAAGAGGTCCCGCCCAGGATCGCCCCGGTCATGAAGGACATGCCCCAGCCGAGCGGCGTGAGGACATACATGATCGCGGTGACCGTTGCCGTTGAAAGGCTCCAGGCTGCCGCGGAGATGAGCAGAGCCTGGCCGGACGCCTCCATGAGCGTCTTCAGCTTCATGGACAGACCGCTGTCAAAGAGGATGACGATGAGCGCGATGGTCGTCAGGACGGGACCGACGGCGCCGAAGTCTTCCGGCGCGACCCATGCGAAGACGGGGCCCGCCAGGATGCCTCCCAGCATCAGGAGCAGGACGTCCGGGACCCGCCTCTTTCGAAAGAGGTGGGCGAAGAAATAGGCGAGAAAAATCACGAACCCGATGACGATGATCTTGATGGCCATGGCCCCTCTCCTCCCGCGCCGCCTCGTCCCCGCCCCCCGGCCCGGTGCGGACGGGTTTTGTGCGCCGTTCCCGTCTTTCCACGGGAGGTGGCCCACGGCCTGTCCCGCCTCGAGCGGGATCGCCGAAGCCCTCCACGGCGGCGTCACGTGCCTGGACCTTAGGACAAGAAGCGATCGGCTGTCAATCTTTTGTGCGGGGCCGTTCCGCCGGGACGGGGGCCGCGGTTTCACGTCCGGGCGCGCGGCCGCCGGCCCTGCCGGGGCAGGGGGGCATTCCGCGATTGACGGATAGGGAAAGGTGTGCCAGAGTCCGGACAAGGGATCAGGAGGATGCACGTGGCGCGACTGAAACTGCTCGTCGGACAATGGCTCGCCCAGGCGACCCGGAAACTGCGGAACAACTTCTACCTCTATCTGGCGGCCCTGCTCACCGTCTTCGTGCTCATCGACGCCGGGATCTTCCACGTGGGCGAGAACATGCGGCAGAAGGCGTTCGACTTCATGGTGCGCAGCCGGCTGGTGGCGCCCGAACCGGACCCGGACATCGTCATCGTGGACATCAACGAGGCCAGCCTGGCGTCGATGGCGAAGGACTACGGGCGCTATCCCTGGCCGCGGCAGGTCTTCGGCGAGTTCCTGGAGAATGTCAAGGCCCAGAGGCCCAAAGCCGTCGTTTTCGACATCCTGTTCAGCGACGCCGACATCGCCAATCCCGACAGCGACGCCTACTTCAACGAAACGATCGCCGCTGCGGACAACGCCTTCTTCCCGTTCGTCCGTCTGTCGAAGGATCAGGACCCCCTGAGCGCCGTGAAGCCCGCGATGATTCCCGGCGTGACGGAGAAACTCCCGGGGCGGGCGGATCCGAACGCCACGCTGGCGGTCATCCTGCCGCACTTTCCCGCGGCGATCGATTCCGGGCGGACGGGCTTCAACAACATCGATCCGGACAAGGACGGCATCGTGCGGGAATACGGCCTCTACCGGGACGATTACGGCTGGAAGGTCCCCTCCCTCGCCCTGAGCGTGGGGCGTGCGCTCGGCTACAGCGTGCCGGAGACGCCCGACGTGCTGATCAACTGGCGGGGCAAGCCCTTCACGTACCGGTACGTCACGTTCAGCGAGGTTCTGCTGGACATGACGAGCCGGGAGAAGAAGCGCCCGCAGAATGAATTCGAGGGGAAGATCGTCATCATCGGGTCCACCGCGCCCAGCCTGTTCGACCTGAAGGCCACGCCCATGGCCCGGGTCTATCCGGGCGTGGAGATCCTGGCCACGGCCATCGACAATGTCAGACACGGAGATTACCTGCATGTGTGGCGCGGCGCCCTCTCCTACGTCCTGTTCAGCCTGCTGCTGATCTGGCTCACCGCCGCGGCCTTTTACCGGCAGGCGGACCGCGACAAACTGAACCGGATCTTCAGCAGCAGCCAGATCGGACTGATCGGGATTTCCTATGTCACGATCAACGTCACGAACACCTACATCGATCTCAGCGGGCCGATTCTCTGGGCGATCGCGTATTTCAGCGTCGCCAAGGTCTACGCGCTCGCGAACGATCTCGCCCTGCAGCGCTGGCTGGCCTTCGGCGTCAAGATGGGCGAGGGCGGACTGCGGGCGCTCGTGATGCCGATCCTGGTGGAAAGCGCGGAGCCGCTGGGGGAGGCCCTGCTCAAGAAATTGAAACGGAGAATCGAGATGGGCTGCAAAACGCCCAACACGGTGGATGTCCTGAAGGGGTCGCAAAGCGGCATCTGGGGGCTGTTCGGAGACATGGCCGTCGTCAGTTGGACCTACGCCGAAACGCCGGAGGAGTACGGGCGGCAGGCGGCGCAGGACGCCGACCAGCTGGTCCGGCAGCTGCCGTCCATCCTGATCGATATCGGACTGCCCGGCGATACGAAGGTGCGCCACACCCTCCACCCCGGGGGGCTGGCGGGAGACAGGCCGCTGGCGAACCAGTGGCGCGGCCTGTTTGCCCGGGCGGTGATCAAACTGGAGTACGAGGGGGAAAATCGGCCGGGGGAATGAGGCCCGCCGTGTGCGACCGTCTCGATGCGTCCCCCGGACCGGGGAGGAGAGCCCGATGAAAATTCATGCAATTTTACTGGCCGTCCTGCTGGCGGTCCCGCTGCTGCCGGGAATGACCCGGGCCGCGGAGACGGGCCAGGCGCTCAAGGCGGACGTTCTGCGCGCCACGCCCTACAGCGACGCAAGGACAACCGGCGCGATCGTGCGGGGCGAGACGCTGCAGATCCTCGCGAAAAAGGGTGCCTGGCTGAACGTCAAGACCGCGAAGCGGGCCGGCGGCTGGGTACGCCTGCTGTCGGTCCGGCGCGGCACGGCCGGGAGCGGGAGTCCGGCCAGGGGCGTGCTCGATGTGGCGAGCGGACGCGCCGGGACGGGGAGAATCGTCGCCACGACGGGGGTCCGCGGCCTGAACGAGGAGGAGCTCAAGGGCGCCCAGTACAACGCGGCCGAGGTGAAGAAGCTGGACGGCTACGCCCAGACCCCCAGACAGGGCGAGCAGTTCGCCCGGCGCGGCGGCCTCCGGGCCGTCACGTTCGCCTACCTGCCGGAACCGGGACGGGAAGGAGGGGGGCGATGAAGCGCCTGTGCATGCTGGGATGCCTCTGGGGGCTCCTGTTGGCCGTCTGCGTTTTGCCGGCCGAGGCCCTCGATCTGGGGGAGACCCTGCTGAAAAGCCCCTCGCAGGAGCAGGAAATCGAGATCGGGCGCGAGATCGCCGGCAATCTGCTGGGGGCCGCTCCCCTGGTCGGCGACGCGGCGCTGCAGACCTACGTCAACCAGGTGGGCCGCTGGGTCGCCAACCAGAGCGAGCGCTCGGATCTGCCCTGGCGCTTCGGCGTGATCGAAAGCGAGGACATCAATGCCTTTGCCGCGCCCGGCGGCTATGTCCTCGTAACCCGGGGGCTCTATCGGCGATTGGAGAACGAGGCGCAGCTTGCGGGCGTCCTGTCCCATGAAATCGCCCACGTCGTCCGGAGCCATCACCTCAAGATTCTGAAACAATCCCAGCTGCTGGATATCGGCGCGGGCTGGGTCGGCCAGCGCGTCGGCACGGATCGTGAGATCATTCAGAAGGTGATCGGCAGCGGCGCGGAAATCTGCGCCCGCAGCCTGGACAGGGGCGCCGAATTCGAGGCGGACCGCATGGGGGTGGCGCTGACCGTCCGGGCGGGGTACGAGCCGTACGGACTGCCCGAGGTGCTGCAGACGATCGGTCAGACCGGCCGGGACGAGAGCCGGGTGGCCCTGCTGTTCAAGACGCATCCGCATCCCGACGACCGGCTCGTCGAGCTGGACGGGGCGATCGGCAACCGTCTGGACACGGTCCGGGGTGGAAAAACGCTGGGAAACCGGTTCTACCGGCTGAAGCCCTGAGGCCGTTGTCCCGCGGGAACCCCGCCCGGCCCGGAAGCGGGGAGGGGGCGCGTCAGGCGGTCCGCTCCATCCGCAGGAGCATCCGGAACACCTGCTCCTCGAAGTCGGCGCACCGGCGCGCGAGGTCGGCGATGGCGGTGAAATCGACGGGATCGCCCTTGCGCTTGCAGGCCCGGGCGCAGGCGAGCGCGAAGGTCCGCCAGAGATCGCCCGATTCGGTCATCCGGAGGGAGGCCTCCTTCAGGACCGGGAGTCCGAGCGTGTCGCCGGCCTCCTGCAGAAAGGCGGCGTACATGAAACGGAAGCCGCCCCCGCCGGTCCCGATTTCCTCCTGCATCCGGACAATATGCCCCAGGAAATTCCGGACGTAGCGCCCGTCCGGGTGCCGGCGCAGGCGTTCGATCCGGCCGGCCAGGGTGCGGATGCCCTTGATGCCGATGAGGGGCACCGGGGCGTAGAGCATCATCTGCGCCGTCTTTCGGATGGCCTTCCGGATCGGTTCTTCCAGCGCGATCGAAGACGGGACGTCTTCCGGGTAGTACAGGAATCCTTTCGGGGCGAGGGTCCCCTTTGCAAACCGCGCGTTTTCGAGGTCGGCCGGCGCGATCCGGACCAGGTGGTCGGCGATCGGATCGCTCACGAGAAATTCCCCGTCCTCCATCCCGTACACGATCAGGTTGTGGGCGTTGAACTGGAACCGCATCTCGTCGGGGAAGTAGGGGAGCCAGTACACGGACGTCTGAAGTCCGACCACCCGGCCTTCGGACAGGAGCGCGACCAGATCGCCGTGGGCCTTTTGCGGGTCCCGGTAGGTGCGCGTCCGGAACCGGATGCCGAGACGCTTCTGGATCCCATTGATAATCGCGTGCGGAAACATCCGGTAGGAGATGATGGGAAGATTCGTGATCTTGATGAAGGGGATATAGGCGAACGTGAGCCCGCCGGAGATCCCGAAGACCAGGGGCTCCGAAATCGCCAGCCCGTAATGGGTGAGCAGGGCGGCGACCACGCCGCTCTCGCAATGGGCGTACTGGCGGTGCGGGAAGGGGATGACCGGGTCCAATCAGGGGGCCTCCTTGAGGGTTTTCAACGTCGGGACATCGATGCGGAAGAGGCGCGCATAGGCGCGCAGACGCGTTTCGGACAGGCGGGCGAACACCGCCGGGCGGAAATGCCGCCGGACCTGCCAGCGGAAAAGGCCCATGGCCTGCGCCAGCGTCAGGGGGTCCATCCAGTTCCGGTACATGTAGTATTCGATGGGGGACGTCTCGCCCGCGAGGACGCGGCGGCGGGCCTCCTCCGCTTTGGCCCGGAAGTCCTCGATCACCTGGTTCAAGACGATCTCCTCCACCTCCCAGCCCGTCGTCCGGGCGGTCGTGTAGCGGCCGTTGTCGTCGAGGACGTACAGCGCCTTGGTTTCGCCCCCGAGGGTCCGGATGTGATCCTGGGGGGTTTCGTCGATGCGCATGCTTTCCTCCGTCGGGCTCCCGGGGAACGCCTTTCCGGGGCGGCGAATCGCCCCGCGTCCGCAAAGCGGTCGATCCGGGAACGATGCGCGCACGTATAACAGAGTTGACGGATCTTTGCCATCCCAAAGCGATCTCGGCTATGCCGGGCAATGAAATTGCCGATTGACAATGTCATGCTTTGCGTGCATTATGTGCTCCCAGAGGACACACTTCAATGATGAAACATAACGGCCCGCTGAAGACGCTCGGCCCCCAGGCTGCACTGCTTGTCACATCACTCCATGAAGACAACAAGCTTGTTTTTCGCCTGGAAGATGTCCAGCGGATCCTCAGCCTCGAAGAACCAACTACCCGCAGCCTGGTCAGAACGCTTGTGAACAGAGGCGTGGTCGCGCGTCTGAAGCCCGGCCTTTTCACCCTTGTCCCCTTCGAACTGGGGAGAGAGCGGGAGTACCTGGGGAACCCCTTCATTGTGGCCCGCGAACTGGCCGGTGGGAAAGATTACTTTCTCTCCCATGGCTCGGCGATGTCAATCCACGGCATGGTCACGCAGCCTCAACTGGTGTTCCACGTGACAACGCGCGCGCCGCGCCGACCCATCCGGATCATGGGAACCGAATTCCGGTTCATCGCCTCCGCAAAGGACGGGTTCTTCGGCCTGATGGACCACTGGGTCACCAAGCAGGAAAAGGTCAGGATCAGCGATCCCGAACGGACCATTCTGGACGGGCTCCGTATGCCGGAATACTGCGGCGGCCTCACCGAACTGGCCAAGGGACTCTGGATCAGGAAGCCGGACCTGAAAGCCGTCAGGCTGGTCGATTATGCGCTACGAATGGACGTCGGCGCCGTCATCCGCCGGCTGGGATATCTCATGGAGCTTTACGATATCGGCGCCCCAGCGGACCGGGATCAGCTCCGGAGCAAACTGACGGACACTTACGCAAGTCTTGATCCGCTCCTGCCGGCCGAGGGGAAGTACCTGCGCAAGTGGCGGCTCCGGCTCAATGTTTCTTCCGATGAATTCCTCTCAACCGTGAGGACCTGATGATTCCGCAACGCGATCTGTCGCTGCTGTCAAATCGCCTCGCCAGGAAGGGAGCGCGCCGCCTTCCCGAGGCTGTCCTGGAAAAGGACTACTGCCTTTCCTGGTTCCTCGTGGGCATGTCCGCAACCCCGCTCAGGGACATTCTTGCCTTCAAAGGCGGTACGGCCATCAAGAAATGCTACATCCCTGATTACCGCTTTTCAGAAGATCTCGATTTCACCCTGCGCGAAGAGACCCCCTTTGAAACAATCCAGGGCCATCTCGACGAGGGATTCAAATGCACGGAAGAAGCGTCGGGCGTCAAGATCCGCTTCAGCCGATACGACAGGCACTCCCACGAAAACAGCCACACATTCTACCTCGCCTACGAAGGGCCTCTTCCCGGCGCCGCCGGTAAGGAAGTCAAGGTGGACATAACGATCCGTGAGCGGATTGTCTTTCCCGTAGCCATCCTGCCCGTGCTCAAGGCCTATGCCGAATACCGTGACCTTCCGACAGACGCGGTCATCGGCGTCTATTCCCTCAACGAAATAGCCGCTGAAAAGATCGTTGCCCTGTTCGATCCGGCGCGGAACGAGCCCCGGGATCTTTACGACCTTTGGCACCTGTCCGGCAACAGGCTTGTCAAACCCGCCGATCTGATTGAGGCGGTCCGGGCAAAGGCAGCATTTCGCAGCAGAACACTCAACGATGCAAAGGATCTGTTTCAGCGGAAGGAGGCGCGCCTCAGGAAGCTCTGGGCCGTCAGACTGGCGGCGCAGATGGCTGACCTACCGGAATTTGATGAAGTGTACCGGGCGGTGACCAGAGAGTTGAGGAAGGGGTACTTTGGATAGGATGGAGTTGCCGATTCCGGTTATTGACATGTTTGCAGGTCCAGGAGGGCTTGGTGAAGGATTTTCGTCTTTGAGAGATGAAACCGGGAATCCGATATTTGAACTATGTTTATCGATCGAAAAAGATCCCAGTGCACACAAGACTCTTGAATTAAGAAGCTTCTTTAGAAAATTCCCACATGGGGAAGTGCCGGATGAATACTACCGATATATTACTGGTGATGGCATAACGCGGGATGAATTATTCAGGCACTATCCTGAGCAAGCAGCAGCCGCAAAAGAGGAAGCATGGAATTTAGAGCTGTGTAAAGAAAACGCTGAGGAAATTCACAAGCGCATTGAAAGGGCACTCGCTGGCAGAGGGAATTGGGTGCTTCTCGGCGGCCCTCCTTGCCAAGCGTATTCAATAATTGGACGCAACCGGATGCGAGGGGAAGATCCTAAAAAGTACGAGAGGGATCACCGCCACTACTTGTATCGTGAGTATCTCCGAATATTAATTAATCATAAACCGCCGGTCTTCGTCCTGGAAAATGTCCTGGGGCTTCTGTCGTCAAGTGTCAAAGGAGAATCCACGTTCCCCCGTATTCTCCAAGACCTCTCCATGAAGAATCTTGCTGATCATGGCTACAAACTCTATCCTCTCGTTAAGCAACGCTCTTCAAAATCATGCGCAGATTCTGATTACCTCCTTTATAGTGAAAATTATGGCATACCTCAGAGTCGCCACAGGATCATTATTCTGGGCTTAAGGACAGACCTTGGTATTGACCCGGATCATCTGGAAAATCGTGAAGAGCAGATTCATCTATGGGATGCTATCTGCGACATGCCACGCATTCGAAGCGGATTGTCGAGAATCCCTGACAGTAACGAGAACTGGACGCGACTGCTGAGTTTGTTCACCAGTACGTCTGAAAACGATGCCGCCATTCCAAAAGACCTTATTATTGAAATGAAGGAAGCCACCGGTTTGAGGAGCAATCTGACCCTTGGTGGCGAATTTGTCCCACTAAAATATACTGAAGAAAAGTCGGAATGGCTAAAGAAGCATGCATGGTGGTTCGCAGATGAGAAGTTGCCGGGGGTTTGTAACCACGCTGCGAAAAGGCACATGCAAGAAGATTTGTATCGTTACTTGTTTGCTGCCTGCTATGCAAAAGTTAAAGGTAAATCTCCTACTCTTGGCGACTTTCCCCCGAAACTGAGACCAGCACATAAGAACGTTGATGAAGCCGTGGAAGGCAGGATGTTTTCAGACAGATTCAGGGTCCAATTAAAAAACTCTCCTTCTACAACCATTGTTGCACACATATCCAAAGACGGGCACTATTTTATTCACCCTGATCCGGTGCAATGTAGAAGTCTCACAGTTCGGGAAGCAGCCAGGCTTCAAACTTTTCAGGACAATTATTTTTTCGAAGGCAGCAGAACATCTCAATATACCCAAGTGGGCAACGCTGTACCTCCTTTACTGGCATTGCAGATCGCTGAAATCGTGAAGGGAGTGTTTAAAAAAGATGGAGCATTGAATGTGATGGAGCGAATTTCTGAACAGCGCAGAAGTTGGAACATGTCGCGTATCAAGTCGAAAAATACATTACCCGAGAAGGTTGTGAGATCAATTATTCACTCTCTAGGGTATCGATTCCGGTTGCACTTTCTCAAATTGCCCGGGAAACCAGACATAACTCTCCCACGGCTTAAAACTGTTGTTTTTGTCCATGGATGTTACTGGCACCGTCACCCGCGATGTAAGCTGGCATACACACCAAAAACACATCAGGAATTCTGGGAAAAAAAATTCGCGAGCAACGTGAAACGAGATAAGCACGTTGAAAAGGAAATCAGGAAGCTTGGCTGGCTGATTTTGACGGTTTGGGAGTGTGAATTAGCTGACAAGGATAAATTAGGAAGCAGACTGGC
This sequence comes from Syntrophales bacterium, assembly GCA_035358035.1. Taxonomy (GTDB): domain Bacteria; phylum Desulfobacterota; class Syntrophia; order Syntrophales; family UBA2251; genus UBA2251. The sequence continues at coordinate 90,886 of DAOPOS010000003.1, read as the reverse complement.
CAAGGAGTTAGCAGCAAGAGAGCAAATGATGGAAGAATAATATAAGTATCCAGTGGGTTGAACTACATTCTGGAGCTGATACCTGGCAGATGTTCTTATCAATATACCCTAGAAAGGGCTTCGGAGCATGGCTGAACTCAGAGTTTCTCCTTATGCACCCACACTGATTGAATCAATGCGGTCAGTAGGTTATTCCCTGCAGTCCGCTATAGCGGATATCATCGACAACAGCATTTCAGCCGCCGCAAAAAGCATATCAGTTCGATACTCACCACACGATGATCCTTACGTGGCCATCCTCGATGATGGAACCGGAATGGAACCAGCCGAGCTCACTCAGGCTATGAGGCATGGAAGCAGAGATCCTTGGGGAATACGGGCAGACAATGATCTCGGGAGATTTGGCTTGGGACTGAAGACAGCATCTCTCTCCCAATGCCGGAAACTGACTGTAGTATCAATTAAAAATGATACAATGGCAGCCAGGTGCTGGGATATTGATCTTATTGTCCAGCGCGAAGACTGGATACTTTATGTGCCTGAACCTGAAGAAATTGAAGATTTACCGTTATTCAAAGCTCTTCAGAACCAGGGGCATGGGACATTGGTCATATGGCAGCAACTTGACAGAATATGCGCAGGTGAGAGTTCCATTGCGAGAGCTCTACCTGAAAAAATGGACACTGTGCGTGAGCATTTGGCGCTCGTATTTCACCGATATTTGTCAACGGAAGTAGCGACAAGCAGGATTGAAATTCGCCTGAACGAAAATCCTGTCATTCCAGTTGATCCATTTCTTTCGTCGCATCCTGCTATCCAACCTTTGCAGGATGAATTGATTGAGGTCGAAAATCATGCCGTCTTGATCAAGCCATACATACTTCCACATATCAGCAAACTTACACCTGCTGAGTTACGACAAGCCGGGGGAGAAGAGGGTTTACGGCGTTATCAGGGGTTCTACATTTATCGTAATCGCCGCCTGATCATCTGGGGAACATGGTTTCGCCTAGCACGACAGGAGGAGCTATCAAAACTTGCGCGGGTCCGGGTGGATATTCCCACGGCGCTCGATCACCTCTGGACTATTGATATCAAGAAATCTACAGCTCATCCACCAGAAGAGGTCAGGCAGAATTTCAGAAGAATCATAGATAAAATTGTGGGGACAAGTCGCAGAGTCTATACATATCGCGGTCGTTCCACAATCAATGACAAGCTTGTGCATTCATGGACCCGTATGGAAGGAAGGGATGGCATAAGCTACATTGTAAACCGCCGTCATCCACTGGTTTCTGCGTTCACAGACAGACTGAGTGCTGACGACATCAAACTTTTTGAGCTCGTTCTTGAAACGTTGGAACGAACCTTTCCTGCAGATGCTCTTTACGCCGATATGGCCTCAGAAAGACCAAGAATTTATCTGGAAGAAAATCTTGAAGGGAAATTAATCGAACTCGCGCAGTGCCTGCTCACAGCAGCTGATACTATTGAGGGAGGCAGAGAGAGACTGTTAGAACGGCTCATTCTCCTTGAGCCCTTCTGCCAGTATCCTGAAATTACAGAATCCATAATCAAGGAGCTTTCAAATGTCGGCTGAAAATGTCCTCCGGATCGAAAATGCGGTTATAGCCACTCTAAATCTGGACCAGTTGCCTACTGAAGAGGCAATTCTCGGACTTGTTGAAGGCTTCAGAGCTATGTTTCAGGTCTCGGATGATGAACGCGATATCATTGTCCGAAGACTCCATGCAAGGCTGCGCATCGTGATGGATACAGGAACTGCCGTCGTTGAAAGAGATCATCAATCATGGTTGCCAGCACGGCGGCCTGATATGGATCCCTATTATTGGCAGCGGTATGAGAAGTACCTGAATCGGAATGGCTGGCCACCAAGAGTCACCAGCACCTTGGACAGAATAGCCGATGAAGTCCTCGATCTGATGGGTGATCCATCCAGGGATGGCCAATGGAAGCGCAGGGGACTTGTAATGGGTGATGTTCAGTCCGGCAAGACGGCTACCTATATAGCGCTTTGCTGTAAGGCAGCAGATGCCGGTTACAGGCTTATCATACTCATGACAGGCACACTGGAGAATCTCCGTCGTCAGACCCAGGAACGACTTGACGCTGGTTTTGTCGGACTCGACAGTGCGGGACTACTCTCGCAGCAGCGAATAACCAGAGAAGTTGGGGTCGGGTTGCTTGACAGACGAAGGACAGCAGGAGTTTTTACCTCCAAAACGACTGACTTCAAGAGCTCGCTGATGAATACACTGGGTTTCAAGCTGAATTCATTCAGAGAACCAGTCCTGGTCGTAGTCAAGAAGAATAAAAGGATTCTTGAGAACCTTGAAAACTGGTTGAGATCGTACAATGCGGACACCAATGGAAGAATAGATATACCGGTGCTGTTTATTGATGATGAAGCTGATAATGCTTCGATAAACACAAATCCGGCAAACAGTGATCCAACAGCCATCAATGAAAGAATCAGGGCGCTTCTCAATCTTTTTACACGATCCAGTTACGTGGGATTTACGGCCACACCTTTTGCGAATATTTTCATTGATCCTGACTCAGATAGAGAGATGATCGGTGATGATCTTTTCCCAAGACATTTTATATATTCTTTGGAATCGCCCACAAATTACATTGGATCCCAGATTATTTTCGGAGACAATGCAACTCTCGACATTCTCAGGGAAATCAATGATGCAGAAGAAGTGTTTCCGCCAAGGCACAGGCGTAATCTGATTATAGACCATTTACCAGAAAGCCTTCTTGAGGCACTCAGATTCTTCATACTCTCAAATACCCTGCGTGACCTCCGCGGAGAGGGAAATACGCATCGCTCAATGCTTGTGAATGTAAGTCGATTTACCGATGTCCAAGATCAGCTTGCGGGGATGCTGGATTATGAGTTGCGTGAGATAAGCAGGGAAATTCGCAACTACAGTCAACTACCCCCCGCTGAAGCAAGTCGCTCTGTAAAAATCGCGGCTATCCGCAATATCTGGGAAAGAGAATTCGGAAGAACCGGGTTTGAATGGCCAGATGTTCAGCGGGCGCTCTTGCGTGCCGCTTTGCCCATCGAAGTCAGAGCCGTGAACCAGAGAACCGGTGCAGCAAGTCTCGATTATTCCGCATATAGAGATACGGGACTGAGGGTTGTCGCCGTTGGTGGAAACAGTCTCTCTCGAGGACTGACACTCGAAGGGCTTTCAACAAGCTATTTTCTTAGGAATTCCCAAATGTATGATACGCTTCTTCAAATGGGAAGATGGTTCGGGTACAGAGACGGTTATGCAGATCTTTGCAGCATCTGGCTCTCAGAGGAAGCCAGCAGCTGGTATCAACACATCACTTCTGCAACAGAAGAACTGCGCGGTGAAATTCGCAGAATGAGTGCCATCAAGTTGACGCCTGAAGATTTTGGACTGAAAGTGCGAGCCCATCCAGATGCTCTTATCGTTACAGCCAGAAACAAGATGCGGTCGGCGCAAACCATAGAAAGAGTGATTTCCGTAAGTGGTCAGGGGATTGAAACGCCCCGTCTGCAGAAATCTCAAGACATAAACCGGGCAAATAAGCTTGCAGTGGAGACACTGATCGCAGCATTAGCTGCAGCGGGAAAACCAAATGAAACATCGCGATGGGGGAATAATATCTGGCATAATGTGCCGAAAGACATCGTCTGTCAGTTTCTCGGGAGATTTGACAGTCATCCACTCAACACGACCTTTCAAAGAGAAAGCCTTGTGTCATTTCTGGAAAGGACGGATGAGCCCAAACTTCAGCTATGGGATATTGTACTGCCAAACGGAGGAGAGGCTCCTGCAAATATATCTGGAATTACATACCGGCCTCAAAAGCGAGGAGTCAAGGCTTACAGCGATACGCAATCAATTTTTATATCAGGCAGATCAATGCGTGTTGGTTCACGGGGAATCGAGAAGGAAGGTATCCCCTATGAGTCGGTTACGAAAATAGAAGACGAATATCGAGCTAATAATGAAGGGAAAAACGTACCGGATAAGGAATATCGAAAAAAGAGACAGCGGCCTCTGCTCCTTGTACATCTGCTGAAACCTTTTACGGATGAAGGCCAGGAATATGAAGCAGGTGGTATTCCTCTTGTTGCCGTAGGCCTGAGTTTTCCGCAATTCGATGATACCGACATAGCCCGCCGCGTCAGATATCGGATTAACCTGGTTGAATGGAGAAACATGTTCCAGGAAGAAGTAGACGACGATCTGGAGAATATAGATGATGCCAATTGAAGCACGGTGGGAAATACTTGAGCTTGGTGGATTTCAAAGGATTGATGAAGATCATCCTCTGGATTTCTATCTTGGTATCGATGTGTCCGGCGACCGTGTTCTACTCCTCATTACTCAGGGTGAGGAAACCGTACCCGTACAGAGTCAGGCAATTAACGTTATATGCAGGAAGAGGCATGATGGACAGTGGGCTCTGATGTTTCGTCTCGTGCGGTCGGAGCTGGGCAGGTTATTTTCTCATCTCTGCGAGGATCTTGTCGAATCGAGCCGGAATCTTTCAGATAAGACAAATCCTGCCCGGTTCGTGCTCGCCCGTTTTGAAAGATGGCAACGTCTCCTTAAGCATGGCCATACGGGGCTGCTGGACGAATCAGCATTGAGAGGGCTTATCTGCGAATTGCTGTTTCTCAGGCAGATCTCAACACCCCGATATGGTCTTGGGCCGGCAATCACAGGCTGGATGGGTCCACTCGATGCAGCACAGGATTTCCATTATCCGGATGGATATTTTGAAGTAAAGTCGATCCGTACCGGTTTCTCAAGAGTAATTATATCCTCTGCTGATCAGCTTGATGATGCCGTCAAGCCACTGGAGCTGGTTGCAATAATCCTTGATCCTGTAGATCGAGAATCCACGGATGCATTTTCACTCCCGGACATTGTTAACGATATGAGGCGCCTGCTGAAAGAAGACCCTGTTGCCTTATCCACTTTCGAAGAACGTTTGCTTGCTGCAGGATACATTGACAGCGATGAATACAGGAATCTTTTTTTTAAATCCGGGATATTTCGTTTTTTTACGGTCCGCGATGGGTTCCCACGGATTATCAGATCAAGCCTTTCATCAGGTATTAACAAAGTAACATACGAGCTGGATTTGACCTTCTGTGAACCGTTTGAAAAATAAACAAACGGAGGATTCAGATGGATATTGAAGAATTCCGGAAAGACTTCCTTGAAACAGTCAAATCACATGCAGCCGCAGAGGGCGATATAACCCATGCGGCTTTTGTGACAATAGTTTCTGAGAAACTCATGGATGCCGAGGAATTGTCGGATTTTGAGCACTGTTACCATGAAGGAAACGGGGTAAAGGACCGCCGCCTGAAACTTGGCATAGATGGATATTCATTCGATGAATCTGATGACTCACTCAAGCTCCTGATAGTTGATTTCCGAGGAGGCGCAGTGGCTGAAACTTTAACACAGACGGATGCTTCAACAATGTTTTCACGGTTGACTGCATTTATCACAGAAGCAATGTCGGGAATGCTTCACCCGCAGCTTGAGGACAGTTCACCGGCACGCGCACTAGCAACTGAGATATTCAGGAATCAACAGGCAATCGCGCGGTTGAGGCTTTACCTTGCGACAGACGCAGTGCTGAGCAGTCGCGTCAAAGACTGGCCAGAAAGAATTATCAACGATAAGCCATTCGAGTTCCATATCTGGGATGCTGCCCGGTTTCATAGGGCTTTTGAAGCTGCTACTGGCCGGGATGAACTGAAGATTGACTTCCGAGAATTCATGCCAGAAGGTATTCCCTGTCTGGAAGCCAGCCAGACGGGCGATGAATATAAAGCTTATTTATGTGTCATTCCTGCAACTGTCTTGGCCGATCTTTATGACAGATACGGAAGCCGGCTTCTCGAAAGAAATGTCCGGTCTTTTCTTGGCATAAGGGGAGCAAAAAGTGTCAACAGCGGTATAAGGAGTACAATCCTCAGTCAGCCCTCAATGTTTTTCGCATTCAATAATGGAATTGCAGTTACGGCCAGCACCGTAGAAGTGGCACGCGGTGGAAACGGGCTTGGTATTCTCTGTGCAGACGATCTGCAGATTGTTAATGGGGGTCAGACAACCGCATCCCTGACAACGGCAAAACGGAAAGACAGGGCAGAGCTTAAAGACATTTTTGTACAGATGAAACTTTCCGTTATTGGACCAGAACGGGCGGATGAACTTATTCCGCAGATCTCGCGTTCTGCAAACAGCCAAAATAAAGTAAGCGAAGCCGATTTCTTTTCTAACCATCCTTTCCATCGGAGAATAGAGACACATTCGCGACATCTTTGGGCACCGGCTGTTGCTGGGGCTCAACACGAGACGCACTGGTTTTATGAACGCGCGAGGGGACAATTTCTTAACGAACAGGTAAGGATGACCCCCTCAGAGAAGCGCAGATTTCTGCAACAGAATCCCCGCGAGCAACTCATAACAAAAACGGACCTTGCCAAGTATGAGAACGCTTGGCGAGAAATTCCCCATGTTATTAGCCTTGGTGCACAAAAGAACTTCAGGGATTTTGCAGGACATATCGATGAATTGTGGAAGGCATCCGACTCTGAGTTCAATGAAGAATATTTCAAAAACATTGTCGCACGGGCTATCATCTGGAAATACACAGAAAGAATGGTTTCAAGACAACCTTGGTATCAAGGCGGTTACAGGGCTAACGTCGTTGCGTATTCAATTGCCAAGCTTGCCATGATGATCAGAACATCGGCAGGAGGCAGGGTTCTTGACTTCAGAGCGATATGGGGGAAGCAGGGTATTTCAAAGGCCATGGAGTTACAGCTTGAACAGATAGCTGAGGCGGTTTTCAATACCATCGTGTCTGAAGACAGGCTCGTCGATAATGTGACGGAGTGGTGTAAGAAGAAACTCTGCTGGGAAAGGGTAGAGAGTATTAAGGTTCCATTGCTTTCTTCATTCGTCGCGGATCTAGTGGACAAGGCAGAGCTCCTGACGGTTAAAAAGGATGCGAAGAAACTGCAAAAAACGGACAATGGTATTGCGGCACAGGCAGAGGTTGTCCAACTTGGTGGCAAGTATTGGCAGCAGATCAGCAATTGGGCTGAGAAGAAAAATTTGCTTACGCCTGATGAAAAGAAGATTGTTAGTATCGCAGCGCGTATACCGAACAGGATACCTCCTGATTTCCAATGCCCAAAATTACTTGAAATCCGTTCGAGGATGATAGCTGAAGGCTTTGGGTATCCATAGTGACATAACAATAGATATTTTAACACCTTTTAAAATTTAAGGGATTGTAGCCCCTCTTTACCCCCCCCTCGGACGACAAGCTAGGCATGACTAGGTCATAAAAAGTCGGCAAACTCAATATGTTGCCGCCTTTTTATGCTGTGCCTGCCCATGGATACAACAAGAAGCAAGGCAATCGAGATCATCCGCCAGCAAGACAGGATCATCTGCACTCGCGAGGCCCTCGGTCAGGGGATTCACAGAAGAATGATTGTGGTAGCTGAAAACTGACCCACCTGCACACGCCTTTTCCAAAAGCACAGCCCATCGCTTCATAAGCGGTGTTCATGATGGTTCCTTTTCTAAAAAAGCGGGCGCGCTGTATCCTCTGGGTCAAGGAGGTTTTGACCGTATCGAAGGGCAGCATTGAACGGAGGCTTGAGTACCGCAGGGACAGCCGTGGCCGGATGAAGAAGCGGCGGGTTTTGATTGTTGTCGAGGAACGGTATGTGGTCGTGTTGGAAGAGCGAAAAGGGCAGAATGTGCTTGAGTTCATCACCGCTTTCCCGGCAGATAAAGCATACTTGGCAAAGATCCGGCGGGAAAGCACTTTACTGGAAACGAAAAAGCCCCAGTCTTAACGGCGACTGAGGCGCAGCCACGGTCCTAAACCTTGGGTAAAGGGCCACCAGCCTTACGGCTTGGGGGTAGTTTATAGAGCCTTGACGAAAAGTCAAGGATTTTCCTTCTATCGTACCCTCTTCCGTCAGTGAAGATCGATGATCATTCCGTCCCGGGCTATCGGGTATTTCGATTCGGCCAGGCGATCGAGCATGTCCTGGTTGAGGTGGGTCAGGAGGACCCGTTTGGGGTTGATCTCAGACAGCCGGGCGGCGACGGTTTCATAGCTTAAGTGCTTGTTGACGGGCGTCGAGTAGACGTACGACTCGCAGATCAAGAGATCGCTTTCTTTCCAGGCATCAACGAGGGAATCCACCCATTCCGTGTCGCCGGTGTAGGTGATCGTCTTGCCGGCGAAACGGATCCTCAGGGCGTAGGGCGGCGCCCCGCAGGCATGACGCATCGAATACGGTTTCACCTGCAGCGGACCGATGGACACGGGCTCTTCCGAGCGATACTCCATGATGGTGAGACCGAAGGCCGGGTTTGCGATCCACCCGCCGGGAAAGAAGGCTTCCATGGCGTTCTCCAGCCTTTCGGCGGTTCCTTCGGGTCCGCCGATAACCAGGGCCTTCGTCCGGCGTTTGAAAAGCGTCGCCTCGCGCAGCAGGAAAATCAGGCCGCCAAAATGATCGCCGTGAAGATGGGTGAGAACCACCGTCCCGATGGAATCGGGGTCCACGCCGAATTTCTTCAACGCCACAAGGGAACTTGCGCCGCAATCGACGAGGATGCGCTGCCCGCCGTCTTCTAAAAGGAAGCAGGTATTAAACCGGCCCCCGCTTCCGAACGCGTCCCCGCAACCGATGACTTGGATTTTCATAGTTCCTTCCGGATGCCCTCTCCCGGGGGAAGGGGTGCTGTTTCGATATCGGTCGGACCATACACGTCCCGGAAACAGGAATCAACAGCAATATCCCGTCCGGCATCGCCGCAACCCCCGGAGGCCGCGCAGGCATTCCCCACAGGGCGATGGGACGGGAGGGACGACCCGATGAAAACGTTGTTTCCCCCGGCCGGATGTGTTAAAAAACCGGATGGGACGATCCATAAATCTCTTGACAAATGGAGGGATTGTCCTGCAAAAAGGCACTTTTCGGACGGCCGTGACCCGAAGCGGGGCGGACTTTTTGTGTGAGGGAGGTTGCACCATGCCGGAGCGGATGGACACCCAGGCGCTGATCCTCCGGATTGCCACGATCATGATCGAGGAGCTGAAGCTGGAAGACGTGACGCCGGAGACGTTCGATCCCGATATGGACCTGGTGGACGAGCTCGGCGTGGACAGCATGGATCTGGCGACGGTGGCCCTGGTGTTGCAGGACGAGTACGGCGTCTTCATCGACGAGGACGACTATCCGACGTTGAAGACCCTCCGGTTGATCGCCGAATACCTGCAAAAGAAATTGCATTCATGAGCGAGGCCAAGACGTGCGGTGCCCGCGTGCGGCGCCGCGACGATCACAGGGACCCGAAGGCGGGGGGGGCGACGGACCGTGAGCGCCGGGCCGCCGCGGACGTCCTTTCCGCCCCGGTGGCGGTTGCGCCGCGCCGGTGGAAGTTTTCCGAGCTGCTCGCCCCGCCGGAGGTCCGGGAGCGCTGGGAAAAGGTGCGAAAATACTTTTTCCTGCGCGAATCCACGTACGACATGACGAACCGCTGCAACCTCCGTTGCGACGGCTGCTACTATTACGAGGGCGAAAAGCAGTTCGCCCGCGAGAACGACGACCCGGAGGCGTGGCGCGACCTGATGCGCCGGGAAAAGGCGCGCGGCATCACCTATGTCGTGCTGGCGGGGGCCGAGCCCTCGCTCGTTCCCGAGCGGCTCGCGGTCTGCTTCGCCGAGGCGCCCCTGGGCTGCATCGCGACCAACGGGGTCCGCCGCATCGATCCCGCCGTAGGCTACAGGATCCACATCTCCGTCTGGGGCAACGACGCCACGAGCCTGCGCGTCCGCAAGGCGAAGGGCCTCCTCGGCCGCCAGATCGACAACTACGCGGGCGACCCGCGCGCCGTCTTCGTCTATACCTTCACGCGGGAAAACGTCGGGGAGTGCGCGGGCGTCATGGACACCCTGGCCGCGGCCGGTTGCAGGGCGACCTTCAACGTGTTCTCCGCGCCGGTCGGCTACACGGGCCCCCTCCGCCACGACGCCGCCTCGCTCGCCCGGACGCGGGACGTCATGTCCGGGATGATGGACCGTCACCCCGGCCACGTCCTCTTTTCGCCCTACAACGCCGTCGCCCACACCGAGGTCCAGGGTCTCCACGACCTGTACCGCTGCGCCTATCCCCGGCGGAACCCCTCCACCGCCCTCGGCCTCGGACGCTCCTTCCGCCAGTTCCGGGCCGACCTGACCTGGGACCGCGACGTTGCCTGCTGCGTGCCCGACACGGACTGCGACGACTGCCGCCACTATGCGGCGGGGAGCGCGGTGGTCACCGCGCGGCTCTACCGGCACGCCACGGATCCAGGGACCTTTCGCGCCTGGCTCGATTACGTCGACACCTATCTCGCCGTCTGGGTGATGGGCTACGAAAAGGGGGAGACCCTCTGCCAGGAGATGATCGCCCCGCCGGATCCCCTCCCCGCGAGGAAACCGTAAGCCATGCACACCGTCAGCACGCTTCTCGATGAGCCCTGGGCCGCGCGCTACCGGGCGATCTCCCGCCTGAACATCCGCAGTTCGATCTACGACGTGACGAACCGCTGCAACCTGCGCTGCAAGGGGTGCTTCTTCTTCTCCTCCGGCGAGCACCGGGCCGCGCCCGAAGAGACCGACCTCGCGAAATGGGAGGCCTTCGTGGCCCGGGAGCAGGCGCGCGGGGTGAATCTCGCCATCCTCATCGGGGGCGAACCGACCCTCCACCTCGACCGCGTCGAGGCCTTCTACCGGCGGATTCCCACGTACCTCGCCACGAACGGCCTCATCAAGGCGCCCCGCGACCGTTTCCCCGAGATGATGATCGGGATCTCGCTCTGGGGGGACGAGGAGGACGAGAAGCTCCTCCGCGGGAGGGACGTCTTCGCCGTCTCCAGCCGGAACTACGCGGGCGACCCGTACACCTACTACCTCTACACGATCACCCCCCGGCAGATCGGCCGCACGGAGCGCGTCATCCGGCGCATCGCCGACGTGGGGCTCAAGGTCCACATGCAGCTGTTGTCGAACGACGAGGGCGTGGAGGGGTTCTCCTGGACCCCCTCCCAGCTCGCCGACCTCCGCGCCGAGATGGACGCCATGCTCGACGCCTACCCGCGGACCGTCGTCTCCTGCCGGTACTACCACGAGATCATCACGACCGGCCGGATGCTCGGGCGCCCCTTCGGGTGGATGGAATGCCCCTCCGTGACGGAACCGCTCGACACCCGCGATCCCCGTCCGAAGCGCCTGATCCGCTTCATCCGCTGGGCGGCGGACCTGGAGACGATGCACCGCTGCTGCACGTCGGCCACCCGCGACTGCGCGACCTGTAAGGACGGCGCCGCCCACATGAGCTGGGTGATGGTGAACAAGCGGGCCCATCTGCGCTCGGCCAAAGACCTGCAGAACTGGATCGAGGTCTACGAGATGTTCGCCAAACTCTACCGCTTCCTGCCCTGGTGAGCGCCCTGGCGATGCGCGGGGGCCTCCGCTGCGGGGGCGCGGTCCCGCTCAACCACGAGAACGGCCATGACTGACTTGCGACCCGTGATTCTCGGATATGACTGCGTTTCGCCGCTTGGTACGGACCTCGATCGGCAGTGGGCGCGGGCCGCGGCCGGGGAGAGCGGTATCGGCCCGCTGACCCGCTTTCCCCCGCGCGACGGGTTTCCCGTCCGGATCGCCGGCCAGGTCCCGGAGATGGACGTCGCCCCCTATCCCTTCCTCCGCCCCCGCGAGATGGCCCACTGGACCTCGCCCGTCTTCCCCCACGCCCTGCTCGTCGTCCACCGCGCCCTGAAGCGCGCCGGTGTGGAGATCACGCCGGAGACGGCCCCGCGGACCGCCGTCACCTTCAGCTCCGCGATCGGCGGCCTGGACGCGCTCGTCGCGGCGGACCGGGCGCTGACGGCCTCCGGGAAACTCCCCCAGCCCTTCATGAACCCCAACGCCTGCATCAACATGGTGGGCGGCAAGGTGGCGATCTTCACCGGGGCGACCGGACCGATCGCCTCGATCATCACGGCATGCGCCACGGGGAGCAGTTCCCTCGTCCTGGGGGCGATGTTCATCGCCCAGGGTATGGCCGACATCGCCCTCTGCGGCGCCGTGGATTTTCCCCTGGTCGAGTCCATCGTGGCCGGTTTCGCCACGATGAACGGCGCCTACCGGCCGAAGGGGGGGGAGGCGCCCGTTCCGCCCGAAGCGGCGAGCGCACCGTTCTCCCTGGGGCGGCGCGGCTTCGTCGTCTCGGAGGGCGCCGCCTGCATCGTGATCGCCTCCCGGGCGTTCGCCCGGGCGCACGGCCTTAACTTCGAAACGGAACTGGCCGGCTGGGCCATGACGGCCGACGCCTACCACGCCGTGATGCCCAACCGCGCCCAGGTTGCCCGCTGCATCGCCGAGGGCCTCCGGCACGCCGGCCTCCCTCCCGCCGCGATCGACGCCGTCAACGCCCACGCCGCCTCGACGAAGATCGGGGACCAGGTCGAGGCCGACGCCCTGAGGGAGGTCTTCGGGGACCGGGTCCCGCCCGTCTCGGCCAACAAATCGCAGCTCGGCCACGCCATGGGGGCGACGAGCGCCGTCGAGTCCGTGCTGGCGATCGAGGGTCTGCGCCGGGGCGTGCTCCTGCCCACGATCAACCACCACCCGGACCCGGGAATCCCGCTCGACTGCGTGGCCGAAGGCGCACGGCGCCTGGACCAGACCGTCGTCCTGAAAAACGCCTTCGGCTTCGGCGGCTGCAATGCGTGCCTTGTATTTCGTCGCGTCACCTGATATGAGGCGGGCATGAAAGCGCCACGGAACAGACGGGTCTTCGTGATCGGCTACGGGGCGGCCACCCCCCTGGGGCGGACCTTCGCCGAGACGTGGGCGCGCGCCGCCAAGGGCGAGGCGGGCTTCCGGAAGGTTACCCGCTGCAAGGTCCAGTCCGTCTGCGACGTGGTCGGGGAGATCCCCGGCTGGGACCCCGCGGGCCTCGAGTTTGCCGATGCCAAGGAGGTCTACAACTGGAACGCCGCCTTCGTTCTCCTGACCATGGCGGTCTGCCGGGAGGCCCTGGACCACGCCGGACTGGAGATGAACGAGGAGACCGCGCCGCGCACGGCCTGCCTCATCGGCTCGGCAATCAACGGCACCGACGCCTTCCGGACCGCCATGCTGAATTTCCAGGAGCGGGGGCCGCTCAAGGTGAGCCCCTACCTCCTGCCCAACCTCTGCGCCAACCTCCCCTCGGGCAAGGCGGGGATGCTCCTGGGCTTCACCGGACCCGTCTTCTCGCCGCAGGGGGCCTGTGCCTCCGGCAACCACGCGGTCGGCATCGGGGCGCGGATGATCCGCGACGGGGACTGCGATTTCGCGCTCGCGGGCGGGGTGGACACCCCCATCCTGCCGGAGATCATCCACGGCTTCACCAACATGAACGCCACGATCAAGGTCCTCCCGGGGGACCGGGCGTATGACGACCCCGCGCAGGCCTCGCGCCCCTTCAGCGCGGACCGGCGCGGCTTCGTCCTGTCCGAAGGCGCGGGCGTGCTCGTCCTCGCGGCCGAGGAGGCGCTCGCCCGGTTCGGCCTGACCGCCCGGGCGGAGGTCCTGGGCGTCGGCTGGACCTCCGACGCGTACCACTTCACCAATCCCAACGCCAAAACGATCGTGCGGGCCATCCGCGAGGCCATTGCCGACGCGGGGCTCGCGCCGGCGGATATCGGGTACATCAATACGCACGGGACCTCCACACAGAAGGGCGACCTGACGGAGATCGCCTGCCTCCGGACGGTCTTCGGGAAGGGCCTCGAGCGGATCCCCCTGTCCTCAAACAAATCGCAGCTCGGCCATACGTTGGGGGCCGCGGCGGCCATCGAGGACGCCCTGACGATCGAAGGCATGCAGCGGGGGGTGATCCTGCCGACGATCAACCACCGCCCCGACCCGCGCTTCGCCGACATCGACTGCGTCCCCGATCGCGCCCGCCGCCAGCGTTACGCAACCGCCCTGGCGAACGCCTTCGGCTTCGGGGGGACGAACTGCTGCATCGTCTTCGGAGGTGCGGGATGAAGCCGAAACCCTTCCGGCCGGAATCCCTGTCCGATGAGGGACGGTATGTCCGCGACGCCGCAACCGGCCTCGTCTGGCATCGCTGTTCCCACCGGACCCTCTACGCCGATACGGACCGCTCCACGGTCGTGTATCACGCGAATTACCTGAGATACTTCGAACTGGGACGCACGTCCCTGATGCGGGACGCCGCCTATCCCTACCGGGAGATCGAGGCCGGGGGCTACGTCTACCCCATCATCGAGATGGGCGTCCAGTTCTATCAGGCGCTCCATTACGACGACCCCATGTGGATCCATACCCGTCCCGGAGAACTGGAGCGGGTGCGCCTCCGCTTCGACTACATCATTCTGCATGCGGAGTCGGGCGTCGAGGTCTGCCGGGGATTCACCCGCCACTGCGCCCTGAACGCCCGGGGCGTGCCCGTGGCCGTCGACCCCAAAACGGTTCATCTATGGAAGACGTTCCCCCAGCCGTGAAGCATCCCGGGCAAATCCCCCTCGTCATCCCCGTTCCCGCGTATCTGCGCGAGCACCGTGCGGACGGACGCTGCGTCCTGCCCGCCGCGGAGGCCCTGCAGATCCTGGCCCGGACGCTGCCGCCGGCGTACGACGCCCGCCGTCAGGAGGGGGCGCAGTTCTCCCACCTCCTCATCGTGGACGAGGCGGCGGCGCGCATCGAGGCGGTCCACGAGGTCGAGCCGCTGCCCGGCGGGGGGTGCCGTTCCCGTCTGACGACGCGACGCACCGGACGGCGGACGGCCTGCACCCGCCGCATCGAGCATGCATGCGTGCATTTTCCCGCCGTGCGCGGGGCGGGGACGGACACCGGAGAGGAGACGACAACCGCCCGGGAGAGGGCGGTCCGGGGCGCCTCCGGTGAAGGGAGGCGGGATGATGAGGACACGACGCGGCAAGACACGGCGCCCTTTGTCGTCCCCGGCGCCCGCCTCTACGAGGAACTGGTCCCGTTCGGACCCGCCTGGCGGAACGTGACGGGCGAGGTGTGTCTCACGTCGGCCGGGGCGGCGGCAGCCCTTTCCGGCGGACGTTTTCCGGAGGCCGACGGTCCCCTGGGGTCGCCCTTTCCCTTCGACGCCGCCATGCACGTGGCCTGCGCCTGGGGACAGCGCTACCGGGGCGTCGTGGCCTTTCCCGTCGGCTTCGACCGCCGGGAGATTCTCTTCCCGACGTCGTCCGGCGGGCGCTACGTCTGCCGGGTTTCCCCCCTTGCGGACGAAGGGGCGACCCTGCGCTTCGATTTCCAGATCGACGACGAAAAACGACGGGCCGTGGAGGTGATCCGGGGCCTGAGGATGCGGGACATCTCGGGCGGAAGGCGGATCCCGCCGGCCTGGGTGAGGGAAGGGGTGTAGGATGGGCGTTGCCGCGCTGTTTGTGCTGGCGTATCTCGCCGCCTCGGTCAATTTCGCGATCATCGTCCTTCATCTCCTGGGGAAGGCGGATCCCCGGACGCAGTTCAGCGGGAACGCGGGGACGACGAACGTCTTCCGCCAGGCGGGGCGAGGCTGGGCGGCCGTCGTCCTCCTGCTCGACGTCGGCCGGGCCGTCGGCTTCGCCGCCCTGGCCCTGTGGCTGCTGCCCTTCGCCTGGGCTCCCTGGATCGGCTTCGCCCTCGTCCTCGGGAACCGGTTCCCCTGCTTTCACGGCTTCCGCGGCGGGAAGGGCGTCGCCAACTATCTGGGCTTCACGGTCCTCATCGCCCCGTGGGGGGCGGCCCTGTCCTGTCTCGTCTGGGTCGTCGTCCACCGGATCGTCCGGATCCCGTTTGTCGCCTCCTTCTTCATGATCCTGACCCTCGGGGGGGCGACGGTCGCGGCGAGCGGCGGCCAGGCGATTCCGATCGCCGGGACGGCGGCGACGGCGCTCTTCGTTTTCTGGAACCACCGGGGGAATGTCGCGGCGCTGCTCGACGAGAGACGGGGGAAGGCCGGGGGCTGAGGGCCGCGGCGAAGGGGAAACCGGGCCGGAAAAGGCCCGCCGCGCGGAGGGGCCCCGATGTCCAGGGGCAGGTTAACGGGCGGGAAGGAAGGGGATTGATGCGCATCGTTCTGGTCCACCCGGCGGGCTCCAACTGGGTGCCGGGGGAAAAGGACATCACCGCGACGGCCAACCGGATGGCCCCGCTGGGGCTGCTTTCGATTGCCGCCTACCTGTCCCGCGAAGGCCACGAGGTCTTCGTCCACGACTGCCTGGGTCCGCATGCCGTCTCCGGGACGGCGGCGAACGCGCGCCTCGTTCTCGAACGCGACCCGGACCTCGTCGGTTTTTCCGCCACGACCTCCGGGTTTCTCGATGCCTGGGAGATGGCGGCGGCGATCAAGGCCGCCCGTCCCGGGGTCGTCGCCGTCTTCGGCGGCGTGCACGTCTCCGCCCTGGAGGGGACGCTCCTGGAGCGCTTCGACGCCATCGATTATCTCTGTCCGGGGGAGGGGGAGGCGACCCTCGCGGAACTCGCCTCGGGAGCGGATCCGGCCGGCATCGCGGGGCTGATCCGTCGGGACGGGGAATGCATCGTCGCGAATCCGCCCCGGCCGCCGCTCCCCGATCTGGACGCTCTTCCGTTCCCGGCCTACGAGAAACTCGCCGGCTTCCCGAGGGGCTACAACCTGCCGCTCTTCAGCTACGTCCAGTTTCCCGGCGCCACAATGATCACCAGCCGGGGCTGCCCCTACCAGTGCTCCTACTGCGACCGCTCCGTCTTCAAGCGCGGCTACCGCTACAACTCCGCGGACTACATCTACGACCACCTCAAGCACCTGCGCACGCGCTTCGAGGTGCGCCACGTCAACATCTACGACGACCTCTTCACCGCGAATCGCCCCCGCATCACGGCGCTGTGCGAAAAACTCATGCAGAATCCGCTGGGGATGCAGTTCAACTGCGCCGTGCGCGTCGGCCAGACGGACCCGGAGCTCCTGGCGATGCTGAAGGCGGCGGGGGCCCTGATGGTTTCGCTCGGGATCGAGTCCGCCGACCCCGAGATGCTGGCGCGCCACAAGGCGGGCGTGACCCTGGAGGAGGTCCGCGAGACCGTGGCGATGATCCGGGCGGCGGGCCTGAGGGCCAAGGGGCTCTTCATGATGGGCCTGCCGGGCGAGACGGAGGCCTCCATCCGCCGGACGAGCGACTTCGTCCTCGCCCTGGGTCTCGACGACATGAACATGACGAAGTTCACCCCGTTTCCGGGCGCGCCGCTCTGGGCGACGATCCGGGACGAAGGACGGTTCGACGAGGACTGGCGGCAGATGAACTGCCTGAACTTCGTCTTCGTGCCGAAGGGCATCGCCTCCCGCGAACGCCTCGACCAGCTCTACAACGCGCACGTCAAGCGCTTCTACACCGATCCCGCCTGGCGACGCCGCTTCCGGAGCCGCCTCTGGGAGCACCGCCACAGCCTCTGGCACATGGCGAAACACCTGCCCGATTTCATCGCCGCCCGGCGCCATTTCGAGCCGGCCCCGACCGGGAGACGGGCCGATCCCCTAAAGGAGGAATCCACAGACAGATGAGTGCATCCAAGGTCATGAACCATCCCGTTCTCGTCGGCGCGGGACAGATCACGCACCGTGAAAAGATCGTCGGGGACAGCGTTTCCGCCGTCGATCTGGCCGTGCGGGCGATCGACGCCTGCATCCAGGACACGGGGCGGCCGGAGATTCGCGGCCGCATCGACACGCTTTCCGTCGTCAACATGATGACGGAGTTCCGGGAAAGCCCCCTCCCCGGAATCTGCGCCCGGGCGGGGATCTCGCCCGCCTTCCGCGAAGAGACGTCCATGGGGGGAAACAATCCCCAGCTGCTCGTGAACCGGGCGGCGGACCGGATCATGGCCGGCGAGTGCAGGGTGGCGCTCCTGGCGGGCGCCGAGGCCCTCTACCGGGACCGGAAGGTCTGGCAGTTCATGAACTTCGAGAAACTCTTCGCGCGGATGCGCGACGATGACGGGATCCTGGGGGACGTGCGCTACGGCGAATCCCACCACGAAATTCTGCACGGGGCGGACCGCGCCTCCCATATCTATCCGCTTTTCGAAAACGCCCTCCGCCAGGCGCTGGGCATGAGTCTGGCGGAGCACCGGGCGTACATGACCGCCTACTTCCTGGACATGGCGGCGGTTGCGGCCGGCAACCCCCTGGCCTGGTTCAACCGCGGCAAGCAGATGGACGACATCACGGAACCCACCGCGGGGAATCCCCTCTTCAATTTTCCCTACACGAAGTTCATGAATCCGGTGCTGGCCGTGAACCAGGCCGCGGCCGTGCTCGTCACCGATACGGAAACCGCGCGCAGTCTCGGCATCCCCCGCGAGAAATGGGTCTATCTCCACGGCGGCGCGGAGGCCGCGGACAAGTGGTACATCTCCGAGAGGCTCTGCTATCACGCCTCGCCGCTCATCCGTTTCACCGTCGAGGCCTCCCTGGAGGCCGCCGGCCTGACGATGGCGGACATCGATTTCCTGGACCTCTACAGCTGTTTTCCGTGCGCCACGATCATCGCCGCCCGGGAGATCGGCCTGGACATTCACGACCTGCCCCCCCTGACGATCACCGGCGGCCTGTCCTACTTCGGCGGGGCCGGGAACAACTATACGATGCACGCCATCGCGCATGCCGTCGAGCGGCTGCGCCGGCATCCGGAGGAGACGGGCCTGGTGACGGGGGTGGGCTATTTCCTGACGAAATACGCGGTGGGGATCTACAGCGGGCGTGAACCCGCGAAGGCGTGGAGGCGTCCGCGGCGGAACCCCGTCCAGGAACGGCTCGACGCCCTGGAACCCCCGCCGTTCTGTCTCAAGCCGGATGGGCCCGCCACCGTGGAGACCTACACGGTCCTCCACGACCGGCCCGACGGGGTCCCCTGGCCCGTCATCGTCGCCCGGCTGGACTCCGGAGAGCGCTGCTTGGCGACCGCGCCCCGCGGCTCCGGTCTGGCGGGCCGCATGGAAGAGGAAGAGTTCATCGGCTACCGGGGCGTGGTCACGCCCGGGGACGGGGGACCCAACCTCTTCCAGTGACCGTTTCCGGGATCGCCGCGCCGCCCGTTACTCCCCCCGCCCGGAGCGGCGGTTACGCGGGGCCCGGCGGCGGGGCTACATTTTCTTGACCATTTCCCTGATCTCGCGCTTGAGGATCTTGCCCGTTCCCGTCATGGGGAAGGAGGGCATGAAGAAGATCTTTTTCGGTGTGACGAACGGGTGCAGGTGTTCCCTGGCGTAGGTCAGCAGGACCTCTTCGGTGGCCTGCTGCCCCGGTTTCAGGACAACCGCCGCCCCGACCTCCTCCCCGTACTTGGCGTCGGGAATGCTGACGGTCGCCACCATCATGACCGCCGGGTGCTTCGCCAGAATGTTTTCCGAAACGCCGGGGTCGATGTTCTCGCCGCCCTTGATGATCAGGTCCTTCTTCCGGCCGACGATGAAGAGTTCGCCGTCCCCGTCCAGGCGTCCCAGGTCGCCCGTGTGCAGCCACCCGTCGCGAAGCGTCTCCGCCGTCTCGATCGGTTTGTTCCAGTATCCCTTCATGACGCCGGGGCCCTTGACCAGGATCTCCCCGGTCTCTCCCTGGGGAACCGCCATCCCCGCATCGTTGACGAGTTTCAGTTCCAGGCCGGGGAGCGCCGGTCCGACGGAGCCCGGCTTGAACGCCCCTTCCCGGGGCTGGCGGGCGATGGTCGGCCCCGCCTCCGTGCAGCCATAGCCGTGCAGGATCCTGATGCCGAACATCTCCTGGGCCTTGAGCAGGGTCTCTTCCGCCAGCGGCGCGCCCGCGCTGACGCAGTATTTCATGGACTTGAGGTTGTGCTTGGCGGGATCGAACACCATCATCATCAGGATGATCATGGTCGGCACCAGACCCGTCACGGTGACCTTGAACTCCGTCATGTGCTCGAGGACCTTGACCGGGTCGAACGGGGGAACGAGGACCATCTTCCCGCCGAAGTAGCAGGCCTCGTGAAACCCCAGACAGCCGTAGATGTGGTTCATGGGAACACAGGCGTAAGACACCTCCTTGCGATTTTCGTAGGGCCATACCTTGAACCCCTGCAGCATGTTGTTGATGAGGTTCCCGTGGGAGAGCATGACGCCCTTGGGAAAGCCCGTGGAGCCGGAGGTGTACATCAGGATGCCCAGATCGTCGGGCGACAGGTCCCGGACGTCGCCCAGGGCCCCGTCATTGGCGACGAAGTCCTCGTACGGGATGAATTTCTCGGGCAGGTCGTCGCCCGGACCGGCGCCGATGACGACGATCTGCTTCACGAAGGCATTTCCTTCGAGGGCCTCCTTCATCTTCGGCCACATGTTCTTTTCCGTGATGAGGATCCGGGCCTGGGAGTCCTCCAGGATGTAGCGGATTTCCTTGGGGGTCAGCATGAAGATGATGGGCAGGTACGTGGCGCCCATGCGCATGATGCCGTTCATGAGCTCCGGGATCTCCAGGATGTTGCTGACCATGACGCCCACGATGTCGCCCTTCTTCACGCCGGCCTCCTGCAGACCCGTTGCCAGGGCGCGCGCCCGCCGGTCGATCTCCGTGTTCTTCAGGGTCGTTCGCACGTCGTTCGCGATGTAGATGAACTGTTCATATTCTCCGAACTTCTCGATTGCCTCGACCAGATACGATGCCATGTTCATGTGATTCATCCCCTTTGTTTGATGGTTTGACGTATTGTCCGAATACGGCCCGGGCCGAATTCCACTCCGCCCCGCACGGCTGGTGCCGACCCTTCGAATGCCGCCAGTGTGTCCCGTGGCTTCCGGGAGCGATGTTGACTGATTGGTCGATCGCTGCGATTTCATAGACGAAAGGGCCTGCCATGTCAAGATCATTCGCTCGTCCCCTCCGGACGGTCAACTGATCGAAATGAATGAATAAATCATGAACGACATCAAAATTTTGTTTGAAGGTCCGGTCGATAATGATATAGAGCGACCAAATCGCCGACACCAATTCCCCGCCGCAGATGCAGATCGATGCGTGCGCGGGCTTCTCCCGGGCGGCAGGACGGCATCCACGCCCCTGCGGCGCCCTTCGGCCGGAAAGACGATCAAAAAATCATTGATAGGAGGCATTCATGGAAGAGAAGGAAAAAAGAAACTATCTGGCGTCGTTCAACGGTGTTCCCGGCGCGGAGCGCAATCCCGCAAACTATCAGAGCCGCGACGACGGGAACCACATCTACAAGAGCGACGATTATTACGAGTGGTGGTACATCGACTGCTCCTTCGACAACGGCTATCACATGGTGTTCACCTTCCACTACATGAACATGTTCCTCAAGCCCATCGTCCCCTCCATCCAGCTCATGATCTACAAGCCGGACGGAACGCAGACGGCGCGCTATGACCTGTGCAAGCCCGAGGAGGCCTACGCGGGGGCGGACTGGTGCGACGTCCGCATGGGCGAGAGCTGGCTCAAGGACCGGGGGAACGGCACCTACGAGATGTACATCATGATCAAAAAGGTCGGGGCGCACCTGACCCTGAAGAATGTCGTCCCCGGCTGGAAGCTGGGAACGGGCTTCAACTACCGCGACGAGGAAAAAGCCCGGGTCGCGGGGTGGGTGGTCCCGGTGCCGTACGCGGAGGTGGAGGGAGAACTCTACATTAAGGACGAAACCATCGCCGTCCGCGGCAACGCGTATCACGATCACAACTGGGGAAACTTCCCGATGCACGAGGTCTGCTCCAAGTGGTACTGGGGCAGACTCCACAGCGGCGATTACTGCCTGGACTACGGCTGGGTCTTCCCGCGGGACCCGAGCGGACCCATGTTTGCCCCGCTCCTGATTGCGAAGGGGCGCGAGATCGTCCTGTCGACGAACATTATGCACACGGAACTGAGCGACCTCGAAAAGGAGCCCAAGACCGGTCAGGAATACGCAAAGCACCTCGTGCTCACGACGGACAACCTCGGCGTGAAGATGACGCTCGACATCGCGACGAAGCGCCTTGTGGAATTGATGCAGCTTCCCAAGACCGTGGACTGGGACCAGTGGTACTACCGGTTCCTCGCGGACTTTACGATGGACATCGAGATCGACGGCGCGAAGGACCGCGTCTCTGGAGAGATGCTCCACGAGTACATGATTCTTTAAAAGCGGCAAACCTCTTCGGGACGCGTTGTCCCGTGGCGCGACGGACAGGTTTCGATCCCGAAACAACGCCCGTGCGCCCCTGCGGGGGGCGATGTCCCGGGCGGAACGACGGGCCGGAACGACCCATCGGTCGTTCCGGTCGCCGCGGCAGGCGGCTTCAAGGAGCAGGGCATGGCCTTCGATCGACTGTTTAGCCCCTTCACGGTGACGGGCATGGCATTGAGGAACCGGGTGGTGATGCTCCCCATGAGCACGGGGTTCATCGAGCCCGACGAAACGGTGGGCGAGCGCTTCATCCGTTTCTACGAGGCGCGGGCCGAGGGCGGCGCGGGGCTGATCATCATTCCCTTCACCCCGATGCGGGACGGCGGTCATGTCGAGCCGGGCCTGTTCGACGACCGCTTCATCCCCGCCACCCGACGCCTGACGGACCGGCTTCACGATGCCGGCGCCCGGGTGGCGGCCCAGCTGATCCTGTCCTACTTCGTGATCCTGAAGGGCGACACCCCCGAACTCGTCGGCCCCTCGCCGGTCGTCAACCGCCTGTTTCGAACGGCCCCCCGCGAACTGACGCTCGACGAGATCCATCTGATCGTCTGCGAATTCGGCCGCGCCGCGCGCCGGGCCCGCGACGGGGGATGCGACGCGGTCGAGGTGCTCGTCGCGGCGGGGTATATCCTGAACCGCTTCCTGTCCCCCATCAGCAATGCGCGGACGGACGCCTACGGCGGGAGCCCGGAAAACCGGATGCGGATCATTCTCGACGTCGTCGACCGCATCCGGGCGGAGGCCGGTACAGACTTTCCCGTCATCTGCCGGCTCAACGTGGATGAGCAGATGCCGGGCGGACTCACCGTCACGGATGCGAAACCGGTTCTGGAGGCCCTCGAGCGGCACGGGGTTGCCCTGATCAACACCTACACCGGCTGGCACGAATCCCCCATTCCCACCGTGGCGCCCTCCCTGCCCAAGGGGGCCTTTGCCCATCTGTCCCAGCAGATCAAGGCGTCCTGCGCCCTGCCGGTTATCGCCTCGAACCGGATCAACGATCCGGCGACGGCGGAGGCCATCCTGGCCGGGGGCAAGGCCGATCTCATCGGCATGGGCCGCGCGCTGATCGCGGATCCGGAGCTTCCGAACAAGGCCCGGGAAGGGCGGGAGGCGGAGATCACCCCGTGCCTCGCCTGCTCCAGCTGTCTGGCGCAGATCATGTCGGCGCTGTACCGGACCCGGCCGGGCGCGGGATCCATCCGATCGCTCTGCAGCGTCAACCCGCTGGCGGGGCGGGAATGGGAGCCCCCGCCCGCCGCCCCCGCCCGGAAGAAGCGGGTCTTCGTCGTCGGTGCCGGTCCCGGCGGGATGACGGCGGCCACGGTCGCCGCGGCCCGGGGCCATGACGTCACGGTGTTCGATGCGGCCGGCGCGCCGGGCGGGCGGCTGGTCGCCGCGGCCCTCCCGCCGTTCAAGGAGGAGATCCGTCATCTCATCGAGAGCCAGCATGTGCGGGCGCAGAAGGCCGGCGTCCGCTTCCGGTTCGACCACCCCGTCGATCCGGCGTTTGTTGAACGGGAGAAACCGGACGCCCTCGTCCTGGCGACGGGCGCCGATCCCCTGCGCCTGCCCGTCCCCGGCATCGACGGCCCGAACGTGGTCCTGGCGGAGGATATCCTGACGGGCCGGCGGGCCGCCCGGGGGCGCACGGTCGTGATCGGGGGCGGGTCCGTGGGCTGCGAGACGGCGGAATTCCTCCTGGAGCGCGGCATCGAGGACATCACGATCCTGGAGATGCTGGGGCGCATGGCGGACAATGTGGTCCCCACCTACCGCCCCTTTTTCCTCGGCCGCCTGAAGGAGGGCGGGGTGAAGTTCTCGACCCGGACCACCGTCACCGGGATCGCCGACGGAGGGGTGAACGTGGAGCGGGACGGGAGCGCGGATGTCGTCCCCGCGGACACCGTGATCCTCGCGGCGGGTTACAGGGCGGATCCGCTCAAGATCGATGCCTTCCGGCAGGCCGCGACCGAGGTCCACGCCGTGGGCGACTGCGTCCGGGCCCGGGCGATCCAGGAGGCCGTCGAGGAGGGCTTCGCCATCGGCGCCGCCCTGTAGGGAGCCGCGCGCCCCCGGAGGCCGTTCTCGGCGGCAAGGCCGCGGGGCGGTTCGGGAGGCGGCGGAGACTTAAAAGCACGGGCGATCCGGTGCCCTGCGTTTCCGGGCGCGGCCGGACCGCTCGGCCGCGGAAGGCGGGTGCGATGGTAAGCGATTCCGGCGACTATGTCCGCTACCGCGACATCCTCAGGGGGGAGCGCCTGCCCGCCGCCTTCGTCGATCTGGACCGGTTCGACGCCAACGTGGCCTGCGTCGCCTCCACGCAGCGGGCCACCGGCAAGCGCGTCCGCGTCGCCTCGAAGTCCCTGCGCTGCGTGGAGCTGATCCGGCGCATCTTCACCCGGGGCGGGGCGTCCTACCGGGGGATCCTCGGCTTCACGGTTGAGGAGGCCGCCTTCCTCGTGGACCGGGGATTCGACGACATCCTGATCGCCTATCCCACCGTGCAGCCGTCGGACCTCGCCCTGCTTGCCGGTCTGACGGCCGCCGGGAAGCAGGTTTCGCTCGTGGCGGATTCCGTCGCGCATCTGGAGCGCCTGTCCGCCGCGGGCGAGCGGGCGGGCGTGACGCTCAACGCATGCCTCGAGGTGGACCTGTCGTACCGCCCCTTCCGGACCTCCCTCCACCTGGGCGCCCGGCGCAGCCCGGTCCGGACGCCGGCGGAGGCCCTCGCGCTCGCGCACGCCGCCCGGTCGATGAAGGGGGTGCGGATCGACGCCATCATGGGCTACGAGGGGCATATCGCCTCCACGAACGACGATCTGCCGGGGGAGCGTCTCAAGAACCGCCTGGTCCGCCTGATGAAGCGGGCATCCATTCCGGAGCTGACGCGCAGACGCACGGCCGTGGTCCGGGCCCTGCGGGAGGCCGGCGCGACCCTGCGGGTCGTCAACGGCGGCGGAAGCGGCAGCCTGGTCTCGTCCGGACGCGACCCCTCGCTCACGGAGGTCACGGCCGGTTCGGCGCTCTACGGCCCCGCGCTGTTTCATCATTTCCGGGAGGTGCATTTCCAACCTGCGGCCTTTTTCGCCGTCCAGGTCGTGCGGAGGCCCGCCCCCGGACTCGTCACCTGCCTCGGCGGGGGCTACGCGGCCTCCGGGGCCGCCGGTCCGGACAAGCTCCCGCGGCCGGTCCTGCCGCCCGGGATGCGCCTGCTGCCGCTGGAGGGCGCCGGCGAAGTGCAGACGCCGCTCACGCTGCCGCCCGATGGTCCCGAACTTAAGATCGGGGATCCCGTCATCTTCCAGCACGCCAAGGCCGGCGAGCTGGCCGAACGATTCAACGCGCTCCTGCTGATCCGCGGCGACCGCATCGTGGAGCGGGCGCCGACGTACCGGGGCGAGGGCGCCGCATTTCTCTGAACGGGGGGAGGGGACGTCATGGTGAAACGGCGCAGGATGTTCTACGGGTGGTGGATCGTGGTCGGCGGCTTCATCCTGAATCTCATCGGGATCGGGATCGGGATCAACGCCATAGGGGTCTTCTTCAAGCCGGTCGTCGACACGCTCGGCTTCAGCCGGGGGGACTTCTCCCTGTACTTCACGATCGCGGCCCTGTCCATGACGGCCGCGGCCCCGCTCGTGGGAAAGCTGCTGGAGATGCTGAACGTCCGTGTCGTCATGGGGGTCTCCACGGCGCTTTTAGCCGTCTCCTTCGCCCTCTATTCCCAGTGCCAGACGCTCGCCCATTTCTATCTCCTGTCCGTCCTGGTCGGCATCGGCCACGCGGGGAGCCACATCATCCCCGTCTCCACCCTGATCAGCAACTGGTTCCGGCGTCGGCGCGGGCTGGCGATGGGGATCGTCTTCACGGCGACGGGGATCGGGGGGCTCGTCTTCAACCCGGTCGCCAACTGGCTCATCCTGAACTACGGCTGGCGGGAGACCTATCTCCTTCTGGGCGTCCTCATTGGCGTCATCTGCACGCCCACCGCCCTTCTCCTGATGAAGCGCTCGCCGGAAGAGGAGGGGTGGCTTCCGGACGGCGCGGAGCGGGCCGGGGGCGAGGCGCCGGAGGCGGCGGCCGGGGGCTATCGGCTGGGCGAGTTCGCCAGAACCCCGGTCTTCTGGATGCTCGCCGGGATGATCCTCCTCATCAACACGCTCAACATGGGCATCCAGCAGCACCTGATCCCCTACCTGACGGACATCGGCCACAGCTCCACGGTCGCGGCCAACGTCATGGGGCTCTACCTGGGGATGACGGTTTTCGGAAAGCTGGTCCTGGGGAGCTTCTGCGACCGGAAGGGGCTGAAGGCGGGGCTGGCGATCTTTACCGCGATCCTGGTCGTGGGGATCCTCCTGCTCTTCGGGGCGGCCTCGCTGCCGTGGGCCGTCCTGTTCGGCGTGGTCTACGGCTTCGGAAACGCCATCCAGACCGTGATGCCGCCGCTGATGACGGTGGCCGGCGCGGGCCTCGCCCACTTCGCCCTGATCTACGGGATCCTGACCATCTTCCAGACGCTGGGATCGGGGATCGGCATGCCCCTGTCGGGCTACCTGTACGACTGGACAGGGGGCTACGATGCGGCGTTTTATGTCTATATCGTCTTGGCCGTCCTGGCCCTGCTCCTGGGGGCGGCGGCCCTGAAGCGGGCGCGCTTCCAGGCTGTCTGAGGCCGCCGGGCCCGGGGGGAGGCGCTTCGGCCCAAACGGACCGCCCCGTTGCCGGGGCGGATGCGGCAACGGGATGCCGGAGGACCCGCCCCCTGCGCGTGTTCGGCGTTCATTCTTGACAGGGACCGGGAATCTCCCTATACTCGCGCCGGTTTTTCAAGACCCTGATCGAATGCGTTACGCAATCCGGGACGCGCATCCCGCGCAGGGGGATTGCCGGCGAGCCCGCCCCGGGGTTTCGTCGGCCGCGGGGGCGGCGATCTCGATGACGCGGGTATGGGATTCGTCTTCGCGGCGCAGCGCCCGGGGGTTCGAAAAGGGCCGGCGTGCAGCGGGGCGCGTTTTTGGGGGGAGCTTCCAGTGAGACGGCCGGGGCCAGGCGCTCCGGCGCGGATGAGGCGGGTGAGGAAAGGATGAAGACGCCCAGGAAATTCGCGATCGCCCTGATCCAGATGGCCATGAGCGCCGATGTCGGCGAGAACCTCCGCCGCGCCATGAGCCAAATCGCGGCCGCGGCGAAACGGAAGGCCGGAGTCGTCTGCCTTCCCGAGCTCTTCCGCTCCCGCTACTTCTGCCAGCGCGAAGAGACCGCCGCCTTCGATCTCGCGGAGACGATCCCCGGCCCGACCACCGAGGCCCTGGCCGGCCTCGCCCGGAAGCACCGGGTCGTCGTCATCGCCCCGCTTTTCGAACGCCGGGCGCCGGGGGTCTATCACAACAGCGTCCTCGTGATCGATGCCGACGGCCGCCCGGCCGGACTCTACCGCAAGATGCACATTCCGGACGACCCGGCCTACTACGAAAAATTCTACTTCACCCCCGGCGATCTCGGCTTTCCGGCCTTCGACACGCGCTGCGGGCGCATCGCGACCCTGATCTGCTGGGACCAGTGGTTTCCCGAGGCGGCGCGCCTCGCCGCGCTCCACGGGGCGGCGGCGGTCTTCTACCCTACGGCCATCGGCTGGCACCCCCGGGAGAAGGCCCGGTTCGGCGCCACGCAGCGCGAGGCGTGGAAGACCGTCCAGCGCGGGCACGCCATCGCCAATGGCGTGTACGTGGCCGCGGTCAACCGGGTCGGTCTCGAACGGCCGGAGGCGGGCGGCGACGGCCTCGAGTTCTGGGGATCGTCCTTCATTGCCGACCCCCAGGGGATCGTCCTCGCGGAGGCCTCGCCGAACCGGGAAGAGATCCTTCTGGCCGAGGTGGACCTCGCGCATCTCGAAGACGTCCGGCGGAACTGGCCCTTCCTGCGCGACCGCCGCATCGACGCCTACGGCGGCCTGACCGAGCGCTTCCTGGACCATCGGGTTCCGGAGAAGAAAAAATGAATGCGGATTATCGAGGAGGCGGGTCATGACGGCCGATCGCGCCCGGACCCCCGCCGCGCAGGGGTTCCGCCTGCCCGCCGAGTGGGAGCCCCATGCGGCGACGTGGCTCGGCTGGCCCGCGAACCGGACGGACTGGCCGGGGAAGTTCGCCCCGATCCCCTGGGTCTATGGGGAGATCGTGCGCAAGCTCGCCCCGGGCGAGATCTGCCGCATCATCGCGCAGGGCCGGATCGAACGGCGGGCCCGGCGCCTCCTCGCGCGCGCGGGCGTCGACCCGGCCCGCGTCGAGTTCTTCGATTTTCCGTCCGACCGCGGCTGGACGCGCGATTCCGGGCCCGTCTTCCTCAAGCGCACGACGCCCCGTGCGGAGGTCGCCGTGGCGGGATTCCGGTTCAACGCCTGGGCGAAGTATCCCGACTGGGCGCGGGACGCCGACATCCCCGCGCGCGCGGCGGAGCGGCTCGGGCTGCGCCTGCTGCCCGCCCGGATCGGCGACACGGATTTCGTTCTCGAGGGCGGCAGCATCGACGTGAACGGCGCGGGCGCGCTCCTGACCACGGAGGAATGCCTCCTCGATCCCGCGGTCCAGGTCCGCAACCCCGGCTTCGGGCGGGCTGAGATCGAACGGGCCCTCCGGGACCACCTGGGCGTGACGCAGATTCTCTGGCTCGGGCGCGGCATTGCCGGGGATGACACGCACGGCCACGTCGACGACGTCTGCCGTTTCGTGAACGACCGCACGGTGGTGCTGTGCCGCGAGGCGGATCCGTCGGACGCCAATTACCGCCCCCTCGAGGAAAACCGGGAGCGCCTCCAGGGGGTGAGGCTCGCCGCCGGCGCGCCGCTCGAGGTGGTTTCCCTCCCCATGCCCAAGCCGCTCTTCCTCGACGGACAGCGCCTGCCGGCGAGCTACGCGAATTTCTACATCGCGAACGCCGCGGTCCTGGTGCCGACCTTCAACGATCCGAACGACCGGATCGCCCTGGGCGTCCTTTCCGAACTTTTCCCGGACCGCCCCGTCGTCGGCATCCACGCCGTCGACCTCGTCTGGGGCCTGGGGACCCTCCACTGCCTCACCCAGCAGGAGCCTGCGAACGGCTGAGACGCGGCTCCGCGCCTCGCCCGCGGACCGGCAGCCGCCGATCGGCCGGGCAGGACGGGGCGCCCGTACCGGATACGGGACCGGTCCAGGTCGGCCTGACACCGTCCGCCGGCCTTCGTTGAAGTTCTTGACACCCGGCCCGTCTTCCCCCTATACTCCGCCCGCCGGCGCAGGCCGGCGGCGCCGTCTTCCCCGTCCGCGCTGCGACCGCGGGGCAGGGGGGCCATCCTCACCCGGGAGCCGATGATATGCCGTCCGACATCCAGAAACGCCTGCAGCGCTTTTTCAACGCCCGCCATATCGCCGTGGTGGGCGCCTCCGCGAAGAACGGCTGGTTTGCCAACGTCCTCGCCAATGCCGCCTGGATCGGGGCCGACACCCGGTTCTACCCGGTCAACCCGGGAGCGGACGAGGTCTGCGGCGTTAAGGCCTGCCGCTCGATCGCGGCGCTGCCCGAGGGCGTCATCGACTTTGCCGCGATCCTGGTCAAGGAGGAGCAGGTTCTGGACGTCCTGAGGCAGCTCAAGGAGCGCCGGATCGAGAACGTCCTTTTGTTCAGTTCCGGCTACGGGGAGACGGGCGAGGCGGGCCGGGAGAAGCAGCGTGCCGTCGAGGACTACTGCCGCCGCGAGGGGATGCTCCTCATGGGGCCCAACTGTCTCGGATACATGAATTTCCCCGCCCGGGTCAGCATGTTTCTCGGCCGCGCCGTGGAGGGGGCGCTGCAGGTGGGGCATATCGGGGTCGTCGGCCAGAGCGGGGCGACGACCGAGGTCCTGGTCACCAAGCTCCTCAAGCGGCGCCTGGGCATTTCCCTGTACGCCACGACGGGCAACGAGGCCCTGCTGACCGTGGAAGACTGCCTGGAATATCTCGTCCACGACCCGGAGACGAGGGTCATCGCCGCCTTCTGTGAAGGGTTCCGGAACATTCCCAAGCTCGAGGCCGTGGCCCGGGCGGCGGCCCGGAGGCAGGTTCCGATCCTCATGATCAAGGTCGGACGCTCGGCGAAGGCCGTCCGGGCGGCCCAGTCGCACACCGGGGCGCTGGCCGGAAACGACGCCGTGCTGGACGGCATCTTCCGCCAGTGGGGCATCCTCCGCGTCGATACCATCGAGGAACTGGTGGAGGCGGCGAACCTGTTCGTCCACTGCCCGCTTCCCCGGGGGACGGGCCTCGGCGTCTGCACGCTGTCGGGGGGCTTGTGCGGCGTCTATGCGGACCTGTGCGCGAAATACGGGATCGAACTCCCCGCGCTCGGCCCGGAGACGCTTGCCGGCCTCCGGGCGGTGCTTCCCGACTTCGCCCAGCCCGACAATCCCCTCGACCTGACGGGCGGCGGGTTTCAGCGGGGCGTGGACCGGGTCATCGAGCTGTTGCTGAACGACGAAAACCTGGCCGTCCTGGCGCCGCTTACCGTACCGCCGAAGGGGCCGGACGACGCCTTTGCCGGGCTGATCAACGCCACCCTGCTGCCGTACCTGTCAGCGTCCGGCAAGCCCCTGATTCCCATCATGTTCCGCGAAGCGGGCGACTTTGCGCGGTCGTACTACCAGGAACACGGCATCGCCGCCATCGAGGATCCGGGCCTGGGCTTCCAGGCCATTGCCCACCTGATCAACTACGCGCGGTTCGTACGCGAATTTAAGAAGCGCTGACCACCGGACAATCCGGTTTTACCCCCACCCCAGGTTCACCGGTTGTGCCACACGGACGGGCATCCACGGCCGATCGGTTCGAGGCCGGGTGCGTCCCGGCGTGAGGATGACGGGAGGAGGCGGGGGGCGTCGTGAACACCTGCGCCCCACGGCCGGGAGTGTCCACGCGCCGCATGGTTCCGGTGCGAAGATGGCCGTCCGCGGCGCAAAAAAAGGCCGGAGCCTGGTCGGCTCCGGCCTGCGCGGGTGGCGTGGTGTGGTTTCGGGCCCGGCGGCGCCGGGCGGGTCCGTCCCGGGGCGGGAGCGATCGGTGCCCCGCCGGGTCTTTCAGTGGCCCTCCTCCATGGCGCCGGCGATATACATCATGGACAGGAGCACGAAGACCAGGGTCTGGATGAAGGAGATCAGCACCTTGAGCAGATAGATGGGCAGCGGAACCAGGAACGGCACCAGGATCAGCAGAACGGCGATCACGATGTGCCCCCCTTCGATGTTGCCGAACAGCCGAACGGAGAGCGACAGGGGGCGCGTCAGGTGGCTGATGATTTCGATGGGCATCATAAGTGGGATGAGCCACCAGACGGGGCCGAGGAACTGCTTGACGTACTTGAACCCGTGGATCTGGATGCCCACGACGTGCGTCATGATGAAGACGACGATGGCCATGGCGGCGTTCGTGTTGAGGCTGGCCGTCGGCGACGCGAACCCGGGCACCAGGCCGATGAGGTTGGAAAAGAGAATGAACAGGCCCAGGGTGGCGATCAGGGGGAAGAACTTCCGACCGTGCGGGCCCATCGTATCCAGGAGCAGCCCGTCGAAACCGACGACGATCGCCTCCATGACGTTCTGAAAGCCGCCCGGGACGATGCTGACCCGCCGGGTCGCCAGAAAGCTCAGCAGCGCCAGGACGGCCATGGCAAACCACGTATAGGTGACGTGATCCGGGAAAAAGGGATTGGCCAGAAATGACAACGAATGCATCGGTTATCTAACCTCCTGAATGAGATTTTTTTTTCCGAACACGAGGACGACGGTCAGGACGATGTTGACGACCACGATCGACAGGCCGATGACCAGCCCGAAGATGTCCACCCACTCCCGCGTGATGACCACGAAGAGCACCGCCGCCGTCAGGACGAAGCGGAGGTAGTAGCGGATCATGACCGCCGACTTCGCCTTCTCGGTCAACTGAGCAAAAACCGTCGTCAGATTGCGGTAAAGCCAGTGAAAGTTAATGATGCAGATGAGCCCGCCGCAAACGATTCCGGCGACGAAACGGGGGGAGGCCCACGGGGCGCTCAGGAACGTGAGAAAGGCCAAAAGAACCCAGTTGGTGACCTCAAGTCTTTTTTGGAGAGGGTCTTTTGCGATGGGGTTCACTTTTTATACACGTAATGACGTCTCGTTCGTCCGTGAAATTCTTGCGGATCAGGACGTAAATGTTTCGGAAGCCGGCGACGAGACCGATGACGAGAAACACGAAGGTGAAGGTGTTGCCCGTGTCCAGCTTCCGGTCCAGATAGAGCCCGAAAAACAGCCCGCCAAAAACCGTCATGACCATGGCGATGCCGATGCTGCTGGCATACGCCAACTGAATGGCCGACCTTCGCGTTGCCCTATCCATTGTCGCCGCGCCTCTTAACACGATTGGGGAATGAAGTCAAATAAAAAACATGCCTCCCCTGACCGGCGGTCAGGAACCGGAGCGCCGCTGTTCCGGACTTTCCGCGGGGCGCCGGCGGGTCCGGTCCGGGGGTCAGGGCCGGGTTCGCTCGTACCAGGCGATGGTCTTGGCGAGCCCCTCCCGGAAGGCGGTTCGGGCCTGGAAGCCGAAGGCGCCCCGGGCCCGGTCGGTGTTCAGCATCCGCCGGGGCTGACCGTCCGGACGGGTGGCGTCCCAGACCACGCGGCCGGTGAACCCCGTCAGCTCCACGATCAGCTCCGTCAGGTCCCGGATGGAGATCTCGAAGCCGGCGCCGATGTTGACCGGTTCCGGCCCGTCGTACTTCTCCGTCGCCAGGGCGATCGCCTCCGCGGCGTCCTCGACGTAGAAGAACTCGCGGGTGGCGACGCCCGTTCCCCAGACCACGATCTCCGGGGCGCCGGCCCGTTTCGCGTCCACGCACTTCTTGATCAGGGCGGGGATCACGTGCGACGAGGCGGGGTTGAAGTTGTCCCCCGGGCCGTAGAGGTTGACGGGCAGCAGGAAGATCGCGTTGAACCCGTACTGACGCCGGTAGGCCTGGGCCTGGACGAGCATCATTTTTTTCGCGAGGCCGTAGGGGGCGTTCGTCTCTTCGGGGTAGCCGTTCCAGAGGTCGTCCTCCCGGAAGGGGACGGGGGTGAACTTGGGGTAGGCGCAGATCGTTCCCAGCGCGACGAATTTGCTGATCTTGCGGAGGGATCCCTCGTGCAGGAGCTGGACCCCCATCATGAGATTGTCGTAGAAGAGCGGCGCGGGGTTGGCCTCGTTGAAGCCGATGCCCCCCACCTTGGCGGCCAGGTGGATGACGATGTCCGGCCGCTGCTCCTCGTACAGACGCCGGACGTCCTCGATGCGGACGAGGTTGTACTCCGGCAGATCGGCGACGGACACGCGGCGGCAGCCCTTTGCGTCCAGCTCCCGGAGGAGGTGGGCGCCCAGGAACCCCTTGCCGCCGGTGACGGTAATCCGTCGATTTCGCATGTCGGTCATCGTGGCCTCCGTGAACGTCCGTTCCGTCAGATCATCCGGCTGCTGCCGTTGCAGGCGTAGCCCGCCTCGACCAGGGTCTTCTCGCGCATGGCGAGTTCCATGTCGGCCGCGATCATCATCTCCACGAGGCCGTCGAAGTCGACCCGGGGACACCAGCCCAGGATCGTTCTCGCCCGCGAGGCGTCCCCCTTCAGGGCGTCCACCTCCGTGGGGCGGAAGTAGCGCGGGTCGATGGCCACGTACCGGCCGGGGTCGAGGTCGAGTTTCGCGAAGACCCGGTCCACGAATTCCTGGACGGAGTGCATCTCCCCGGTGGCGATGGCGAAATCGTCCGGCTTGTCCTGCTGGAGCATGAGCCACATCGCCTCGACGTAGTCGCCCGCGAAGCCCCAGTCGCGCTTGGCCTGGAGGTTGCCCAGGTAGAGCTTGTCCTGGAGACCCAGCTTGATCCGGGTTGCCGCCCGGGTGATCTTCCGGGTGACGAAGGTCTCGCCGCGCCGGGGCGACTCGTGGTTGAAGAGGATTCCGTTCGTGGCGAAGAGCCCGTAGGCCTCCCGGTAGTTCCTCACGATGTAGTAGGCGTAGACCTTGGCCGCGGCGTAGGGGCTCTGCGGCTGGAACGGGGTGGCCTCGCTCTGCGGTGGCGGGGCGGCCCCGAACATCTCGCTCGACGAGGCCTGGTAGAATCGCGCCGGGATGCCCGTCTTGCGGATGGCCTCGAGCAGCCGCAGGGTCCCCAGGCCGGTTACGTCCCCCGTGTACTCGGGCATGTCGAAGCTCACCCGGACGTGGCTCTGGGCGCCCAGGTTGTAGATCTCGTCGGGCCGGATGCCGCCCAGGAGGTCCATCAGCTGCCCGGAGACGGACAGGTCGCCGTAGTGCAGGTACACCCGCGCCTCGGGATCGTGGAAGTCGCGGTAGAGGTGGTCGATCCGGTCCGTGTTGAAGGTGCTGGACCGGCGGATGAGGCCGTGGACCTCGTAGCCCTTGGCCAGCAGAAACTCGGCCAGGTACGATCCGTCCTGGCCGGTGATGCCGGTGATGAATGCCTTTTTCATTTCAGCGTTGCTCTCCTTCCGGCGGGTCGCGGGCGACCCGGAAATGGCGTCCTCCACCGGGCCGGCGCCGCGGCCCGGGGTGTTTCCCGGCCATCCTAGTTTCGCGGGGCCGGGCCTGTCAAGGGCAAAGCGCGGCCGTGCCGCCCGTGCCCCTCAGACGTTGTAATACGCCCGGTACCACTGAACGAACCGGCCGATCCCCTCCGCAAGCGGGGTCGACGGCCTGAACCCCACCGCGGCGGTCAGGTCGTCCACGTCCGCGTAGGTGGCCGGAACGTCCCCGGGCTGCATCGGCAGTGGGTTCCGGACGGCCTTGCGGCCCAGGGCCGCCTCGATCGCCGCGATGAAGTCGTTCAGCGCCACGGGGGCGTTATTGCCGATGTTGAAGATCCGGTACGGGGCGAAGCTCGTCGCCGGGTCCGGCGCCTCGCCCCGCCAACCGGGGTCCGGCGCGGGGAGCCGGTCCAGGATCCGGGCCACTCCCTCCACGATGTCGTCGATATAGGTGAAGTCCCGCTGCATCCGCCCGTGGTTGTAGACGTCGATGGGCTCGCCCGCCAGGATCGCCCGGGTAAAGAGGAACAGGGCCATGTCGGGCCGGCCCCACGGCCCGTAAACCGTGAAGAAGCGCAGCCCCGTGCAGGGCAGGCCGTAGAGGGCCGCGTAAGCGTGGGCCATCAGTTCGTTCGATTTCTTCGTGGCCGCGTAGAGGCTCATGGGATGGTCCACGTTGTCGTGGACGGAAAAGGGCATCCGGGTGTTGCCGCCGTAGACGGAGCTCGACGAGGCGAAGACGAGGTGGCGGACGCCGTTGCGGCGGCAGCCCTCCAGGACGTGGAGGAAGTCGACGAGGTTGCTCTCGACGTAGGCGTGGGGGTTTTCGAGCGAATACCGGACGCCGGCCTGGGCGGCGAGATGGACCACGCGCGCGGGCGTCTCCCGCGCGAAGAGTTCCGCCATGCCCTCCCGGTCGGCGAGATCGAGGCGGACGAAGCGGAAGCCCGGGGAGCCCTGCAGGCGGGCGAGGCGGTCCTCCTTCAGGCGGACGTCGTAGTAGGGGTTGAGGTTGTCCACCCCGACGACCGTGAGCCCGGCGTCGAGGAGCCGTTTCGTCAGGTGAAATCCGATGAACCCGGCCGCGCCGGTGACGAGAATCGTGTCAGGCATCTTTCCGAAATCCTTTGGGGTCCAAGCGTTTGGGAACTCCGCTCCCGCCGCGCTCAGGACATTTTTTCATCCCGGCATGTCCTTCGCGTCCCCGGCGCCGGAGGGGCGCCGCGCTTCCGGTCGGTCCGGAAAGATCCCGTTTCGCGCCCGAGGCGGCGGATGTTCATCGCTCCTGGACGCCGCTACAACCGCCAGTAGCGGAAGCCCCGGGACCGCGCCTCCACCGGGTCGAACATCCCCTTGATGTCGACGAGGACCGGTTCGCCGTTCCGGCACAGGCCGGCGATGTCCCCCAGGGCGAGCCGCCGGTAGGGGGCGTGGGCGACGGCCACGATCACGGCGTCCACCGGGCCGATGTCCTTCAGGTCGTGCAGGGCGAGCCCGAAGTGGCGCTCCACCTCGCCGGGATCCGCCAGCGGGTCGTGGACGACCGTGCGGATGCCGTAATCCTGAAGCTCCCGGATGATGTCGATCACGCGGGTGTTCCGGAGGTCCGGGACGTCCTCCTTGAAGGTGAGCCCCAGGACGGCGACGGCGGCCTCGCGGATCTGCGTGCCGGCGGCGATCAGGAGCTTGATCGTCCGTTCCGCCACGTACTTGCCCATGTTGTCGTTGATCCGGCGGCCGGCCAGGATCATCTCGGGGTGGTAGCCGAGCATCTCCGCCTTGTAGGTCAGGTAGTACGGGTCGACGCCGATGCAGTGGCCGCCGACGAGCCCCGGGCGGAAGGGGAGGAAGTTCCATTTCGTCCCCGCCGCCGCGAGGACGTCCAGGGTGTCGATGCCCATCCGCTGGAAGATGATCGCCAGTTCGTTCATCAGGGCGATGTTGATGTCCCGCTGCGTGTTCTCGATGACCTTGGCCGCCTCGGCGATCTTGATGGAGGCCGCGGGGTGGATCCCCGCCCGGACCACCCGGCCGTAGACGTCGACGAGCAGCTTCAGGGTGGCCGCGTCGGAGCCGGAGACGATCTTCGTGATGCTCTCCAGGGTGTGTACGCGGTCGCCCGGGTTGATCCGTTCGGGCGAATAGCCCACGGTAAACCCCTCGCCCAGGCTCAAACCCGATTCCCGGGAGAGGAGGGGGACGCAGACCTCCTCGGTGACGCCGGGGTAGACGGTGGATTCGAAGACGACGCAGGCCCCCCGCGCCAGGTTTCGACCGACCAGGACGCAGGCCTGTTCGACCGGCCGCAGGTCGGGCCGGCGGGCCTCGTCGATGGGGGTCGGGACGGCCACGAGGATCAGGCGACAGGCCCTCAGGACGGCGGGGTCCGACGAGAAGGCAATGTCGACCGCACCGAGCGCGTCCGGGGCGACCTCGAGCGTCCGGTCCCGTCCCGCCTGAAGTTCCGCGATCCGTTCCGGGCGGATGTCGAACCCGACCACGTCGAAATGTCGGGCCATCTGGACGGCGAGCGGCAGGCCGACGTAGCCCAGGCCGACGACGGCAAGCCGGTGCGTGCGCGCGTCGAGGGTGGCGAGAGACAGGGGCGCCTCCGCGCCGGCGGTCTCAGGGTGGGTCATGCTGGGCCTCCGAGAGTGGGTTGAATGAACTGCGCCCCCCTATAGCCGAATTCTGCTTGCAATTCAACCCTTCATCCGGGCGGGAGGTCGCATGTCCGTCTGGCGTGAGCCCGTCCGGCGCGGGCTCAGACCCTGTCCAGGGCGCGGGCGCAGGCCGCGAGCGTCCGCTCCAGGTCCTCGTCCGTATGCGCGAACGAGACGAAGGCCGCCTCGAACTGGGACGGGGCGAGATAGATCCCCTCCGCGAGCATCGCCCGCCACCAGCGCGCGTAGGCCGCGACGTCGGCCTTGAGGGCCGTTTCGTAATCCGTCACGTCGCCGTCGGTGAAGAAGGGGGTGAACAGGGAGCCGGCGCGGTTGATCCGGGCGGGCCGTCCCCGCTGCCGGAAGAGGGTGAGGATCTCGTCGCACAGGTGCGCGGTCCGGCGATCCAGGGCGGCATAGTCGTCCCGCCGCTCCCGGAGGATGCGCAGCGTGGCGAGGCCGGCCGCCATCGCCAGGGGATTCCCGGAGAGGGTGCCGGCCTGGTAGACATTCCCCGCGGGGGCGAGGTGCGCCATGAACTCGGCCCGGCCGCCGAAGGCCCCGACGGGCAGTCCCCCGCCGATGATCTTGCCTAGGCAGGTGAGGTCCGGCGCGATGCCGCACAACGCCTGGTAGCCGCCCCAGGTCAGGCGGAAGCCGGTGATCACCTCGTCGAAGATGAGCAGGGCGCCCGAGGCGCGTGTGAGTGCGCGCAGGGTCTCGAGAAATCCCGGCGCCGGGGTGACGACGCCCATGTTGGCCGCTACGGGCTCCACGATGATGGCCGCGATCTCGCCGCCGCACCGGGCGAAGGCCGCTTCCGCCGCGCCGGCGTCGTTATAGGGCAGGACGAGCGTGAGCGCGGCGAGGGCGGCGGGGATGCCGGCGCTGCCCGGGATGCCTAGGGTGGCCACCCCCGAGCCGGCCTTGACGAGCAGGCTGTCGCCGTGGCCGTGATAGCCGCCGGCGAACTTCACGATCCGCTCCCGGCCGGTGACCCCGCGGGCGAGGCGGATGGCGCTCATCGTCGCCTCGGTGCCGGAACTCACCATCCGCACCTGCTCGATGGCGGGGAAGGCCGCGCGGATCAGCTCCGCCATCTCGACCTCGGCGGCCGTCGGGGCGCCGTAGCTCGTGCCCCGTTCCGCCGCCGCCCGGATGGCGGCCGTGACGCGCGGATGCGCGTGGCCGAGCATCATGGGGCCCCAGGACCCGACGTAGTCGACATAGGCGTTCCCGTCCGCATCGTAGAGGTGCGCGCCCGCCGCCCGGTCGATGAAGCGGGGGGCGGCGCCCACGGCGCCGCAGGCCCGGACGGGGCTGTTCACGCCGCCGGGGATGCACTGCCGGGCCCGGTCGAACAGGGCCTCCGAGGATTCAGGGCTCATCGAAATACTCCATCGAACTTTTCTTGAACTCCTCCACGCTGGTCAGGACCTGGATGTCGGTGATACCGGTGGCCCGCGTCAGGGTGTCGAGCAGTTCCGACCGCCGGTTCTCCCGCATGTGGACCATGCTGAAGAGGGTGTATTTGCCGGCGAAGGGCGGCCGGCGCTCGTAGCAGTGGGTGACGTCGGGAAAGCCGGCCAGGATGCGGCCGACCTCGTCCGTCCGCCCGTCGGGGACGGCCCAGAGG
The DNA here is from genome assembly GCA_035358035.1 of Syntrophales bacterium. Classification (GTDB taxonomy): domain Bacteria; phylum Desulfobacterota; class Syntrophia; order Syntrophales; family UBA2251; genus UBA2251. The sequence goes on along the minus strand of DAOPOS010000003.1, from coordinate 51,697 downwards.
ATCAGGGCGTTGTGGACGTAGCCCGCCGGCTGGTGCCGGAGGATGGCGCCTACCTTCCGGATGACCCCCTCGTGTTTGAGCTCCCGGACGATCCGGAGGACGTCCGCCTCGGCGAGACCCAGACGCTCGCCGATGGCGCGGAACGGGCGCTTCACCAGGGGGATGTTCTTCTGCAGGATGGCGGCGACGCCGGCCGCCCGGTCCGTCTTCACGGCCGGAATCCTTTCCGGTTCCCCCGCGTTTCGGCACGCGCACGGCACGGGGCGCGATGCGGTCCCGAAGAGGCGTGCGGTGGGGAAAGCCCTGCCGATCCCATAGTACGGATGCCCGAGAAAATCAAGCGTTCCCAAAGCGATGCGGAGCGGGCGACGCCGGGGGAAAAAATGCTTGACTTTTTTTTCTCTTGCCGCTAGGTCTGTCCGCAAAACTACACTGGGTAGTTTTTCGAGCTCAGGCGCCCCGGCGGCCCACCGATCAAGGCAGGCGGTCAGGGAGGACCGGGAGAGGAGGTGAGCGAGGCCGAAGGACCGGCAGGTCGGGGGGTGTTCAGGCTCACACCAAAAAAGGGGAGGACATTCAATGAAGAGAGTTACCGTAGGAACGTTTGTCGGAATGCTGTTCGTGTTGTTGAGCGCGACGCTGGCGGCGGCGGCCCAGGGTGCGGCTGCGGCGGCGCCTGTCGTGGATTACACCAAGGCCATCGTCATCGGCTGCAGTCTGCTCGCCGCCGGCCTGGCCATCGGCATGGGGACGATCGGTACGGGCGTCGGCATGGGGAACGGCTTGAGCGGCGCCACCAGTGCCGTGGGACGGAATCCTGAGGCCCAGGGGAAGGTCCTGCTGACCATGATGGTCGGTCTGGCCATGATCGAATCACTGGCGATCTACGCGCTCGTCATCGCGCTGGTCGTCCTTTACGCCAACCCGCTGCTCAAGGTCGTGGTCGGCGGATAGCCCATCGTATTCATATCCAATCGGGGAGGGGGAGCGAGCCAACGACTTCAACTCCCCTTTTTTTTGCCTGAAAAACGGGCGCGGGGAAGACGAAGGCGGAAAACCGGATTCAGGGGGCGGAGGGATCGGGTCTGGCGCGGAGGGCCTTTTTCTCCGACTGGCGGTGCTTGGCCTCCAGGATCTTCTCCTGGGCGCGGCGGGAGCGGCGGCGCTTCTGCCGGCGGATCTTTTCCTCGCGCTGTCTCGCGGCCTCCACCCGGCCGGTCCGGAGGCGTTCGATCCGGTCCAGGAGCAGACGCCGCGCGAGGAAACGGTTCTGCGCCTGGGAGCGCTCCTGCTGGCACTTGACGGAGAGGCCCGTCGGCTTGTGGACGAGGTGCACGCAGGTGGACGTCTTGTTGACGTTCTGACCCCCGGGGCCGGAGGAGCGGATAAAGGATTCCGCCAGCTCGTCTTCGGTGACGCCGAGGCGCGCCATGCGGTCGCGCAGGGCCTGTTCCTTGTCCGGTGAGATCGCCATGGGACGAAAGCGGGTCCGGGGCCCAAACCCCCGGGATTTCAGACCCCGCCCGACCGTCAGAGGGAATAGATCTCGTCCTCGATCAGGCGGATCCAGTTGCGCTGGAGGACCTTGCGGGCCTCGTCGAGGTTGTCCACCCCGAGGATGACGATCGTCTCCTGGCCCAGGCGGTTGATCGTCGTGTAGAGGTAGTGGATATTGACGTCCGCCTTGGAGAGGTGCTTCAGGATGGCGTTCATCCCGCCCGGATGCAGCGGCACCTCCGCCGCGAGGACGGGGCTGACCTCGAAGTTGAAGCCGAAGCTCTTCAGGACCGCCGCCGCCCGGTCCGGGTCGTTGACCACGAGCCGGACGGTGCTCTGCTGCTCGGCGCTTGCCGCCAGCACGGCCTTGTACGTGATGTCCTCGTTGTCCAGGATATTGGAAAGCCGGGCCAGGGTGCCCGGGGTGTTGTCCAGGAGGACGGAAATCTGTTTCACTGGCATCTGCGGTCCACTCCTTCGAAATTTACTTCACGCCTTGAGAAAATCGTAGCCGGCCGAAAAGGCCTTCCGGTTGATCTCGACGACCGCCTTTTTCTTGCTCCCCATGACGGTCTCCAGACTCTTCAGGTAGATCTCGGGCTTCACGAGGCTCGTCCGTTTCAGGAACGCCCCCATCATGACGGTGTTGAACGCCCGGGCGTTTCCCAGCTCCTCGGCGATGTCGCTCGCCGGAATGGCGAAGACCTCCATGTCCTGACGGCTGGGACGGGCGCTGATGATGGAGGAATTGAGGAACAGGAGGCCGCCGGCGGCGATCCGGTTCTGGAACGTGTACAGGGAGGGCGTGTTCAGGGCCACGAGGTAGTCCGGCTCCGATGCGATCGGCGAGGCGATCTCCTCGTCCCCCACGGCGACCGTGCAGTTGGCCGTGCCGCCGCGGACCTCCGCGCCGTAGGCGGGCAGGTAGGTCACCTCGTAGCCCTCGCTCATGGCGCCGTGGGCGAAGCTGTAGCCCATCATGAGGACGCCCTGGCCGCCGAATCCGGAAAAGATGGTCTTAACGATCATGGCCCGCGCCCTCCTTTCCGGCCGCTTCCGCCGGTGTATCCTTGATGACCCCGATCGGGTACTGCTTGCTCATGACGTTGTCGATCCAGCGGCAGGCGTCGATGGGGGACATCTTCCAGTTCGTCGGACAGGGGGAGAGGATCTCGATCAGCGAGAAGCCCCGGCCGTCGAGCTGGTACTGGAAGGCCTTCTTGATGGCGCGCTTGGTCTTGACGATATTGGCCGGCGAGTTCACCGTGCAGCGCTCGATGTAGGCCGTGCCGGGCAGCTGGGCCAGGATCTCGCTGATCCGGACGGGGTAGCCGTCCAGGACGGCGCTGCGCCCCGGGGGCGAGGTCGTCGATTTCTGGTCGAGGAGGGTGGTGGGGGCCATCTGGCCGCCCGTCATCCCGTAGACGGCGTTGTTCATGAAGATGATCGTGAAGTTCTCGCCCCGGTTGGCGGCGTGGAACGTCTCCGCGATGCCGATGGCCGCGAGATCGCCGTCCCCCTGGTACGAGAAGACGAGGCACTCCGGGCGGACGCGCTTGATGCCCGTCGCCACGGCCGGTCCCCGGCCGTGCATGGCCTCGATCATGTCCACGTCGAAGTAGTTGTAGGCGAGCACGGCGCAGCCCGCCGGCGGCACGCCGATGGTGGTGCCGCGGACCCCCAGCTCGTCGATGATCTCGGCGATGACCCGGTGGGCGATGCTGTGGCCGCACCCCGGGCAATAGTGAAAGACGAATTTCTTTCTCAACGATTCCGGTCTGCTGAAAACCTTTTTCATTGCGGTCCTTTTCTCTCGAAGTTCCCTTACCGATCGCGCCGGTAGTGACGGACGATCACGTTGGCCAGTTCCACCGGCGTGGGGACCACGCCGCCCGGGCGCCCGTGGAAGTCGATGTCCGCGTATCCCTGCAGGGCCAGGCGGACGTCCTCCAGCATCTGCCCCGTGCTCATCTCGAAGACGAAGAATTTCTTCCGGGCGCCCGCCAGCCGCCTCAACTCCTCGGTGGGGAACGGCCAGAGGCTGATCGGGCGGAAGAGACCGGCCTTGATCCCGTGGTCGCCCAGGCGCTTGATGGCCCCCTTCGCGACGCGCGCCGCGGTGCCGTACGCCACGATGACGATGTCGGCTTCATCCGTGTTGAAGATCTCGCAGCGGGTTTCCCGGGCCGCGATCACCCGGTATTTCCGGTCGAGCTTCCAGTTGTGCTCCTCCATGTCGAGGGGGTCGAGGATCAGGCCCTTGATGGTCTTGGCCTTGCCCGTGCCCGCGCCCTTCAGGACGTAATCCTCGCTGTACTGCCGCGGCTTGGGTTCCTTGAAGACCACCGGCTCCATCATCTGGCCGATCATGCCGTCGGCGAGCAGGACCACGGGGATGCGATAGCGGTCGGCGAGATCGAAGGCGTCCATCGTGAGATCCGCCAGCTCCTGGCAGGTCCCCGGCGCGAGCACGATCGTCCGGTAGTCCCCGTGACCGCCGCCCCGCGTGGCCTGGAAATAGTCGCCCTGGGAGGGGCGGATGTTTCCCAGGCCCGGTCCGCCGCGCATCATGTTGACGATGACGCCGGGCAGCTCCTGGGCGGCCATGGACGAGATGCCCTCCTGCTTGAGGGAGATCCCGGGACCGGAGGAGGAGGTCATGGCCCGCGCCCCCGCGCTGGCGGCGCCGGCCACCATGTTGATGGCCGCGATTTCACTTTCCGACTGGATGAAAACGCCCCCCTCCACCTTGCGGAGGTTCTCCGCCATGTACTCGGGAATCTCGTTCTGCGGCGTGATCGGGTAGCCCGCATAAAACCGGCATCCGGCCCGGATCGCGGCCTCGCCGATGATTCTGTTCCCCTGCATCAATACCTTGCTATTCACGGTAGACCTCGATGGCGATTTCCGGACAGGTGATGGCGCACAGGGCGCACCCCGTGCACTTGCCGTCGTCCTGGAAGCAGACGGGCCGGTAGCCCTTGGAGTTGTATTCTTTCCCGGCGACGATATTTGCGTGTTTGCATGCAAAGACGCACAGATGGCACTCCTTGCACAACTCCTTGTCAATGGTGATCTTTCCCTTCGGCACGGTCGCTCCTCGATGCGGTTCCTTCATTCACGGTCGCTGCCGCGACGGCGATTCCATAGCACGGGCGGCAGTAAAGATCAACTAAAGCCTGCGCTTATCGCGCAACTCATCCGTAAAGTCAAGTGCGAAAAGCGTGATGTGTCAAGCCAAGGGGGAAATATCCTGTTCTTACCAAAGCAGGAATGTCCTCTTGGATTCAACAGGCCAATGCCCTTTATGGGTGGGCAGGGATCCGGCCTTCCGAGGCGTCCCGTGGATTCAGGCCCGTGCGGGGAAGGCGGACGGACCTCGGCCACGATGGGGAAGGGCGCTTTCGAGGCGCCCGATCTTTACAGGCGGGTGATCTGGAAGCCCTCGAGGCGGATGGCGACGGAGCGCTGCAGGAGCTCGATGGAGACGACGAAGACCTCCTTCTCGAAGTCGGTCTTGAGGACGACGCCCTCGATCCCGGCGAAGGGACCGTCGGTGATCCGGGCCGGCTCGCCGACCTTGGGGTACTGAAAATGCTGCACCTCCACGCGGGAAGCGACGATGCGCTGGATGGCGTCGATCTTCTCGTCGGGGACCGGGATCGGATCGGGGTGATGGGGGGCGCCGAGCAGGGCGACGACGCCGAAGGTCTTCAGGACGTTGAGCTTCGTCTGGTTGTCGAGCGACGTCAGTTCGATGAAGAGATACCCGGAGAACATGGGGAGCATGATTTTCTTCCGGCGGTCTTTGCGGCGGCTCCACACCTCGATCTTGGGCAGGAAGACATTGAACCCCTTTTGGGTCAGGCCGAGATGGACGCGGTCTTCGTGGCGGCTGCGCGTATGGAGGGCGTACCAGGGCACGTGGGAAACCTGCTTTCCGGCCGCCGGGAATTTCGGACGGGCGGCCGGTTATGATCTATCCCGATTGCGGATTTTTTTCAACGGTGAACTCGAAGAGGGTATCCGGCCCCCGGCGCCGCAGGCGGCGGAGGGTGAGCGGCAGGGCCTGCTCCATCCGGTCTTTGCCCAGGTCCCCGACCGCCTCCGTCCCGCGGCCGATGATCTTCGGGGCGACGACGACGACGAGCTTGTCGGCGAGCCCCGCCGCGAGCACCCGGGTGATGACCTCGGCCCCCCCCTCGATCAGGACCGACGAGATCCCGCGCTCCCCGAGCCGGCCCATCAGGTGCGGAAGGCTCACGCGGCCCGCCCCGTCCGGCGGGACCGTGAGGACCTCGACGCCCGCCCGCTCCAGTTGCCGCCGCTTTTCCGGGTCGGCGCCCCCGAGCGTCGCGATCAGCGTCCGGGCGTCGTCAAGGCCGGACAGGACCCGGGATACCGGCGGCACCCGCAGGGCCGAATCCAGGATCACGCGCAGGGGATTGCGCCCCCGGACGTGACGGACGGTGAGCTCGGGATCGTCTTTGATCACGGTGCCGACGCCAACCAGGATCGCGTCGTGGCTGCTCCTGAGCTCGTGGGCGAAGCGCAGGGAGGGGGGCGAGCTGACCCAGCGGGAGTGGCCGGTGCGCGTGGCGATCCGCCCGTCCAGGGTCTGGGCGAACTTCAGGGTGACGAAGGGACGTCCGGTCCGCATGAAGGTGAAGAAGCGCTCGTTGAGCGCAACGCACGCATCCGCGAGGACGCCAAGTTTTGTCTCGATCCCGCGGGCCTCGAGGGCCGCGATTCCCCGGCCGGAGACGAGCGGGTTGGGGTCGGTCGTGCCAACGATTACCCGCGCTGGCCGGAGGGCGATCAGGCGCTCCACGCAGGGCGGTGTCCGGCCCTGATGGCAGCAGGGCTCGAGGGTGACGTAAAACTGCGACCCGGCCGGGTCCTCGACGGCGCGTTCGATCGCGTTGACCTCCGCGTGGTTCTCGCCGCAGCAGGCGTGGAACCCCTCGCCGATGATCCGGCCTTCCTTCACGATGACCGCTCCCACCATGGGGTTGGGGCTGACCCGGCACTCGCCCTTCCGGGCCAGGCGCAGGGCGCGCCGCATGTAGAATTCGTCCGTTTTCACGACCGCCTCCCGGTTGTCTTCATTTTTCCCGTCGGGGAAGCCCGTTCCGAAACACGCTCCTGGCACGCCTTCGGTGCCGGTATTCCCGGATCTTCATACCATGGTTTCGGCGATAGTTCGAATGGGAAAATGGCCGGGAGGGGGGCGGCGGGTGCACGCGTCATTTCCTGTTGCGCTGAGCGGCGAGATACGATACAGACAGGCCGTTCGATCACCATTCAGGCCCGCATTGGAGAAACGCGATGACGGGAGATATCCTGGCGCCTTTGGCCGGATCCGGAGGGGTTTCATGATCGAGGGGGTGCGCGTCAAGCAGCTGAAGGTGATCGCCGACGAGCGGGGGCGCCTCATGGAGATCCTGCGCGCCGACGACGCGTTCTTCGGGGGCTTCGGCCAGGTCTACATGACCACGGCCTACCCCGGCGTGGTCAAGGGCTGGCACTACCATAAGAAGCAATCCGACAACATGGCCGTCGTCAAGGGGATGATGAAGATCGTCCTGTACGACGGCCGCGCGGACTCGCCGACCCGGGGCGAGATCGACGTCTTCTTTGCCGGGGAGCACCATCCCGTCCTCGTTCACATCCCGCCCTACGTTTATCACGGGTTCAAGTGCGTCTCGCCGGACGAGGCCATCGTCGTCAACACGCCGACGGAGGTCTACCGGTACGAGGAGCCGGACGAGTTCCGCGTCGATCCCCACGTCAACGACATCCCCTACGACTGGGACCGCAAGGATGGCTGAGGGGAGGGCCGTGTCGATCCCGCGGAAACGCGAATCCGGATGATTCGGGTGCCGCAGGATTTACACCCGCCCGGGACCTGCGGAGGGACCCCGACCGGGGTGTGCGTGACACCGGGGTGTGCCGGCGCGGAGCGCGCGGAAGATCGGCTGCAGGGAGGAGGGGGCGTGACGGGGTTTTTGATGGACATGTTGATCTTCGCCTTCGGCGCCGCCGTCGGGAGCTTCCTCAACGTCTGCATCTACCGGCTGCCGGCCGAGCAGTCCATCGTCCGCCCGGGCTCCCGCTGCCCGCAGTGCCTCACGCCGATCCGCTGGTACGACAACCTTCCCCTCCTGAGCTTCCTCATCCTCAGGGGCCGCTGCCGCGCCTGCGCCGCCGTCGTCTCCTGGCGCTATCCGGCCGTCGAGGGTCTCGCCGCCCTCCTGGCCCTGCTCCTCTTCTGGAAGTACGGCCTCGGCGCGGCCTTCTTGGCCGCCTTCGCCTTCACGGCGGCGCTCATCGCCGTCACCTTCATCGACATCGACCACCAGATCATCCCCGACGTCATCTCCCTGCCGGGGATCCCCCTCGGGTTTCTCCTCGCCGTCTTCGCCATGCGCGTCCCCTGGCTCGAGGCCCTGCTGGGGCTCCTGCTCGGAGGCGGGGTCCTCTACGCCATCGCGGTGGCCTACGAACTGGCCACGAAGCGGGAGGGGATGGGGGGCGGCGACATCAAACTCCTGGCGATGATCGGGGCCTTCCTCGGCTGGAAATCGCTGATCTTCATCCTGCTCGTCAGCTCGCTCACCGGCGCCGCCGTCGGCATCGCGCTGATGGTCGCCAAGGGGGCGGACACGAAGTACGCCGTGCCCTTCGGGCCCTTCCTGTCCCTGGCCGCCGTGGCCTACCTCTTCTTCGGCGCGGCGTTCTTCAACTTTCTGATGTTCCATCGGTTCTTTTGATTCCGCCCCCGCTCCGACGGGTGCCGCCTGGTCAACGCGCCCCCTGCTCGGGGAAATGATGACATTTTCCGGGATGGACAAATACGAAATATGGCGATAGAATCCAAACAAGCGATCTTATGAATAGCGCGCTTTTTAAAGCATGTGCGGAGTCTCCCATCGAGACCTCCCGCGCATGAAGCTGTCGGGCAGAGGCGGACATGAGTCAATGCACGCGTAAAAACCCCCGGAGGGTTTGCGGGAACGAGCGGGGGATCACCGTGGTTGTGGCCATCCTCATCGTGGTGGTCATCGTCATCATCGGGTTTTCGACGCTGATGATGGTCTCGACCGACGTGCAGATCGCGGGGAACTATGGTTCGACGCAGAAGGCCCTGTTCGCAGCCGAGGCGGGGGTGAACGAGGCACTGTCGCGCCTCCGGTCGGATTCGGCGAACCCGATCACCGACGCGCACCCGACCAACACCGGGTGGTCGGCCTTCATCGGCTTGGAGGTGAAGGCTCAGGGGAAGGGCTACAGCAGCGGCAACGCCCTGCACGTCCTGGTCAGCAGCCTGCAGTCGGCCCTCGACTACACGGTCCGCATCCGTCATCAGACGGACGGCGCGGGGAACCTGCTCTACTGGGGCGATGCCGACGGAGACGGTGACTACGAGCGGAACACGACCACCGGCGGCAATATCTATCTCATCTCCAGTTACGGGGCCTCCAGCGGCTCCAACCGGACGGTCGAGGTCGAGGCGGCGCGCAAGCCGCCGATCGCCGTTCCGGCCGCCCTGTCCGTCAACGCGGCGACCAGTATTCAGGGGTCCAGCACCAACGTCATCGGCAACGACGCCTGCGGCGGCGCCAACAAGCCCGGCATCGTGACCGGCCAGGCGGTCTCGTCGGTGACCACGAACGGCAACCCGACGATCAGCGGAACGACCCCGATCGCCCATACCGATACGCCGATCAACGTGCAGGCGTTGATCGACACCTACAAGACGGGCGCGAACTTCACGTACCACGTGGAGAGCGCCACCCACACCAACACGACCGTGCCGGGACCCGGCGACGGCTGGGGAACGCCGGTGCTGGGGGCGGACGATTCGGACCCTTCGACGTGCAGCGTGCACAACGTCGTCTACTACAACACCAAGACATCGGCGGGGGTTCCGACGGACATCAGCCTGACGGGGGGAGCCACGGGGTGCGGGCTGTTGCTGATCGAGGGCGACGCCTTCTTCCACGGCGGCTTTTCCTGGAACGGTATCGTGCTCGTATCGGGATCGGTGACCTTCACCGGGGGCGGGAACAAGAACGTGACCGGGGCGCTGGCGAGCGGGGGGGCAACCGACGCGGACGTGGTCGGGGGGAACGCCAACATCATCTACTGCAGCACGGCCATCTCGGTCCAGACCGCAAACCGCCCGCTCGACGTCCTGAGCTGGAAGGACGTGCGGTAGGGGTCCCCTATTTCCACCAGCCGGGGGGAAGGATGCCGTTGTTGACGCGCTTGACCTCGTCCGTCAGTTCGTAGATCCGGGCCGAGATCTCCCGCATTTCCTTGCGGGCCTGCTCCTTGGCCGGCTCGTCCTGCAGGCGTGCGGACTCGCGCATCCGGGCGAGCGCCGCGTCCAACTGTCCCTGAAGCTCATTCTTCCGTGCCTTGTAGGCGTCGAGGTCGGCTTTTTCCGCGACCGGCGGGGGGACGGGCGACGGCGCGACGGCCGGGGATGCCCCGCCCGACGGCGCGGCCGGAGACGGAAGCGCGTCTTTCCCGGCCCGTTGCGGGGCCGCAGGTGCGGCCGGCGCCGGCACCGCCAACGCGTCGGCATCGTCGGACACGATCTTCAGCACGTCGCGGCGCTCGATGCTCATCTGGCCGGCGGCGGTCTGAAGCACGATCATATCCCCCTCGCGGCTCCAGGCCGGGGTGGTCAGGCGGCCGCCGTTTTTGAGATAGACGACCGATGCCGCCGGTGTGACAGATGGAAAAAGAAAGATCAGGATCAAGAGAAGACGCCGTATTCGTTTCATATCACACCCTCCGGCTTCTAAATACCCCCGGCTTGCGGGGCACGTCAAGAAAATTTGCCCACAGATTCTTCTGAAATTATCCTTTTCATTCAATTTCGCCTGTGGTTTAATGATCGCCACCAGCGGTAGCGCGGGTTAGATAACACAGTCGGGGATGTCGGGCGGCCAAACGGGAAAATCCTCCCGGCCAAGAACCGTCGTCGGCACGTCGAAGAGGAGTCATGCGGAGGAAGACCCACCGGGGCGGGTTTACGTTGGTCGAACTGATCATCGTCATCGCCATTCTCGCCATCCTGACGACCATTGCCGTTCCCTCCCTGCAACCCTTCATGGCGCAGCGACGGCTCAACGGGGCGGCAAGGCACGTGATGTCGGACCTCATGAACGCCCGCATGGCCGCCGTGTCACAGAACCGCGACGTCCAGGTGACCTTCCCGACCTCCGCCAGCGCGTTCTACACCTACGACACGGGGGGAACGGCGCTGACCCGGAATCTTCAAACCGGATTCGGTTATCGCGACGTGACGGTGGCGGCCGCCGCGAGCCCGACCTTTAGCTCGTCGGGGCGGTTGAGCGGTTCCGGGTGCACCGTCATCCTGACGAGCACCACCCTGGGCCTGACGAAGACGGTGACGGTCAACAGCACGGGACGGGTGGCGATCAACTGACAGGCAGGGTTGCCATGATATGCGCCGCGGACCTATGCAGGGTGGCCGAAAGGAGACAGGAACCCTTGATTTGCGGATCCCCGGGGAACGCCCCGGCGCCAGGCCGATCCGAGGCCCGTCAGGCCCGGAAAGCGGATGGTCCTGTCACGGCGGGGTTCACCCTCCTGGAACTCATGATCGCCATGGCGCTCGGCCTCGTGATCCTCGGCGCCGCGTACGCCGTGTTCACCCTGCAGAACCGTCAACTCGGCAACCAGGAGCAGGTTGTGGACATTCAGCAGAACGCGCGGGCGGCCATCGACATCGTCAGCCGGGAGATCCGGATGGCGGGCTTCAATCCGCAGCGGACGACGGGCACGTTCGGTTTCCAGTATTCCGCCAGCGAGGGCCGGGCGACGAACGCAAGCAGTGTCGCCTTCACGACCGACAACGACGGCGACGGGGCGCTGGACACGAACGACTTAGAGGAGGTTGCCTTCCGCGTCAACGGCGGCGCGCTCGAACGTTACGCCATCGCCTCGGACGGGACCCGGTCCTGGCAGCCGATCGTGGAGACCATCGAGACCCTGAGCCTCACGTATACCCTGATCGACGGGACCGTCGTGACGGCTCCCACGTCGGCGCAGGTTTCCTCCATCGCCAAGGTCCGGGTCCAGGTGACGGCGAAAACCGCCAAGCCGGACCCCGCCTACACGGATCCGGTGAACAACGACCATCATCGCCGCTATACCCTGACGGCCGTCGTCGCCCCGAGGAACCTTTGAGCCCTTGTGTGAAGTCGGTCACGCTGCCGGGGTGACCTCGGCCACTCAAGAAGACGCATCGGGCGCGAATTCCTGTTGACAATCGAATGACTTCGCCCTTATTATAAACTCCAGGGGCGTGCGAGCGCAGCATGCATGCCCCTGTTCGGGAAGGGGGAGCCATGACCAGATTCAGGAAAACAGCCCGGGGATTCACGCTTATCGAACTGATGGTCGTGATCGCGCTCATCGGCATCCTGACGGCCATCGCGATTCCCAGCTATCAGACCTTCATGGTCCGGAGCCGTCTGAAGGGGGCGGCGAGGCAGGTCATGTCCGATCTCATGAATGCAAGAATGACAGCGGTCAGTCTGAATCAGAAGGTCAAGGTCCATATCGAAGGCGATGGCCATACCTACAAGATCTGGAGCGATGCCAACAATGACGGGACGGTTGCCAGCAGTGAAGGCGTCAACATTTCGAAGGATCTCCATCAGGACTATCACGATGTCGCCTTGACTACGACGAACGATCCGATTTTTAATCCCAGGGGCGCCGCGTCCGCGATCGGAACGGTTACCGTGACGAATTCAGCCGGATCGAGGGATATCGCCGTGGCGATTTCCGGACGGGTGGCGGTTTCCAATTAGGAGATGCGAAAGGCGCGGCAAACAGGGTGAAAAAGGCGATGACGATCTCCCGGTTGCGTAAAAATCAGGGGTTTACACTGATCGAGATCATGATTGCGATCTTCCTCCTCGTGGTCGCGATGCTGGGGGTCATTTCCGTGACCGTCATGGTCATCAGGGGGAATGCCTTCAGCAAGACGATGACGACCGCGACGACGCTGGCCGCGGACAAGATGGAGGAATTGAAAAACACCGCCTATGCCAGTCTGGCGGACGGGACGGATACGCAGGAAACCCTCTACACCCGCACCTGGGACGTCACGGCCGATTCGCCGGCAACGGGGATGAGCACCCTGGTCGTCACGGTGGCGTGGACCTGGCAGGGGACGGGCCACAACGTGGTACTCCGGAGCATCGTCAGTCAATAGGAGCAGCGTATTGCCGTATCGAATCGTAAGGAAATGTCGCGCAACAGGGATTGCATCCCGGAAAACGCCGGCGGTTCGGGACGACGCGCGCGGGTTTACCCTGCTCGAGATGATGATCGCCATGGCGATCGGTCTCGTGGTTCTGGGCGCTGCCTACAGCGTCTTCACGATCCAATACAAGACCTTCGGAAACCAGGAGGAGATCGTGGCCATGCAGCAGGGCGTCAGGGCGGGCATGGACATGATGGCCCGGGAGGTCCGGATGGCGCGGTACGATCCGTCCGGGGTGAATTCCGATGCGAATACGGGGAATGATTTCGCCGGGGTGGTCATCGACGCGACGCAACTCGAGATCCGGGCGGACCTGAACGGCGACGGGGCCATCGACGGAACGAGCGAGGAGAACATCGTCTATGCGTTCGATTCGGCCAACCACCAGATCACCCGAAACATCGGCAGCGGCGCCCAGCCGTTCGTCGAGAACGTGGATTCCTTCTCCTTTGATTATCTGGACGGCGCCGGCGCGTCCACGCTCAATGCCGCGGATGTCCGTGCGATCAGAATCACGATCACCGGCCGGACGGCCAAGCCCGATCCGGCCTATTCCACCAACGGCGGTTACCGGACGTACACCCTGTCGTCCGTCGTGACGGCCAGAAATCTTGCCATCTGAAAGGCAGGGGAGGTGTCAGCATGGCGCAGCCTATCCAACCCCGCAGGGAAGTGCGGCCGTCCGATGAACGGGGCATGGTCCTCGTCGTCGTCCTGCTCCTGACGGCCGTCCTCGTGCTGCTCGGGTCGACGGCCGTGATCATGAGCACGACGGACATGAAGATCAGCGCGAACTACAAGGCCGGCACCCAGGCCTTTTACGAGGCCGAGGCGGGGGTGGAGCAGGTCATGTATTACCTCAGGAACAACACGATCACCTATCCCACGGCCGCGTCTCCCACAAGAACAATAACTGTAACCTGTCCGGCAGGCTTCAGCTTCAACCCCTCGGTGACGCTCTATTATGTGGCGCCCTACCGGTACCGGTTCCAGATGACCGGCATCGGGACACAAAACACCACGAAGACGATCGAGGCCCGCATCCGGAAGATTCCTCCGTCCACCACGAGCGCGGACGGCGCGGTGGCCATGTACGGCGGCGGGCCGGCGGTCGACTTCAAGAAAGGCGGCGGCGGGGGCTATGCCGTCGACGGCCACGATTACCCGGTGCCGGCCGATCCGAACTGCAACGGCAGCGCCTGCAACACGGCGGTGGACGGTTCCCTGCCGGCCAAGCCAGGCCTCTACACCGTCATGACCCCGACCCTCACGGGAAACGTGAGCGCCCACCTGGGGGGGAGTCCCACGCAGACCCTGGGGCCCAGCCGGGAGACGGAGTACAACAATTTCGTCAACAACATCCTGACGAACAACCTGTTTCAGACCACGCTGGGCACGCGGGCGAATCCGGCCATCACGGTCATTCCGAATGGCGCCACGTTGAACGGTTCGGGAAACGGCGCGGGCATCATCATCGTCGACAACGGGGGAGAACTCCAGATCAACGGCAATTTCGAGTTCGAAGGGCTGGTTATCCTGAGGGGGACCGGTCGGGTCTTCGGGAGCGGGACCGGAAATATTTACGGGAGCATGATCACGATCGGCCACCTGACCAAGCTGATCGACCTGACCGGCAGCATCAACCTGTATTACAGCTCCACGGCCCTGAGCAACCTGCAGAACATCAATTCGGTCACCACGCTCCAGCGGACGGCCTGGCGGGATGTCTTCTAAGGGGCGGATCCGGCCCGTCTGTCCCGTTTACGGTTCCGCGGGCTCTTCCTTTCCGATCCCTTCCCACCAGTCGGCGGGCAGGACGCCGTTGTTGCCTTCCTTGAGTTCATCGGTCAGACGGTACATTTCATCGGAGATCCGGCGGTTTTCCGCCGTTGCGTCCTCCTTGGCGGCAGGATCGTTATTGGTCGTGGCCTTCTTCATCCGCGCGAGCGTCCGGTTCAGATCCGCCTTGAGCTTGGCCATCCGGTCCTGGTAGGCCTTCACATCGACCTTCTTTGCCGGAGCTTTTGGGGGCGCCGCGCCACCCTCGACGTTGGCCGGAGACGACGGGTTTTTTTCGGCCTTCTCCACGGTATCGGCGGGGGCCGGCGCCGGCGCCTCATAGACGACGCCCGAGGTCATGGCGGTTTTTTCGATGTGACGCACCATGTTTTGCTCGACTCCCGCGATACCGTCGCCCACGTAGAATTTGAGCTCCCCGCCCTCCTCCCAGCAGTGGGGCGTCCAGATCCGGCCGCCGCTCTCGAGGCGGATCAGGCAGGCGGCGTCGGCGGCGACGGGGAGGATCAGGGCCGTGATGACGACGGCCGTCCAGAAGCAATATTTTCTCATGGCGGGCCTTCCTTTTTGAATCAGAACTTTCCCGGTATCTTAAAGAAAACCCTCCCCGAATGTCAAACCGTTTTTCAACGGTTTTCAGCGCGTTTGCGGACGCGGCGCGAGGCCCCGGAGAAGTGCCCCCGCATGCAAAAATCCTTGACTTGAAAGGGGCATCCGTATTAGGGTGGCGCCGCCATCGCGGGAATCTTCAAGAAGGGGGTGTTGCATCATGGCCATGGATCGAAGGTACTGCGCCATCTGTGCCTGGAGGGGGACCTGTCAGAAGAAATTCAGCGTGTCCACGGATGCGACCGGGCAGGTCCACTGCGCCGATTACTCCCGGGACCTTGCCATCAAGGACAAGGACATCGACGAGGCGGTGAAAAAGGAACGTGAGGGATAGCCCGTCCGCCCTCAGCACCGTAAGACAGCGAGGTGACAAGTAACAGCCGGGATTGGAGGGTTACTTGTCACTTTTTTTTGATCGAAAGGGACGATACGGGCCGCGGCGGACCCCCTCCGGCGTGTGCGGGGGGCGATCGCGGGGCCGTTGATGAAACCGGCAAGAGCTTAAGATATGAAGAAGCGTCTGGAACGGATGGTCGGGGAGGCCCTCGCGGCGTGCATGGAGAAGGGCACGCTTGCGGCGGCGGAACTCCCCGCGGTAGAGATCGAGCTCACCAGGGACGCCGCGCACGGCGATTACGCCACGAACGCGGCCATGATGCTGGCCTCGCGCCTGAAGATGAACCCGCGGCGGATCGCCGAGACCCTGATCGCGGAGCTGGACGATCCCGAAGGGGTCGTCGCCCGGACGGAAATCGCCGGCCCCGGCTTCATCAATTTCTTCATCCGAGAGGGCTTCTGGGCGACGCTCCTGGAGGCCGTGGAGCGCGAGGGGACGGGCTATGGCCGGCTCGACTTCGGCGCCGGAAGGCGTGTCCAGGTGGAATTCGTCAGCGCCAACCCCACGGGCCCCCTGCACATCGGCCACGCCCGGGGGGCGGTGGTGGGCGACGCCGTCGCCGCGGTCCTTGCCGCGTGCGGCTACGCGGTGGAGCGGGAATACTACATCAACGACGCGGGCAACCAGATGCACAACCTGGGCCGGTCGGTCCTCGCCCGCTGCCGGGAGCTGGCCGGCGGGGACGCGCCGTTTCCCGAGAACGGCTACCAGGGCGAGTACATCCGGGAGCTGGCGCGGGAGGTCCTCGCGCGGGAGGGCCGGCGCTGTCTCGACGAGGCGGAAGGGGAGGCCATCCCCCGCCTGACGGACCACGCCGGCGGGGTCATCCTCGACGGGATCAAGGACGACCTGAAGGCCTTCGGGATCGTCTTCGACCGCTACTTCAGCGAGCGGACCCTCTACGAGAACGACGGCGTGGCGAAACTTCTAACGGCGCTCGAGTCGCAGGGCTTCATCTACCGCGAGGACGGCACCTTCTGGTTCAGGACGACGGCCTTCGGCGACGAGAAGGACCGGGTTGTCATCCGCCAGAACGGGGAACCCACGTACTTCGCCGCCGACATCGCCTACCACAAAAACAAGTTCGAGCGCGGCTTCGACACGGTCATCGACGTCTGGGGCGCGGACCACCACGGCTACATCCCCCGCATGCTCGCGGGCGTCCAGGCCCTGGGGTATCCGAAGGAGGCCCTGCAGGTCATCCTCGTCCAGCTCGTCAACCTCCTTAGGGACGGCAAGCCCGTGGCCATGTCCACCCGCTCGGGCGAGTTCGTCACCCTGCGTCAGGTGGTCGACGAGGTCGGACGGGACGCGGCGCGCTACAACTTTCTCATGCGGCGCTCCGACAGCCACCTGGATTTCGATCTCGAGGTGGCGAAACGCCAGTCGAACGACAACCCGGTCTATTATGTCCAGTACGCCCACGCGCGGATCTGCAGCATCCTGAAGACGGCCGCCGAAAAAGGCGTGGCCGTGCCGGCCTACGGACAGGCGGCCCTCGAGCGCCTGACGCTTCCGGAGGAGGCGGCCCTGATCAAGACCCTGATCCGCCTGCCGGAGGTGATCGAGGGGGCGGCGCGGAACCTGGAACCCCACCGCCTGACCTTCTATCTCAACGAGCTGGCGGGCCTGTTTCACAGCTACTACAACAAGAACAAGGTGGTTTCCGAGGACGGGGACCTTTCCGGGGCGCGCCTCTTTCTCGTCCGGGCGGTCCGGACCGTGCTGGCGAACGTGCTGGGGCTCCTGGGGGTGTCGGCGCCGGAGCGCATGTAGGGAAGGGCAGGGGCAGCGCCTTGTTTCTTCATGAAAGGCGGGGCGCCGTGCCCGATTGTTTCCGAACGGCGGTGACGCATGGTCGCAAAGAACCGGAAGCAATTTGAGGTCAAACTGGGGAAGACGGGGGTCTCGCTCCTGGCCTTCGGCATGGCGGCTGGACTCTTCGTGACCTTCCTCTTCGGGGTGACGGTCGGGAAGAACATCGACACCTATCCCGCGGCCATCACCGGCTATCTCCCCGGCATCGCGGGAGAATGGCTGGGATGGAAGGCGCCGCCGGCGCCGGTCGCGCTCGGCGGGGCGAAGAAGGAGACCGCCCCCCCGGAGGGGAACGAATTCGATCTGACGTTTTACGATACCCTGAGCAAGAAAAAGGAGGGCGACATCATCCTCCAGCGTCCCGGCGTCCCGACGCCATCGGCCCCGGACGCACTACCGCCGCCGGCATCGCCGCCCGCGGCCCGACCGCCCGCGACGAGCGTTCCCGGCGCGGCCAAACCCGCGTCGGCGGGCCAGACGCAGCCGCCGGCCGGCGTGAAGCCGCCCGAGTCGGCCCAGGCGCGCCATCCGGCGCCGCCGGCCGCGGCGAGCGTTCCCGGCGCGGCTAAAACCGCGCCGGCGGGACCCGCGGCAAAGCCGGTCGCGGGAAAGGATCGGTTCCTGGTGCAACTCGCCTCCTACCAGGAGAAGGCCAAGGCGGAGCAGTTAAACAAGAAACTGGCTGCCCTGGGGTACCGGGCCCGTGTGGAGGCGGTCGAGGTGCCCGGCAAGGGGACCTGGTACCGCGTGGCGTTGGGCGGGTTCGACAGCGTCGAGAGCGCGAAGGGGGCGTCCGCCGCCGTGTCGACCAAGGTCCCCGGCGTCCAGGGCGTCGTCCGCCGGGAAAAATAGGAGACGCGGGTTGCCGGCCCCGGAAAGCCCCGGGAACACCGGGTTCGCCGCCGGGGGCGAGACAACGAGAATCGACGGGATACGATGTTCGAGAGTCTTTCGGAAAAACTGGACGGCATCTTCAAAAAGCTCAAGGGCCGCGGACGACTGGACGAGGAGAACATCCAGTCCGCCCTGAAGGAGATCCGCATGGCCCTGCTCGAGGCGGATGTCAACTTCAAGGTGGTCAAGGATTTCGTCGAGGACGTCCGCGTGCGGGCCGTCGGCCAGGAAGTCGTGGACAGCATCACCCCCGGCCAGCAGGTCGTCAAGATCGTCCACGACCGGCTGATCGAGCTCATGGGCGGCGGCACGAGCCAGTTGCGCTTCGGCAACCGCATCCCCGCCCCGATCATGCTCGTCGGCCTCCAGGGCTGCGGCAAGACCACGACGGCCGTGAAGCTGGCGCGCCTGCTCGCCGCGCAGGGCAAGCGCACCTACCTGGTCTCCGCGGACGTGTACCGGCCCGCCGCCATGGAACAGCTCCGGGTGATGGGCGAGAAGATCGGCGCCGGGATCTTCGCCGCCGGCGAAGAGCGCGACCCGGTGAGAATTTGCGTGCAGGCCGTCGAGGAGGCCCGCCGCCAGGGCTACGAGGCGGTCATCGTCGATACGGCGGGGCGCCTCCACATCGATGCCGCGATGATGGACGAACTGAAGCGGATCCGTCAGATCGTCTCCCCCTCGGAGATCCTGTTCGTCGCCGACGCCATGACGGGTCAGGAAGCCGTCAACGTCGCGAAGAAGTTCGACGAACTGCTCGGCATCGACGGCGTCATCATGACGAAGATGGACGGCGACGCCCGGGGCGGCGCGGCCCTGTCGCTCAAGGCCGTCATCGGCAAGCCCATCAAGTTCGTCGGCGTGGGCGAGAAGATCGACGCGATCGAGGTCTTCCACCCGGACCGCATGGCCTCGCGCATCCTCGGGATGGGCGACATCGTCACCCTGGTGGAGAAGGCCCAGGCGACGGTGGACGAACGGGAGGCCCGCGAGCTCGAGCGGAAGATCCGCAAAAACGAGTTCACCCTGGAGGACTTCCGCGATCAGCTCCGGCAGATCAAGAAGATGGGGTCGCTCACGGACATCCTCGGGATGATCCCGGGCCTGAGCAAGGTCAAGGGCCTGAAGGATGTGACCCCCGACGAGCGGGAGCTGGTCCGCGTGGGGGCCATCATCGACTCCATGACCCGCGCCGAGCGCCTCAACTACCTGCTCATCGACGGCTCCCGGCGCAAGCGCATCGCCCGGGGCAGCGGCACGTCCGTCCAGGACGTCAACCGCCTGATCAAGAACTACATCGACATGCGCAAGATGATGAAGCGGATGACGGGAAAGGGGGGCCTGAAGGCCCTGAAGCGCGGTAATTTCCCCTTTTAATTCCGAAAAAAGTGTGTTAGATAGCTCGTTCGTTTTGAATCGCCATAGAACACTTCAGGAGGTTAGGACAGAGACGGATGGCAACGAAAATCAGATTAACGCGGATCGGCGCCAAGGGGAAACCCTTCTATCGCATCGTCGTGGCGAATTCCGAGTCCCCCCGGGACGGAAAGTTTCTGGAGATCGTCGGGACGTACGACCCCAATCAGGAACCGGCCGCCATTACGGTTGAGGAAGGCCGCGTCGCCGAATGGCTGGCCAAGGGGGCGAAGCCGACCCTGACGGTCTCCCAGCTGCTTCAGAAAAAGGGGATCGCCGCGAAGGTTTGAGCCTTCCCGGAGTGCGCCCGGAGCCGAGTCCGTTTCCGCGAACGATGAACGCAGGCGTCGACAGCGAGTGGATGAACGTCAACAATCCGTGGAGGTGGAGGCGATGAAGGAATTGATCAGATACATGGCTCAGGCGCTGGTGGATCATCCTGATCTGGTTGAAGTTTCCGAGGTTGTCGGCGAACAGACATCCGTCATCGAACTCAGGGTTGCGAAGGAGGACCTGGGCAAGGTCATCGGCAAGCAGGGCCGGACCGCCAAGGCCATGCGGACCATCCTGAGCGCCGCCTCGACGAAATTGCGCAAGCGGACGGTGCTGGAAATCATCGAATAACGAGATGCGGTTCATTGAAATAGGCCGGATCGTGAAGGCCCATGGCGTGCAGGGACGCATGAAGGCCGTCCATTTCCTCGATGACGAGGGGATGCTTGCGTCCCTCGATGAGATTTTCATCGCCGCCGGGCCGGAAGGGGCGGCCCGGAGCTATCGGATCCGCGCCCTCGAATCCCGGGGCGGGGCGTTATTCCTCGAACTCGAGGGGGTGGCGGACCGCGATGCCGCCGGCGCGCTGGCGGGACGGTTCCTCCTGCTGCCGGAAGACCAGGCGCCGCCGCTCGCTCCCGACGAATACTACTGGCGCGACCTGCTTGACATGACCGTCCGGACGGAGGCGGGCGAGGAGCTGGGCCGCATCACCGCCATTTTCCCCACGGGGAGCAACGACGTGTACGTCTGCACCGGGCCGGACCGGGAGATCCTCCTGCCGGCCATCGCCGAGGTCGTCCGCGAGGTCGATCGCGCCGGGAAGGTCATGGTGGTTCGCCTGTTGGAAGGGCTGTAGGAGGGGGACATGATCCGCTTCGACATCCTCTCGGTCTTTCCCGGGATGTTCGCCTCGCCCCTGGCCGAAAGCCTGATCGGGAAGGCGCGGGACAAGGGGCTCGTCGACATCCGCCTCCACGATATCCGGGACTATGCGACGGACCGGCACCGCATGACCGACGACGCCCCGTACGGCGGGGGCGGCGGGATGGTCATGAAGGTGGAACCCATCGATCGGGCGCTCGCGGCGATCCTGCCGGACCGCTCGGAGGGCCTGGTCATCCTGATGACCCCGCAGGGCGAGCCCTTCACCCAGCGCCGGGCGGAGGAACTGGCGTCTCGCCCGCGCCTGGTCCTTCTCTGCGGTCACTACGAAGGGGTGGACGAACGGGTGCGGGAGCGCCTGGTCGACCGGGAACTCTCCATCGGCGACTACGTGCTGACGGGCGGGGAGCTCGCGGCGATGGTTGTGGTCGACGCCGTTTCCCGGCTGATCCCAGGGGTGCTCGGGAACGACGCCTCGGCCGCCGAGGATTCGTTTTCCACGGGGATTCTGGAGTATCCCCACTACACCCGCCCCGCAACGTACCGGGGCTGGCCGGTGCCGGAGGTCCTGCTCTCGGGGAACCACGCCGAGATCGAGGCCTGGCGGCGGACGGAGGCCCTGAAGCGGACCTTGGCGTGCCGCCCGGATCTGCTGGAGAAAAAAGGAAAAAAATGAGTGCAAACGGGGCGACGGCCCTGTTTCCGATATCCGAAGCGAGGCTGTGAAGAGGAGGAAGGTGCGATGAACGTCATCGAAATGCTCGAAAAAGAACAGATGCGTGGGGACATCCCCGCGTTCAAATCCGGAGACACCGTCCGGGTGTATGTCCGGATCGTGGAAGGACAGAAACAGCGGATCCAGGCCTACGAGGGCGTCGTCATCCGGCGGCGCAACGGCTTGAACCGCTCCACCTTCACCGTGCGGAAGGTTTCCTACGGCGTGGGCGTCGAGCGGACCTTCCCGCTCCACTCCCCGGTCATCGACCGGATCGAGGTGGTCAACCGGGGCCGTGTGCGCCGCTCCCGCCTGTACTACCTGCGGGCCCTGCGCGGCAAGAAGGCCCGGATCAAGGAAGTGGGAAAATCCTGACGGGCGCCCCTCCGGCGCGCCCCTTACGCCCATGCCCATCGATCCCCCCGGACGCGAATCCGCGAGGCTTCCGCGCCCGTCGATTTCCCCGGACGGGAATCCGTAAGGCTTTCGCAAGCGCCGGATTCCCGCTGGAGCCCGCCCCCGCCGTTGTTCACCGGGGGCGGGAATGAAAAACCGGGATTCCATCAGGCCAGGTTTCGCTTGCACAACAGCCTGTTTTGTCATTTCGACCGAAGGGAGAAATCTTTAAGAAACCGCCATCATTAAGATTTCTCGTCGCTCGCGCTCCTCGAAATGACATGATGCAAAGGTCTCTTGGCGATGAATGACTTTGAAAATCTTGCCTACGGGGAGGGTTACACGGTCATTGCCGGCGTCGACGAGGCCGGACGAGGGCCCCTGGCCGGGCCGGTCGTAGCCGCCGCCGTTGTCCTTCCCCGCGATTACCATCACCCCGACATCAACGATTCCAAGCAGCTCTCCCCCGCCCGGCGATCGGCGCTCCACGACGTCATCCGGTCGGCGGCCGTGGCCGTCGGCCTGGGGGTCGTCGAACCGGACGTCATCGACGCCCTGAACATCCTCCAGGCCACGCGTCTGGCCATGCGCGAGGCGGTCCTCGACCTGGACTGCGCCGTCGATTTTATCCTCGTGGACGGCAACTGTCCCATCAGGATCGATACGCCCCAGAAGACCATCGTCAAGGGCGATGCCCTCAGCATTTCCATCGCGGCGGCCTCCATCGTCGCCAAGGTTTCCCGGGACCGGATCATGGAGATCTACCACCGCCAGTACCCGCAGTACAACTTTCTCAAGAACAAGGGCTACGGCACTGCCGAGCATCGCCGGGCCATCGCCGCCTTCGGCCTGTCGAAGATCCACCGCAAATCCTTTCACCTCAAAGAGCGGGAAGCGGGCAAGACGACCCGGCAAACGACGTTTACGTGGTAGCCCTACAGAAAATCGGGATTCCTCCGATTTTCTGTAGGACAATGTGTCCGGCTGAGAGACGTGTCACCCGGGGCTTGTCGAGGGGCCAAAGGGGGGAGATTGGTCAGACGTGATCAGGAAAGCCCGGCGGAGGGTCGGCCGAAGGACCGGATGGAGGAACAGCCAAAGGACCGTCCAAATGACCGGCCGGAGGGAAGGCTGAAAGACCGGCGGCGCATCGATACGGGGAAGCGGGGCGAGGCGATCGCCGCGGTCTACCTCGAACGGATGGGCTATGTCGTGCTGGAGCGGAACTACCGCTGCCGCTTCGGGGAGATCGACATCGTCGCCCGGGACGGGGCCACGGTCTGCTTCGTCGAGGTTAAAAGCCGCCGCTCGGAGCGCTATGGCGACCCGCAACTGGCCGTGCATGCAAAAAAGCAGGAAAAGATGATCCGGACCGCCCGGCACTATCTGGCCGGCCATGGCCTGGAGGACCGGCCCGCCCGCTTCGACGTCGCGGCCATCCGTCTATCGCCGGACGGCGCCGGCGCGGTGGACCTGATCCGGAATGCCTTCGAACTCAATCCCTGAAAGAAAACGGCGCCTGATTTCTCAAGCGCCGTTGCTTTTACGGGATCCTTCCCCGCGCCGCCGGGCAAAGCCGGCAGGTATCGGGGGCAGGTCTTTAAAATCCGCCTTTGATCACGCCCCATCGTCGCTCCGGATCGGGGCAGCGGCGGTTATCCGGGGGCTCAGGCGACGGCGCTGTCCCCGTCCTTCTTCCGGCCTTCCTTGTCCGCGCCGTAGTAGCGGCTCCGCATCTTCTTGCGCGTCCGCGTCTTCTTCTTCCGCTCGCCGTCTTCGCCGTAGTAGTAATAGTAGTACTGGTAATAGTAGTAGCTGTCGCGGCCCATGTCCACGCCGTTCAGGACCGCGCCCAGGATGTGGGCGTTGACCTGTCGGAGCTGTTCGACCGCGTTCCGGACGAGTTCGCGGTGGGCCACGCCCGCCCGCACGATCAGGACGACGCCGTCGACAACCTTGGAGAGGATGACGGCATCCGTCACCGCCGTGATGGGCGGCGTATCGATGATGATCCGGTCGTAACGCCCGCGCAGGACCTCGATGAGATCCGCCATCCGCTGGGAACTCAGGACCTCCGACGGATTGGGCGGAATCGGCCCGGAGGGGATGACGTCGAGGTTGGGGATGTCCGTGTGGAGGACGACGTTGTCCAGTTCGTCGTTGCCGACCAGCAGGTTCGACATCCCGCGGTCCCGCGACAGGGAGAAGATCTTGTGGACGCGCGGCCGCCGCATGTCGCAGTCGAGGATGACGACGCGGTTGCCCGCCTGGGCCATGGTGATCGCGATGTTGGCGGAGGTGATCGTCTTTCCCTCGCGCGGACCCGAGCTCGAAATGATCAGCACCTGCGGCGCCTGCTCCGCGGACGAGAAGAGGATGCTCGTCCGGATGCCCCGGTAGGCCTCGCTGGCCGTCGATTTGGGCGAGAGGTGCGAGACGAGGTCGTCCGCGGGATTTTTCTCGCCGTTGACGGCGCCGCCCTCGGCGGCGGCGATGGCGGGAACGGGCCCGAGATACGGCAGCTTCAGGATGTTCTTGATGTCGTCGGGGACCTTGATCGTGTTGTCCAGGTATTCGAGGAAGAACGCGAGCCCCACGCCGAGGGCGAGCCCCACGATCAGCCCCAGGAGCAGGTTCTGGGCCTTCTTGGGCTTGACGGGCGATTTGGGGATCTCCGCCAGATCCACGATCCGGATGTTGCCGGTCTTGATGTCCTCCGTGATCGACGTCTCCTTGAAGCGCTTCACGAGGATGTCGTACATCTCGCGGCTGCTTTCCGCCTGGCGCTTCAGCACGTTGTAGTCGATCGCCTTCACGTTCATGGCGAGGCTCTCGCCCTTCTGCTGGCTCAGGGCGTTCTTCAGGGAATACTCCTTGGCCAGGGCGACCTTGTATTCGTTGTAGAGGGAGTCGACGATCCGGCCGATCTCGTTGGCCTTGCGCGATTGCAGGGAGTTGAGCTCCTCCTGGAGGGCCAGGATCTGGGGGTGTCGCGCGCCGTACCTCTTCGACAGCTCGGACATCCGCTTCTGGATCTCCACCTCCTGCTTCTTGATGTCGCGGATGAGCTCGTCCCGGATGACGTCCGGCACGGAGTCGAGCTTCTCCGGGCTATGGCGGATGTCCGCCGCCTGGCGGTAGCGGGTTTCCGCCTCCACCCGGCGGGAGGTCGCCTCGACGACCTGCTTGTTGATCTCGGCGAGCTTCTGGGCGGTGATCGTCTCCACGTCCGTGGAGAAGTCCGTCACGATCCCCTTCTGCTCCTTGTAGCGCAGGAGGGCCTGTTCCGCCTCCTCCACCTTCTTCCGCTCGGTGACGATCTGGCCCTCGAGCCAGGCCACGGCGTCCTGGGTGGCCCGGAGCTTGGTCTCCAGGTTGTTGTCGATATAGGCCTTGGCCAGGGTATTGGCGATCTTCGCGGACATGTACGGGCTTTTGGCCTCGAAGCCGATGTCCACCAGGCGGCTGTTGCGAATCGGCGTGACCTTCACGCGTTGGAGAAAGGCATTCACGATCGCGGAGTCGGATTTCGTCTTCTTCGCCGCCTCGTCCGTCTTGAAGAGGGAGGCGATATAGCCGATCGTGTTCGGGACGAAGTACACGATGTCGTAGAAGAGGCCTTCCTTCGGTTTCGGGACGAACTCCTCGTGCTGGTCGAGCTTGAGCCGCCGGACGACCTCCCGGGCTACGCTGCGCGACTCGATGATCTTGTACTGGGTCTGGTAGTAGTCCAGGCCCGAGGAGTCGACCGTCATGACCTCCTGCATGGAGACGACCTTGGGGTTTTCCTTTTCGATGATCACCCGGGCCGTTCCCATGTAGATGGGCGTGGCGGTGAAGGTGAAGATCAGCACGGAGACGAAGACCACGGCGAACACCGTCGCGATCGTCCAGCGGTGTTTCAGCACGACGCGCAGGTAGTCCTGCAAGTTGACGTTTTTCATTTCAAGCTGCATTAGAAGAAGCTCTCCGGTACGACAATCAGGTCGTTGGGTTTGATGGGGACGGACTGGATCATCTTGCCGCCCTTCGTGATGGCGTCGACGTTCACCTGGTAGATTTTTTCGGCGCCGCCCTCGATCCGGACGATCCGGGTCTTGCCGCTCGCGGCGATCGGCGTGAAGCCGCCCGCCATGCTGATCGCCTCGACGATCGTCATGTCCTTCTTGCTGAAGGCGTACTGCCCGGGGGACTTGACCTCGCCCATGATGTAGAAGTAGTCCGCCTTCGGGATGTAGAGCACGTCGAGTTCGGCGAGGAGGATGTTGGAGATCTGGTCCCTTCCCTTAAGCAGGCCGGGCAGATCGATCGTGACGACGATCTTCCGCTCCTGGGGCGTGCCGGGGTTCTGCGTCCGGATGATCATCGCCTCCTGCTTTTCGCCTTCCGCGACCTCGATGCCTCCGGCGCGCGAGATCCCGTCGAGGACGCGGTCCTGGGCCTGGAGGCTGAACTGTCCCGGGTTCTTCACCGCCCCCAGGACGGAGTATTTGCGGCTCTCGTACTTGGTGACGATGACCGAGACGTGCGCGTTGTGGAGAAACTGGCCTTCGGCCAGCTTCGTCGCGATGAGCTTCTCGATCTCCGACGGGGTCAGGTCCGCCACGCGGACGCGGTCGATCAGGGGGAAGGTGATGAAGCCGTCGGCGGAAACGGGAATGCCTTCGCGGGAAAGATCCTTCTCCTCGTAGACGAGGATGTTGAGGATGTCGTACCCCCCCACCTTGTAGTCCATCTGGCTGCGCACGTCGGGATGGTGGGCGAGGTACTGCGAGACGGTGAAACTGGGCGTCTTCTGCAGGAGATCGCTCAGTTCGTCTCCCGTCTTGCCGGTCGTAAGGGTTTTCTTGAGTTTCTCCAGCTCGGCGCGGTCTTCCTGTTTGAGCCCCTTGAGGGGATCCTCGCTGACCTTCGTTACCTTGACCACGTCGCCCGTCGCCCCCGCGCAGGCGGCGATCAGGAGGACCAGTCCCGCCAGAAGCAGGCGCCGGAAGGCGCTTCTCGCTTTGATTGCCATCGTTCCCGTTTCGTCCGCCTCATAAAAAATTTGCAGGGCGTCACTGGGGCCCGCCCTGCAAATGGATTCAAAGGTTACCTTTCAATGCCCACGTTCGACGTGGATCAGAGGCTCCATGCGGCCCCGCCCGGAATCAGCGCGACGGGCTCACCGTCGAGAGTGACGAGGTCGTCGATGTCGACGTCGTGGTCTCGATCGTCGTCGGAATCGTGGTCTGGACGGTCGTGGCCGCGGACGTTTCCATGGTCGTGGCCGTCGTCGTCGCGGTGGTCGTCGCCGCTGTCGTCGGGGCCACGGTCGTCGGAAGCGTCGTCATGACGGTCGTCGTCGCAACGGTCGTGGTCACGTTCTGAGCCGCCGCCGCTTGCTGGGCCGCCTGCTGGGCCGCTGCCGCCTGCGCGGCCGCCGCCGCGGCATCCCGCGCCGCCTGCTCGGCTGCCGCCTGCGCCGCCGCTGCCGTGGCCGCCGCCTGCGCCCTGGCGGCCGCTTCCGCGGCCTGGGCCGCTTCACGCGCAGCCTTGGCCGCCGCCTCTTCCGCGGCCTTTTGCGCCGCCGCCGCCGCCGCCTGCTCGGCCGCCTGTTTCGCCCGATCGGCCGCCGCCTGCTCGGCCGCACGTTTGGCCGCCGCCTCGCTGGCCGCCTTGGCCGCCGCTTCCGCGGCCTTGCGTGCCGCCTCCGCCGCCGCCGCATCGGACTGGGCTTTCAGGGCCGCCGCCGCCGCCGAATCACGCTCGGAGGCCGATGTGCTGACGGCTGCCTGCGCCGCGGATCCGGCCGCCTGGGCCTCGGATGCGCTCTTCGAGGTCTCGGCGAGGAGCGAGGCGCTCGTCACCGTCGCGACATTGGCTGCCTGGTTGACCTGCTGGGCCGCCTGGGCGGCCACCTGGGCCTGGGCTTGGGCTTGCGCCTGCGCCGCCGCGGATTTGGCCGCCGCTTCCTCGGCCGCTTTCTGTGCCGCGGCCGCCTTTGCGGCATCCGCCGCCGCGCGCGCGGCCTCCTGCTCCGCCGCCTTCTTCTGGGCTTCCGTCTGCGCCGCCGCCGCCGCCGCCTTGGCCGCCGCTTCATCGGCCTTGGCCGCCGCGGCCTGTTCCGCGGCTTTCCGGGCCGCCGTCGCCGCCTCGTCGGCCGTGGCCTTGTTCTTCTCAACTGCCACCGCCGCCGCCGTCGCCGCGATGTTGGCGTTCGCGACATTCGAGGCCAGGGCCGCGTCGTTCTTCACCGTCGCGTCCGGGTTCTGGGAAAGGACATCCGCCGCCGTCTTCACGACGTCGAGGGAGGCCAGGCGGGCCTCGTTGACGTTCAACTGGACGCCCGTGGCCTGGGCCGACCGCGTCTGCTCATAGGCCTGGGCCAGTTTCTGGTAGACCTGATTGCGCTGCGCCGCGGTGATGCCGGGATCCTGGAAGAACTGTCGCAGGACGCGCCCGGTGACGGCCGCCTCGCCGCTGTACATGTTGATGTAGGTGTTCAGGTTGTCATAGCCGAAATCCCCGTCGGAGCCGCGCAGACCGCAGACGGCCGTCGGGCTCTGCAGGTAGTTGCTCCGGTCGGAGACGCCGGACTTGAACCAGAGCTTTCCGACGAAGACGGTGATGCGGCGCGCCATCTTTTTCGTCTTGAACATCAGGGCGCCGCTCTCCTCCATGCGCTCCTGGACCATCGTGGTCGTGTGGGGGTTGATCTTGAGGACGGCGCCGTCGGTGAAGGCGAGCTGCGCCGTGCCCTGCCGCGTCTGGATCTTGTCGCCGGTATTAACCGCCTGGCCGAGTTTGGATAATTTGATCGTTTCCGCCCCGGACAGGATGACCACGTCGCCGGTGAACGCCGTCACCCGGGCGATGCTGGCATAGGCCCCGCTCAACGGACAGAGGAGGAAGAGCCCGATCAGTCCCGAAAGCAGCGCCCCTTTCATGATGTTCGATCTTGTCTTCATCGTTCAGCCCTCCTCGTCAATAGCTCAGTTTAAGCGTGGCCATCACCTGGTTGTCGGTGAAATCGTTGGAGTCGTCGTTGGAATTCTTCTGGCTATACTTGTAGGCGACACCAAGGGAGATCCAGTCCTGGATGTTGTAGTCGAGCCCCGCCGTGGCGATGTAATTGTTGTCCTCGCGGTCCACGGGCCTGCCCCAGCTATCCACGGCCGTCGCGTTCTCGTAGTCGTTCAGGCTGTAGGTGAAACCGGCGCTGAAGACCAGCTTTCGCAGGAATTCCTGGCGCAGGTTGAACCCGACGGAGGTATCCTCGAAATATTCGTTTTTGTCCGCCCCGGTGATTCGCACGGCCCGCGCGAGCGTGAGCGACAGGGTGGTCGACTCGATCGGCTTGTAGTTCAGCGAGGTTTCGGCGACCCAGGTGTCCTGGTCGTCGCGGAGAGCGCCCGTCGGTGTGCGGTTGTTGTCGAAGGCGTTCCACTGATAACCGACGTTCAATTCGCCCTGGATCTTGGCCGCGGGGTCCCAGGTCAGGCCGGCCGACACGCGGTGCCACGAGAAGTCGGAGTTGGTGTTCTCGTTGAGGTTCAGGGTCGCGTTGTTCTCGGTGTATTCCCGCTGGCCGTAGAAGTAGCGCACGAACCCCCAGGTCTTGGGGAGGAACTTCGCCCCGAAGCCGATCCCGCCTTCCATGTCCTCGTAGTCCTGAGCGTCATCCTTCTCGTACTTGTAGTCCTGCTTGTAGTGGTTGAAGAAGAGGATCGTGCGGAAGGTCTTGCCGAACTCCCAGCCGGCCTTTGCCCTCAGGTCGTTCGTCCAGCGCTTCGTGACCTGTCCCAGTCCGTACTGGTTGGCGTCGCCGTAAGGGTCCTCCGACCGGTTGTACGTGTCGGTCAGGCCGAGGATCATGCCCGCCGGGGCGTTGTAGTTGAAATCGAGCTTGCCCTGCTGGCTGTTCCAGTCGTTGTCGCTGTAGTCGTCGTAGAACGCCCAGTCGCCCTGGTAGCCGAGGTTCAGGGAACCCCGCTCCGGGAAATTGAAGTTGAAGAGGATGCCGGGCTTGACGTGGGTGATCCAGTCCTGCACATCATCCTCCGCCAGTCCTCCCGTGCTTTTCCCGTTTCCCAGGTAGATGTTGTCGTCGTAGATGGCCTGGGTGGTGACACTGGGAACGATGGTCAGGTTCCCGAACTTGATCCGACCTTCCGCCTGCAGGGCGGAAGGGGACAGGATCAGAAAAATGAATGCGGACAGCAGAACGCTCAATAGGAATTTCTTCACGGCGCACCCCCTTCTGTGAAATGACGAAAAAAAGACTAAACGGCCGCCCGGAAGAGCGGTCGGATGACTCCTGACGAATTAACCCGCTGATTTAGATCAATAGCCAGTGCATGTGCGTGTGTCAAGCAATTTCTCCCGTTTCATGTGTGAAATGGGTCACACAGGCTTGGATTCTACGGGCACAAACGTGAATATCGATTTACAAACGATGGGAGGTACGTTATAAGACCCGAAAATTTTTGTCAAGGAATTTTCTTATGAATAACCCTCTGGGAAAAACTCTCAGTCCGATTCCGTCGCTCACGGTCGTCATTCCCACCCTCAACGAGGCCGCCACGCTGCCCGAGGTCATCGCCGGCGTCCGGCCGCACACGGACGATATCCTCGTGGTCGACGGCCGGTCCCCGGACGGCACGTCCGACGTGGCCCGTTCTCTGGGCGCCCGGGTTGTTTACGACCACGGACTCGGGAAGGGCGAGGCGATCCGCACCGTGATCGGTCACCTCAAGAGGGACATCGTCGTCTTCATCGACGCCGACGGCTCCCACGACCCGGCCGACATCCCCGCGCTTGTCGCCCCGATTCTCGCGGGGCAGGCCGATCACGTTTCCGGGTCGCGCCTCATCGGGGGCTCGAGCGAACTGCACGGCGGTTTCGACGAGTGCTTCCGCCTCATGGGCAGCTCCTTCATCACGGCCTGCATCAACCACCGTTTCCGCGTCGTCCTGTCCGAGAGCCAGAACGGCTTCCGGGCGATCCGGACGGAGGTCCTGCGCGACCTGGGTCTTGAGGAGGACATCACCACGATCGAACAGGAGATGATTATCAAAACGCTGAAGAAGGGCTACCGGATGGGCGAGGTGCCCACGCACGAGCACCGGCGCAAGGCGGGCTATTCCAAGATCAGCGTCCGCAAGGTTGCCTTCCGCTACGTCTACAGCATGGTGAAGTACCTTTATTTTTAGGCGTCTGGCGTGGTCTGTTCGGAAAAGGCGAAGGGTGCCCCCGTTTCATTCCGTGCCCCGTTTGTTCCATCGGGACCGGGGATGGGTCGAAGGCTGCAAGAATGCGCGTTCTGCTGTTCAATCCGCCCGGTCCCGGGGATCGGGCCTTCATCCGCGAGGGGCGCTGCACCCAGGAGGCTGGGGCCTGGTCGGTCCTGTGGCCGCCGGTGACCCTGGCCACGGCCGCCGCCCTGCTTCGGGAGGACGGTCATCGCGTCCGGGTCGTCGACTTTCCCGCCGCCGGTCTCGGAACGGCCGACCTCGCGCAGTTGCTCCTGGCCGAACCGCCCGATGTGGTGGTCTGGAGCACCGGTACGCCCACCCTGCCGTTCGATCTCGATCTCGGGGCCTTCGTCCGGGAAACGGCACCCGCCGCCTTTACCGCCGTCCTGGGCACCCACGTTTCCATCCAGCCCACCGCCGCCCTGGCCCGCGCCGGCATCGATGCGGTGCTGCGCGGCGAGCCGGAGGGCGTCTTGCGGAACCTCTGTCGGGCGCTCGAACGGGTGAGGGCGGGCCTGTCCCCGCAGGAGCGTCAATCCCGTGATTTCCGCGGCAGTGCGGATCCCCCTGCCCGTGGGGAGAACGACCCGGACTCCCCGCCGGACGGTCTGTCGTCCGTCCGCGGCCTGTCCTGGCGCGGAGGCGACGGGCCGGACATCCGCCACAACCCCGACGCCGAGCCCCTGCCGCCCGAGGGCCTTCCCGCGCCTGATTGGGACGGGCTGGATCTCAAGCCCTACCGACTGCCGCTGAAGGGCCGCCCCTTTCTCATCGTGGCGCCGGTCCGGGGGTGTCCTTACGCGTGCAGTTTCTGTACGGCGCCCCTGTACTACGGGTCGAGGCTCCGACGCCGTCCGGTCGAGGCGGTCGTGGCGGAGATCGAGAACAACATCGACCGCTTCGGCGTGCGCGAATACTTCATCTGGGCGGACACCTTCACCGCCGACCGCCGCTACGTCCGGGCGTTCTGCGACGCCGTCCTCGGCCGTCGTCTCGGCATCACCTGGACCTGCAACAGCCGTGTGGACACGGTCGATCGCGAGACCTTCGCCCTGATGAAGCGGGCCGGACTCTGGATGGTGAGCTTCGGCATCGAATCCGGCAGCGACTGGGTGCTTGCGGCCTGCGGCAAGAACACGACCGCCGCGCAGGCGGCAAGCGCCGTCCGGACGGCCTGTGACCTGGGAATCCGCACCGCGGGACATTTCATCCTCGGCCTGCCCGGCGAGACGGAGGAGAGCCTGAGGGAGACCCTTTCGCTCGCCCTCTCGCTCCCCCTCGACGTGGCCCAGTTCTACGCCGCGGCGCCGTTTCCCGGTACGCGCCTCTACGACGAGGCCGTCCAAAACGGCTGGCTGCGGATCGACGCGGGGACAGGCTCACCCTTTTCCCAGAACGCGGCGGTTCTGGATCTGCCGGACCTGTCGGCCGCGCGCGTGGATGCCTTCCGGCGCGAGGCCTATCGCCGGTTTTACCTGAGGCCGCGGGCGGTCCGGCGGACGCTGTCGATGCTGGAACCCCGGGGGGTGCTCCAGGCGGTGGCCAGCGCCCGCCGCTTCCTCAACTGGATCTGAAAATCCCGGGCGCGGGGTGCTGTCGGGCCCGTCGCGGCGGGGAGGCCGGCCGGAAAAGCGGCCGGGTCGGACGGCTGGGCGCCGAATGGCTGGATTTATCCGGCGAGCTGGGTTAAAAGAAAAGGAACGCCCGCCGGCGTGGAAGGCGACACGCGCACGCGGCGGAACGAATCGGGGGAACGAATCGATCCGTAACACGCATCGGGGAGGTCAGAATGAAAAAAGTCCTTCTTTTGGCCGCGATCGCGATTCTCGTCAACGGCTGCGCCCTGAACGTGCGCACGACCGGGTTTCTGGACCCGGCCGCCGGAAAAGACGCGCCACCGCCGGGGGCGTCGTTTGCCGTCCTGGAAAACGCCGGGGCCCCGAATCCCATTTTCGACCGGGAAGTCCGGGTAAAGATCGAAATCCTGCTCGCAAGACACGGCTACCGGATCGCCGACCCGGACCGGGCCGAATACCTGCTGACGTTCAGCTATGACATGAGCGCGGGGCTGCGCATCGGGACGATGACCTCCTACGGCCCGCCGCAGACGCAGATCGTCGCCGTGTCCGACGGCAAGGGCGGGCGGACCTTCCGCGCCATTACGGTGCCGGGCACCGTCACCACCACGCCCACGGTGACGGAAACCTTCACCCGTCGCCTGACGCTCAAGGCCGTCGACGCCGGCCCCCTCAAGGCGGGCGGACCGGAGCGGGTCGTCTGGATCGGGGACACGCTGAGCACCGAGACGTCCTCGGACCTGCGGTATGACATCGACTACCTGCTGGCCGCCGCCTTCGCCTGGTTCGGCCGGGATACCGGGAAGCAGGTCACGGTTCCCATCCGCGGGGATAACCCCGACGTCGGGGCGCTGCGGGGCAAAAAGTAGGGCGACGCCCTATTGCTTTCCTGTAACTTCCCGTAAAGGTGGATGACTGCTTTTGCGGCAATAACGCATTGAAGCTCCGGATGAATAAATTAGGGCGACGTCCCTATTGACGAAGGAACGGCATGCAAAAGCGCACGGTGCTGGGGATCTGGGACGGGCATGACGCCGGGGCGGCCCTCGTTGCGGGCGGCCGGCTTGTTTTCGCCATCAACGAGGAGCGCCTGAGCCGCCGCAAGCTCGAGGTCGGATTTCCCGCCCGCGCGATCCGGGCCTGCCTCGACTTTGCCGGGCTCGCCCCCGACGCGGTCGACCTCGTGGCCGCCTCGACGACGGACCCGGCCAAGACCCTGACGCGCCTCGTCCCCAGCCTCAAGGAGGAGTACTACCTCATCCGGCGGCGCAAGCTGGCCCCCCGAGGCGCGGACCCCTTCAAGAAGGCCTTCAAATACCGCTTCACCGAACTCGCCCCAAACGCCGTCTCGCGTGCCCTCAGCCGTGCCTGGCTGAAGCGCCGGCTGGGACCGCTCGGCCTGGGCGCCGTCCCGGTCGCATGGGTCGATCACCACTTCGCCCACGCCGCCGCCGCGGCCTGCTGCAGCGGCTTCGCCGAGGCTCTGGTCGTCACCCTCGACGGCGTCGGCGACGGGCGCTGCGGCAGCCTATGGCGCTTCGCGGACGGCCGCCTGACGCTCATCCGGGCCCTGCCCGCCCGCATCTCGTTCGGCATCTTCTTCGAGCACGTGACGAACCTCATGAACATGCGCGAACTCGAGGACGAGGGCAAGGTGATGGCCCTGGCCAACTACGCCTACCCGATCCCGGACGGGGAGAACCCGCTCTTCGCCGTGATCGGCGCGAATGGCCTGGACCTCGTCTCGCCGCACACCTCGACGGCGATGTTCCGGGAGCTCAAGAAGATCCTCTGGCGCTACCCGTCGGAGCAGTTCGCCTACATGGCCCAGCGCGTGCTCGAACGGGGTGCCGCGGCCCTCGTCGCCGAGGCCCTGCGCCAAAGCGGGCTGAAAAAAATTGCCGCGGCGGGCGGCGTCTTCTCGAACATCAAGCTCAACATGCGGCTCGCCGGACTCCCCGGTGTGGAGAACGTCTACATCTTCCCCCACATGGGCGACGGCGGCCTGGCGATCGGCGCGGCGATGGCGGCGAACCTGGAGCGAAACGGCGTTTCCGCCTACGCCCTGACGGATTTATACCTCGGCCCGGACTTCTCGCCGGCCGACATCGCGGCGACCCTGGAGGGCCTCAAGACCAGGGACGTCCCCCTGCTTGAAGCGTCATCCGGCCGCGAAACGGCTCCCGCCGAGGATCGTCGCCTGCCGTCGCGGCCGGGAAGACTGGAACCCGGTCCTTTCGGGGGCGGCATGGATTCCCGTCTGCGCGGGAAGGATCCAGAAGAGGGTTTTGGAAACCGGGCGACGTCCCTGGCCGGGGAGGCCGACGGCCTGCGCTGGCGGAGCAGTGCGGACGCGCCGGCGGAGGCGGCCCGCCTGATCCTGGCGGGCGAGATCGTCCTGTGGTTCCGCGGCCGGATGGAGATCGGCCCGCGCGCCCTTGGCAACCGCAGCATCCTGGCCCGGCCGGACTCCCGCGACATCAAGGACCGTCTGAACGTCGTCCTGAAAAAACGCGTCTGGTACCAACCCTTCTGCCCGAGCATGCTGGCGGAGGACGCCTCGGCGCTGATCGAGGCCTCCGGGCCGGCCCTGAAGGACAACCCCTCCATGACGATGGCCTTCCGCGTGCGCCCGGAGCGCCTGCCGCTGATGGCGGGGGTGATCAACATCGACGGCACCTGCCGCCCCCAGTTCGTCGGGGACGAGAACCCCGCCTACCGCGACCTGCTGCGCCACGTCCGGGAGGCGCTGGGCTACGGCGTCGTCCTCAACACCAGCTTCAACATCCACGGCGAGCCCCTCGTCTGCTCGCCCGACGAGGCCGTCCGGATGCTCGTGGACAGCGGCATTCGCTACCTCTTCCTCGACGACTGGCTCATGGAGAATCTGCATGCGAAAACGGACTGAAACCTGGGCCGTCCCGGCGGCCGTCCTGATCCTGTATGCCACCCTGATCGGCGTCTTCCTCTATATCCTGGACTACGCGGCCCCGCCGCGGATCGAGGCGGCCCTCGTGAAGGCGATGCCCTGGGTCCTCCGGGCCAACATGCTCCTGCTTGTCGCGGGCGCGCTCTGGTGCTGGCCCGACGTTGCGGCCCTCTGCCGGGAGATCTTTGGCTCGCGGCCGTCGCCGAAGTCCCGGCGCCCCAACGCCCGCGCCTGGGCCCTCGCGCTCCTCGTCGTCGCGGCGGCCGCCCTCGTGATCTTCGCCGCCCCCCAGGTTCACCGGATCTACTACGACGAGGACATCTACGCCAACGTCGGCCAGAACATCGCGCTGACGCACCAGGCCGCGATGTGCAACTACGGCACCTTCGAGTACGGCGAATACTTCCCCCACTGGCTCTTGATGAACAAGGAACCGACCGGCTGGCCGTTCCTGATGAGCCTCGTGTTCCAGGGCCTCGGGGTGGACGAGCGCTACGCCTTCGGACTCAACAACGTTCTCTACCTGGGCGGCATTCTCCTCGCCTTCTTCATCGCGTACCGGTTGGCGAGGGGCGGGGCCCGCGCGCCCTCTCCATCGCCGTACGAGCGGGCGCCGCAGCCCGTCTTGCCGGGCGCGGATGGCCGCCCGTGCGGAAACGGACTCGAGACGCCGTTTTTCGCGGGGTTCGTCGCGGCGCTCGCCTACGCCGTCATTCCCCACAATCTCCTCTGGTCGAACACCGCCGCCGTGGAGCCGTCCGCGGCCTTCTTCACGGGCCTCGTCGTCCTGCTCCTTGTCGTCTACCTGCAGACGGGGAGGGCGCGCCACCTGTTCGTCCTCGCCGGCGCGATCCCGCTCGCCTGCCAGATGCGCGCGGAGTCGGCGCTGATCCTCTTCTGGATCGTCGCGGCGGCCCTCCTTCTCAGGCCCGTCCCGGCGGCGAACGCCTGGGAGCGGCGCCTGGGGGTCTTCGCCCGCCGCGAGGTGTGGATCGCGGGGCTGTTGTGCGGCGTCCTCCTCCTGCCCCACGCCCTGCACCTGTTCGTCATGAAGGGGCAGTCCTGGGGTGCGGAGGGGGCGAAATTCGCCGGGGCGTTCTTTCGGCCGAACCTGGCCGTCAACAGCCTGTACTACCTGGCCAACGCGAAGTTTCCCGCGATCTTCACGCTGCTGGCGCTCGCGGGCATCGCGTGCGGCTCCGCCCCGTGGCGTGCGCGGCTCGCGACCTTCCTGTGGTTCCTGCCGTTCTGGGGGATTTTCCTCTTCTTCTACGCGGGGAGCTACGGCTACGGGGCGGATGTGCGCTTCGCCCTCGTTTCGTTCATGCCGCTCGCCGTCCTCGCCGGGCTCGGCGCGGGCGGGATCCTGGGCGGGGTCTGCCGGTTGTTTCCAAAGGCCCTGGATTCACGCCTCTGCCTGACGCAGGAGGGGCCTGCCGGAGGCGGGAACGGCGGGGGAGCGGTCGAGAGAGGCGGGGCCGGGGGCGCGGGAACGGAGGCCGACGGCCGGCGGTGGTTCGGGAGGACGGGGATTGCGGCCCTGCTCGTGCTGGTCGTCCTCTTCTGCTGGCTCCCCTTCCTTCCCCTGATCCGGACGGTCGGGCAGGAGGCGTGGGGGGCGCGGCACGATCACCTGTACGCGCAGCGCTTCGCGCGGATGATCCCGGAGCGCTCCATCGTCCTGACCCACATTCCGACGATGTTCCTCCTGTGGGGGCAGGGGGCCGTTCAGGCGGGCGCCGGCCTGAACAACCCGGACGTCATCGCCTTCCTGATGAAAAAATACGCGGGCCACGTGTACTTCCACGAGAACTACTGGTGTTCCGTGCCGGGAGCGAACCAGGAGATGTGCCGGGCGATCCTGGCGAAGTACGACGTGCGCGAGGTCGCCGCCTTCACCGAGCAGAACCACCGCTACGCCCTGTATCAAATCAAACCCCGGGGCGTTGCTCCCCGATCATCGGGGATCAGCGCCCCGTAGCTTCAGTCGCTCCGGCCGTGTCGAAGCGTGCCGGGGTCGACAGGTTCACCGCGACGAATCACGCATTTTTCCGGCGGCGGATCACGAGGACGGCGGCGACGACGATCAGAAGGACGGCGCCGGCGCCGATCAGGAACGCCTTGAACAGGACGGGCTTCTGCGTGACGCGGATCGTCCCCTCCAGCAGGCGCGCATCGTGGCGACCCTGCGCCTCGTACCAGACGACCGCCCGGTAGGGGAGGTCCTGCACCACCGTCGGGTCGAAGTTCAGCGGGAGTTTGACCGTTTTCGTTTCGCCCGCGGCCACCGGGTAGGCCTTCTCCGGCTCCGCCGTGGTCACGCCGTCCGGCAGGAAGAGGGACACGACGGGTTCGAGCGGCGCGCCGCCCGTGTTCTTCAGGGTCAGCGTGATGTCGTCCTTCGTGTTGAGGGGGCTCTTGGCGTTGAATTCGGCGTCGCTCGCGGCAACGGTCAGCGGCGAGGCGGTTTCCGCACCGGCTGGCGCACCGAAGACCAGGGGGGTGAAGTGGTGGACGGCGTGCGAAGCGCCCGCCCTGTCCTCGAAGTTCACGCGCGTCGCCAGGATGTAGCGGCCCGGCACCAGCGCGCGCGTGTCGAGGGTGCGCGTGCAGCGGACCGTCTTGCCGGGTGCGTTGTCGCCCAGCGGATCGGACCGGTCCGCCACGAGGCCGAGGAACGTCGCCACCCGCACGTGCAGGACCTCCTCGTTGCCCGCGTTCAGGATGTCGTAGGACACCGTCGTTTCGCCCGTGGACAGGATCGACGCCGTCGCGGTGACGGTCGTACGGATCTCCGCGATCGCCGGGGCCGCCAGCAAGGCGATTGCGGCAACCAGGATCGCGATTCTGCGTGCAAACTTCATGACTCTTCCTCCATCATCCGGGCGTGTGCCCGGTTCTCGTCCGTTCATTCCCTCCCCGATGTGATCAGGAAGGCCTTGGTTTCGTGGGCGTCGAACTCCGCGAGGATCGCCCCTTCGACGACGGGATGGACCCCGCCGCCGAAGACCTCGACGGCCTCGCCGGCCGCCCCGGTCTTCAGGCGGGCCGTCACGTTCGCCCCGATCGTGTTGACGGCGATGAGCAGCAGGCCGTCCTCCCGCGCCTTGAGGCAGGCGTGAACGGCCGGCCGCCCCCGGGGGTCCACCCGGTTCTCCGAGCGCATCTCCACGGCCACCGCCCGCTCCGCATTCTTCACGAGAAGCCACGGATACAGGCGGTTCAGGCGGCCGACGACGCGTCCGAGGCGCGCGCGCCCCTCCTCCGTCCGGCCCATCACCGACCAGGAGTAGAAGAAGATCCCGCGGCTCCCGTGCACGATGGAGAGAAACGCCAGGCAGTCCATCTGCCGCCAGCCGGGCAGAGAGGGCCAGGCCTCCCCCTCGGTGAAGGCCTGGATGACCGACATGAGGCGGTCGCGCCCCGTGTCGGCGGCCGCCTCGTCCATGGCGTCGGAAAGCCACGTCATGGGGCGGTGGGGAAAGGGGTACTGGTCCATCATGAAGTAATCCGACGCCTCGAGGTAATCCCGGGCGTGCTGCGGCCGGACGATTGCCATCGCCGTGGCGACGCCGGGAAAGCGCTCCGCGAGCAGGCGGCGGACGTCCCCGGCGCGGGCGGCGGGCACGGAGCGCAGTTCCGGCTCGTCCGCGACGTAGAAGCCGAGCAGGCCGCCCCCGCGGACGTTCGGCACGGCGTCGAGGCGGTCCAGGTAGACCTTCAGGCGCTCCGGGTCGCCGGGCGTGGACAGGACATAGCGGAGCCGATCGTTCCGGGCCGACGCGATGGCCTTGGCGAGGGGCTCCCCCTCGCCGCCCAGGATGACCGTGTTGAACGCGATCGCGCGAACCTCGGCCAGGCGGGCCGGATCCGCCCCGTACACCCCGATCGGGAAGAATCCGGCGATCGAGGACGGCGGCGCCCAGGGGGCGGGGTGCGGGATCTCCTCCGGCGGAACCGCCGCGAGGGTGTGCGTGCCCAGGCAAAACCGCGGCGGGACGCCGCCGGCCGACGCGGGTTCCGCGCCGAAGCGGAGGGTCGGGTCGGTGATCCGCTCCGGGCAGGTCACGCGGACCTGGAGCGTCTGGGGGGCGCCCTTCCTGCAGTGCGCGTTCAGGAGAAATTTCTGCCCCCACAGGGCGATCCACGGATACGTCCGGTCATCCCACGTGTCGCGCCTGAACTCCCCGGAAAAGCGGTAGGTCCGGCCGGCCTCGCACGCGGGCAGGGGCGTCGTCCAAACCCCGTCGTCGGGCGTCGTCGCCCCGGGATAGGCCGGCGGCCGGATGCACACCTCCTCCGTCCTCGCCGCCACGGCCGCTCCGAGAACCGCGATCGCGATCCAGATCATCAGGAGGCGACGGGCCAGCACACAGAGCTTCATTCCTGCGCACCCCCTTCGATCCTCCCCAGGGCCTCGGCCAGGCGGGCGGGGTCGTCGGGATAGAGGTTGCGGACGAAGTTCGTGATCTCGGCCACGACATTCCGGTCGGGCTTCATTCCGTCCTTTGTCTTCTGCCGGGTCAGCGCCAGGGCCTGGCCGTAATGCCACGACGCCTTGAGCCAGGAGATCTCCGGCGGGGGCGCACCCGGCCCCGTGTTCTTCGACCGCACGGCCCAGTAGTTGCCCATGTCCACGTGGAGGTGAGGGTTGATCGACCCCGTGCCGGCGTAGTACGCCGCCCGCTCCATGCTCGCATCGGCGCCGCGCATCCAGCGGGTCATGTAGTCGTGGCGGTCCCACAGGTAGGTGTACTCCCAGGCGAGGCGCACGTGGGGTTCGGCATCGAGCGGGTTCAGGCGGATCGCGCCCTCGAGGGCGGCGATGACCGGTCCGTGCGAGGCGCGCCAGGCGGCCTGCGCCGCCGCGAGCGACGGCGCCTTGGCCGGCTCGGCATCTTCCGCGGATGCCTCCGGGGGCGGCGCCTCGGCCGGTGCGGGGATGTTGGGATCGGCCTGCGCCGCGGTTTTCGCAGGCGCGGCCTGCGATGTCCCGGGCCGGGA
The DNA here is from genome assembly GCA_035358035.1 of Syntrophales bacterium. GTDB lineage: Bacteria > Desulfobacterota > Syntrophia > Syntrophales > UBA2251 > UBA2251. The sequence goes on along the minus strand of DAOPOS010000003.1, from coordinate 10,940 downwards.
CTGGACGGCCCCGGCTCCGGATTTTGCCATGCCCGTCTGCGTTCCGTCTGAAGCGGCCTCCACCGCCTTGTGCGCCGCCTGCATCGTCCGGTCCCGCCGGTCCATCAGCTCCCGCGCGAGATTCCAGTGGTATTCCGCGTTTGCCCCGTCCCAGGCGATGGCCGACCGGATGTTGTCGAGCGACTGGTGCTCCTCCAGATTCATCGTGAGATTGCCGACCGTGGCGCAGTGGGCCTCGGCGACCGCGTGCCGGACCGTCCACAGGCCCGTCCACGCGATCAGGACGATCACGAACGCGGCCGCGATCCCGCCCGCGCCCGCCAGCGGCAGGCGCATGCGCCTCCAGCGCATCACGTCCTCGCGGCGCTGCCGCTCCAGGTGCAGTGCGCTCAGGCCGATCGCGCATACGGCGACGAGCATCATGAAGTTCGCGGGGATGTGCAGGTTGAAGTCAAAAAGCGAGTGCGTCCCGAGGGCCGCGAGCGCCCCCACCGGCGCGAGGCCCAGGCAGACGGCAAACGGGTCCCCCCGGATCGACCACGTCCGGACAAGGCGGGACACGAACCACCCCAGACCCGCGATCAGGGCAAGCATCCCCGCGTACCCCGCCTCCGTGTAGAACTGCATCCAGTCGCTGTGCAGAAGGTCGATGAAGCGGCCCCTGTCCTCCGGCGCCTGGTATTTCGGGTAGGCGTGGCGGAAGTTGCCCACGCCGACGCCCGCGAGCGGATAGTCGTCGTGCAGCAGGACCGCGCGTTCCATGTAGCGCGGTCGCCCCTCGTGGTCGAAATCCAGCTTCTGGAAGCGCTCGATCGTGTAGTCCATCCCGGCGAAGGCCGCGTACAGGACGGTCACGCCGAAAAGCGCGAGCACGATCCCGCCCTTCGCCCGGTGATCCCGCCGCGCGAGGAAGAAAACCCCCATGACGAAGAGCCCCGCCAGCGCGGAGACGATCCCGCCGCGCGAGGCGGACAGGATGAGCGCGACGCCCATGACGACGCCGGAGAAGACGACGAGGATCTGGCGGAGGGCCCTGCTCTCGCCGGAGAAGAGGCGGATGAAGCGGTCCTTCAAGGTCCGCGGGCCTCGGGCGGGGCCGGCCTGGCGCCGCCCGCCGGCGACGATCGCGCCGGCGTAGGCGATGGCGAGCGCAATCCCCATCTCCATGAAGCCGGCGAAATGGTTGCGGTTGATGTAGGTGCCGCTGACGTCCTTCGCGCCCTGGGCGAGCTTTTTCCACCAGAGGACGTGGGGGGAGCCGGAATAGGTCTGGACGATGCCGTACAGGGCGTCGGCGACCGCGGTGGCGAGGAGGGCGACGACGAGCAGTTCGATGCGCCGGCGGGAGTTCAGGGTGCGGCAGAGGCCGAAGAAGAGCAGGCCGTAGGCGGTCCAGCGGATGAGGGACATGCGGACGGGGTAGGCGTAGGGGGCGAGCGCGAACCAGGCGTTCTTGAGCGAGGGGTCCGCGACGGACGCGGTGGCGGGGAGGGCGCTCAGTCCCGCCGCCTTCGCCTCGGCCGACAGTTTCGTCAGCAGCCCTCCGGGGAGCGGCGTCATCTGCACGACGAGGAGGAAGACCATCAGGACAAACAGCGCCTCCGCCCCCGTCAGAAGGAAGGCCAGATGCCGTTTTTCCCCCCCGCAGGTCTCCCCTCCGGCCCCGCGTCCGAGCGCGGGAAGCCAGTCCCGCGCGATGAGCAGCAGGCTCGCCGCCAGGATCAGCAGGAAAACCGTCGCGTATGCCCAGGTATGCACCGCCCCGAAAAGGACGGGGCTCGCCACCAGCACGAACACATATATCCCGAATGCCGCTCTTTCCATCAATCTGCCCTTCCGGAGGACGTTTGGTCCTTGATGCGCTTGACGTGGCCGCGGCCGAGGCCCTTCACCTCGCAGCCGAGCTCGAAGTAGCGGCGGATGGCGTCGTCGTCGAGGAGGCCGAAGCAGTCGACGACGGCGACGGGTCGGCCGGCCATGTTCACGATCTTCTCGGGATCGAGCGCGCGGTAGGCGGCGTGGCGGACGGCCAGGACGACGGCGTCGGCGCCCTTGAGCGCGGCCGCGAGATCGGGCTCGATCCGGAGGTCCGTCAGGCCCTCCTGGTTCCGGAAGAAGCGCGCCCAGGAATGGCCCGGGGCGGGGTAGGTGTCCTGCTTCTCCATCTCCCACCAGTGCTTGACGTACGGGTCGTGCACGCCGATCTCCGCGCCCATCTCGGCGAGCTTGCGCACGAGGGCCTCGGACCCGCTGTAGCGCGTGTCGCCCACGTCCTCGCGGTAGGAGGCGCCGAGGATGACGACCTTGGCCGCGGCGACGATCTTCCCCATGTTGCGCAGGGCGTCGCGCACGAGTTCGGCGGCGTGGAGGGCGCGCGTGTCGTTGATGTCGATCGCCATCGGCGTGATCTTGAAGATGTCGTCCTCGAAGCCCATCAGGTGGCGGTAGGCCCAGACGCCCAGGCCGCCGTCCTTCGGCAGGCAGTAGCCGCCGATCCCCGGTCCGGGGAAGATCATGTTGGAGTGCGTCGGGCGGACCTTGATCGCCCGGATGACCTTGATCAGGTCGACGCCGTTGCGCTCCGCGAAGAGGCTCCACTCGTCGAGGAAGGCGAGGATCGTGGCGCGGTAGGCGTTCTCCACGATCTTGCAGGTCTCGCTCTCGATGGGGCGGTCCAGCACGGCCAGCGGGAACTTCTCGACGTTCAGGACCTCGGAGAGGAACGTGGCGACGCGGGCGCGGGAGGCGGTGTTCACGCCGCTGCAGACCCGCCAGAAGTCGCGGATGGAGGCGACGTATTCACGGCCCGGCATGACGCGCTCGTAGGAGTGGGCCAGAAGCGGCTCAGCGGCGATGCCGCGGCGCTCAAAGGCCTTCTTCAGGATCGGGTAGGCGACGTACTCGGTGGTCCCGGGGGGCACGGTGGTTTCGATCAGGACGAGGCAGTCCGGAGGGATGCGATCGCCGATGACGCGGAGGCTCTCCTCGAGGGCGGCGATCTCGGCGCGGCCCTGGCGGCAGTTGCCCAGGGTCTCCTTGAAGTAATCGCACTGGACGTCGACGACGACGCAATCGGCGAGTCTGAGGGCGTCGTAGGTGTAGGTCGCGGTGAGGGTCTTCTTCTCGAGGACGCAGCGGGCGATGAGGGGGGCGACCTCGGGGTCCTCCGCCTCGACGGGGGCGATGCCGCGGTTTAAGTACGGGATCTTCCAGTAGGAGCGCGGGGAGGGGCGCTGCATGCCGATAACGAATTTGGCGGGCTCGCCGGGGGCGGGGGCAGGGGCGGGGGCGCCTTGCCCGGGGCGCGCGGGGGCCGGATCTATCTTTTGGGTGGTTTCGGGGGGGCGGCGCCCTCCGCTCGCGGCGCCCCGGCGCGGGGCCTGGGGGTCCGCGTGTTGAACCGCGGGTTTCCGGACGGCGTCGGCGACGATGCCGGCCATGACCGCCCCGACAAACCCGACGCCCATGACGACGACGATCTCGCGGCCCGCCCGGCGGTGCCGGGCGACGAGACGCTTGAGGCGCCTGAATTCCTTGACGTAATCCTCGGGTTTGGGGAGCGGGAAGGCCTCGCCGTTGGGGGACTGCGAAAGGGTGTCGTTCCGCGTTTGGGGGTTCAGGCTCTGCTTCGTTCGCTTCGTCGGCATCGGATCGGAAATCCTTTCGTCTGGGTTCTCCCGGAATCGCTCCATCCCCGGGGTCCGGCCTTGACCGGGGGCGATGTGCTCAAGATGGCGGACATAACGCCGATCTTCAGGATTCGACCCCCGCAGCTTGCAGGTGTCAGAAATGGGTGAGCGGCGGGCGGCCGATCGGGTAGACGTTGAAGCCGATGGCGTGGAGCCGCTCGTGGTCGAGGATGTTACGGCCGTCGAAGAGGAAGGCCGGCTGGATCATTGTGCGGAAGATGTGCCCGTAATCGAGGCCGCGGTAGAGCGGCCATTCCGTCATGACGGCGAGAGCGTGGCAGCCGGCCGCGGCCGCTGCGGGGTCCTCGACGAACGCGATCTTCGGCCCCGCGCCGGTTTCGAACAGGGAGCCGGCGCCGCGGGCCGTCAGTCCCTGCGCCCAGATCCGGGCGTTGGGGAGGGCCTGCGGGTCCGTGATGACGACCTCGGCGTGCTCCGCGAGAAGGCGCTCCGCGACGAAGATCGCCGGGCTCTCGCGCGTGTCGCCCGTGTCCGCCTTGAACGCAAATCCGTAGAGCGCGACCCGCTTGCCGGCCAGGCTGTTGAACATCGCGGCCATCATGTTCAGGACGAAGCGCTCCTTCTGGTACTCGTTGATGGCGACGACGCCCTCCCAGTACGCCGCGACTTCGTCGAGCCCGTAGGCGCGGCAGAGGTAGACGAGGTTCAGGATGTCCTTCTTGAAGCAGGAACCGCCGAATCCGACCGAGGCGTTCAGGAATCTGGGGCCGACGCGGCTGTCCATGCCGACGGCGCGGGCGACCTCCGTGACGTTGGCCTCGGTCCGCTCGCACAGGGCGGAGACCGCGTTGATGGAGGAGATGCGCTGGGCGAGGAAGGCGTTCGAAACGAGCTTGGAGAGTTCGGCGCTCCAGATGTTCGAGGTGAGGATGCGTTCGCGGGGGACCCAGCGGGCGTAGAGGTCCTCGAGGACGCGTCGGGCGGCGAGGCCGGCGTCGGTCTCGCGCGATCCGATGAGGACGCGGTCCGGGTTCTCGAGGTCGCGGATCGCCGTGCCCTCGGCGAGGAACTCCGGATTGGACAGGACGTCGAAGCGGACGTCGCCGCCGCGGGAGTTCAGGATGCGCTCCATCGCGAGGGCGGTTTTGACCGGCAGCGTGCTCTTCTCGATCACGATCTTCGGGGATTCGGCGTACTCCAGGATCTCGCGGGCCGTCTTCTCCCAGTACTGGAGGTCCGCCGCCATGCCGGCCCCCGCGCCGAAGGTCTTCGTCGGGGTGTTGACGCTGACGAAGATGATGTCGTTCGCGCGGATTCCGGCGGCGATGTCGGTGCTGAAGAAGAGGTTGCGGCCGCGGGTGGCGCGGACGACGTCGTCGAGGCCGGGTTCGTAGACGGGGAGCGTCCCGGAGTTCCAGGCCGCGATGCGCTCCGCGTTGACGTCCACGACCGTGACCCGGCAGTCCGGGCATTGGCGGGCGATGACGGCCATCGTCGGCCCGCCGACATAGCCGGCGCCGATGCACAGGATCTTCCTGGCGGTCCGATCGTTAAAATCCGTGTTGTTGTCCATGCGTGTTCTTCCTGCCGGTCGTGAGGGGCGGCGGTGTCTTTAAAGACCCGGCCCCCGCGTGTCGCTGATGGATTCGAAATAACGAATCGTCTGACGCAATCCCGCTTCGAGCGGGATCCCGGGCTCCCAGTTCAAGCGGGATCGGGCCAGCGCAATGTCCGGCTGGCGCTGCGTCGGGTCGTCCTGCGGGAGGGGGCGGTGGACGATTTTCCCCGGGGCGCCCGTCAGCCGCAGCACCGCCTCGGCCAGTTCGCGGATCGTGAATTCCGTCGGATTGCCCATGTTCACCGGGCCGATGAAGTCCGGCGGGGAATCCATCATGCGGACCAGGCCGTCGATCAGGTCGTCCACATAGCAGAAGGAGCGCGTCTGCGTCCCGTCGCCGTAGAGGGTCAGGTCCTCGCCCCGCAGGGCCTGGACGATGAAGTTGCTGACCACGCGGCCGTCGCCCTCGGCCATGCGCGGACCGTAGGTGTTGAAGATCCGGACGATCTTGATGGCCACGCCGTTCTGGCGGTGGTAGTCCATCATCAGGCACTCGGCGGCCCGTTTGCCCTCGTCGTAGCAGCTCCGGATCCCGATGGGGTTGACGCGGCCCCAGTAGGCCTCGGGCTGGGGGTGCGTTTCCGGATCGCCATACACCTCCGAGGTCGAGGCCTGGAGGATTTTTGCATGCACGCGTTTGGCCAGTCCGAGGGTGTTGATCGCGCCCATGACGCTCGTCTTGATCGTCTTGATGGGATTGACCTGGTAATGGACCGGCGAGGCGGGACAGGCCAGGTTGTAGATTTCATCGACCTCCAGGTAGATGGGGTTGATGATGTCGTGGCGGATGAACTCGAAGCGCGGATGGCCGAGCAGGTGGCGGATGTTGTTCTTACTGCCCGTGAAGAGGTTGTCGAGGCAGAGGACGTCGTGACCCTGGGCGATCAGGCGGTCGCACAGGTGGGAGCCGAGGAAGCCGGCGCCGCCGGTGACGAGAATGCGTGCGGTCATGATGCGGTTCTTCACCCTCCTGTCGGTGCGCCCCCCGTCATTTGAGGAAGCGGTCGAAATAGGCCCGCAGCCCGCGCTTGGCGGAGCGGTAGGGCAGGGGATCGTCGGGTTCGACGAACTTGCCCTCCAGGATGCGGCGGGGAATGTCCTCCGTCATGCGGCGGGCGGCCGACTCGCCGGCGATCGAGGCGACGACGTCGCGGGCGGCCGAGAGCTTCGGCGAGCGCCGCTTGAGTCCGTGCGCGTCCGAGACCAGGACGTGGACGAGGCGGTGCTCGATCAGCTCCCGGGAAAAATCGAGGATCTCCTCGGAAAACTCCTGCACGAGGCTCGCCGCGGTGATCTGCGCGAGGATGCCCATCTCTACCCAGCGGAACAGGCGCATGGGGTCGCTCTGAAGGACGGGGTTGCGCTCGACGTGGCTCAGGATCGGCTTGATCCCGTCGAGCTGGAGTGCCCAGAAGAAGTCCTCCAGGTTGGAGGGCAGGGATTCCTCGGGGAGCTCGATCAGGACGTATTTGCCGCCGTCGACGAGCGTGAGCAACTCGCCGCTCCGGATGCGCTCCGGGATGCCGGTGTCCACGTGCAGCTCGGCGCCGGGCCAGAGCTTAAGCGGGATCTGCGCCTCCGCCAGGCGTTCGCGCAGACCGGCGCAGGCGTCCAGGATCGCCGCGCGCGTATTTTCGTATTTCCCGGGGACCCAGTGCGGCGTGCAGACCATGTCGGTGACGCCGTCCGCGACGGAGGCCCGGGCCATGTCCAGGCTGCGCTCGAGGTCGCGCGCGCCGTCGTCCAGGCCGGGCAGGATGTGGCTGTGCAAATCGATCATGATGGGAAATCCTCGCGATGCAAAGCCGCTCTCCCGGTTCCGCCCGCCCCGTGGCGGGCATCAGGTTTATCATCTCAGTTTTTTGAGCGACGGCTAACAAGAATGCGAACGCTAATTCAATCTTCCTGGATTGTCAACATGAAACGCTTCGATTCTTACGGAGATGAGATCCCGGCGGTGACGCGGGTGGGCGGTCCGAAACCGCGACAGCCGAAAAATTCGCCGGTGGCAATGCGGGGGCGGTTCTGCTATGAAGATAAAAATATCGGGAATGGATGGAGGGGGATGGCTCCGCAAGAGCATCGTCAGAACGGGCGGCTGTTCGTTGTCGGAACGCCCATCGGGAATCTGGAGGACATCACGCTCAGGGCCGTCCGGGTGTTGAAGGAGGTCCGCCTTGTCGCCGCCGAGGACACGCGCCACAGCCGGAAGCTCCTGGCGGCCCATGGAATCGCGACCCCGCTCATCAGCCTCCACGAGCACAACGAGGCGTCCCGGGCGGCACTCCTGCTCGGGAAGCTTCAGGCCGGACAGGACGTGGCCTATATCTCGGACGCCGGGACGCCGGCGATCTCCGACCCGGGTGCGCGCCTGGTCCGGGCGGCCCTTGCCGCGGGGATCCGGGTCGTTCCCGTTCCGGGGGCCTCGGCCGTTGCCTCGGCCCTGAGCGTCTCGGGGTTCTGCGCGGACGCCTTCCTCTTTGCCGGTTTCCTGCCGTCGCGTCCGGCGGCGCGGCGCACGGTGCTTGCAAGCCTGATGGGGGAGCCGCGGACGCTCGTCTTTTACGAATCGCCCCGGCGGCTGGCGGCCACGCTGAAGGACCTCGCGGACATCTTCGGCGACCGGGAGGCCGTGCTCTGCCGGGAACTGACCAAGGTCTTCGAGGAGGTCCTTCGGGGGCCGCTGAACGCAATCGGCGCAAGGCTGGAGACGGGGGCGGTCCGGGGGGAGGTTACCCTGGTCGTTGCCGGTTGCGGCGGCGGGGACGCCGCGCCGTCCGTCGACGCGGCGGATCTCCAGGAGATGGCGATGCGCCTGGCGCGGGAGGGCCTTTCGCGACGGGACCGGGTCGAGGCCATCGCCCGGGAGACTGGGCTGCCCCGGCGCCTCGTTTACCAAAAGATCGGCCTGGAATCACCGGGGGTGGAACCGTGCCGAAAGGCCTCGCCTCGATGATCCGACCCCCGTCGACACGGCAAAAATACGGTTGAAGTGTCGGCACAGTTGTGTTAACGCGGGACAGTGCGGCCGGCGCGTCGGGAGGCGCGCGCCGGGACAGGGGGGACAATGAGCGAGAATGACGGCGGATTCCCGGGCGCGATGGCGGACGGGGCAAACCCGGCCGGGCCAGGACCCGGCCCCGGCGAGGTGATATACGACCTGACCGATGTCGTCGCGGATCAGCGGCGCGTCTTCGATCTGACGGATGTGATCGAGGAGGGTCCGGTCTTTCCGCCCGACGCGGCCGCCTTTCGGGAAGAGATGATCCGGCGCGCCGAGGCGGCGGCCCGGGACATCGCGCGCCAGATCGTTCCCGCCGTGGCGGAACGCCTCGCGCGGGAGGGTTTTCCCGAGATCGCCGCCCGGATCATCCGCGAGGAAATCGAGAAGTTGAAGAGCGAAACGGAGGACGCACCTTGAACGGAACGGTTGCGCAGCATTGTGAACGCGGTGTCCGGCGGCAGCGGCGGTCCGCGCTCGTGCGCGGCGCGGTCCTGTTCGTGCTTTTCGCGCTGACGGCGTCTGTCATGGCCGGCTGTGCCGGGAAGATCCCCCATACGCTCAAGCCCGAGTACAGCGAGGAGGGCGTCCGCCTGATCGCGGTTCTGCCCGTGCAGGGGGAGAACATGGACCCGCGGGCGGCGAGGCTCCTGAGGGAGAAGGTGTTCACGGGCCTGTATTTCAAGGGGTACCCGAAGATTCCCCTGACCCTCGTCGACGACAAACTCGCGACGTTCTACCGGGCGCGGACGGGCCCGCAGGGGGTCGTGGCGCCCCGGGTAGCCGGGGAACTGCTCGGGATCGACGCGGTCCTGTACATCTCCCTGGTCGAATGCCGGACGGCCTACCGGGCGCTCTATGCCCCGACCACGGTGGCCGCCAGCCTCGAACTCCGGAGCGCGAAAACGGGGGCGACGCTGTGGCGCGTCCAGGACCGCGAGGTGGCACGCAATTTCGGGTTCACGTCCAAGGAACTGGAGATGAAGTCGTCCGAGGTCTACGAAGCGGCCATGCAGATGGTCGTGGACCGCGTTCTCGACACCCTGCCCGACGGCCCCGATCGCCTGGGATGACCCGGGACGCGAAGCCGCGCCCGGGACGTTTCCGGGACCCGAGCGTGACGCATCAATCTTAATGACCTGATCCCCAAGGAGGCGACCATGAAGAAGGGCTATCGGATCGGCGGATGGGTTCTGGCCATCTGCCTCGTGTTCTGGGTGACGGCGGCAACGGCCCAGGGGACCCGGACGATGACGGTGGACAGGGGCGGCGCACGGGTGATCGCGATCGACGGGAGCGCCCAGGTTCGGATCGGCGGACAGGGGGCGCCGCGGGCCCTGAGGGTGGGCGAGCGTCTGGCCGACGCCGACGAGGTCGCCACCGGTCCCCGGTCCCGCATCGAGATGGTGCTTTCGGACGGCTCGCGGGTCCGCTTTGCCGACAACACGCGCTTCCGCCTGCTCGAGGTGGAGCCGGGGAGCCAGAGCCGGGCGCGGAGCATCCGCTTCAACATGATCGTCGGGCGCGTCTGGGCCAACGTGGCCCGGGCGATCGGCGGCAAGGGCCGCTTCGAGATGATGGCCGAGAACTCCGTCGCCGGTGTGCGGGGGACGGTGTACCGGATGGATGTGAACGAGGATAAATCCAATCTGGTCCGGGTCTACGACGGAACCGTCCACGTGTCGGGCAGCGCCGAAGCCCCGCCCCCGCCGCAGGCGCCGGCGGTGATCGGTCCGCCGACGAAGATCGAAGGCCCGAAGTCCATCCCGGGACCGCGCGTGGTGACGATGGAGGAGTGGGTGTACATCCTGAAGTCCATGCAGCAGATCGTGGTCCGTCCGGACGGAACGGCGGAAAAGCCCAAGGACTTCAAGCCGGAAGAGGACCGCGACCCCTGGGTGGACTGGAACAAGGCGCGGGACAGGGAGGCGGGCAAGGAGGGCCCAAACACCGCGCCTCAGCCCTAGGGCGGCGGCGCCCCGTGCGGGAATTGAATTAAAAGATGAATATACCCAACCTGCTCTCGCTCTTCCGGATCGTCCTGGTGCCGGCGGTCGTGATCCTGCTCATCCAGGGCGAGTACTTCGACGCCCTCATCTGCTTCGGCATCGCGGGGATCACGGACGCCCTGGACGGCGCGCTGGCCAGGCTCTGGCACCAGCAGACGGTCCTGGGCGCCTACCTCGACCCCGCCGCCGACAAGGCCCTGCTCGCCTCCTGCTTCATCACCCTGTCGATCTTCCACGTGATTCCGGGGTGGCTCACGGTCCTCGTGATCAGCCGCGACCTGATCATCCTCTCGGGCATCCTCGTGATGACGCTCATGGAGGTCGATTTCGCCATGAAGCCGGCCTTCGTCAGCAAGGTCACGACGACGCTGCAGATCGGGACGGTGCTCCTCGCGCTCACCGTCAAGAGCCTCGAGGTGACGCTCCCGCTGAACACCTTTGGGGTCGTCTACGGACTGACGGCGCTCTTCACGATCGTCTCGGGCGCGGTCTACATCGTCCGCTTCGTCCGCTTCGTGAACCACGCCGGCTGAAAAAGGCAAATTTTGCCTTGACACAAGGGGATTTTGCTGTTAGTTAACCCTCCCTTCCGGAGGGAAGGCATACGCAGGCACGTAGCTCAGGGGGAGAGCGCCATCCTGACGCGGTGGATGTCCAGGGTT